>NZ_JAAALA010000009.1 GCF_009905535.1 Caulobacter sp. SLTY | reverse complement strand
ACCCCAACCCCCGTCCTCTTCAACAAGGACATGGCCGACGCCTACGATCGCCGGAACAGCGCCCTTGCCCCCATCTCCGCCAACCTGCACTTCCTGATCGGCCTCACCCTCGCCGACCTCCCCGACGACGCCCGCGTCCTCTGCGTCGGCGTCGGGACGGGGGCGGAGATCCTGTCCCTGGCGGCGGCGCGGCCGGGGTGGTCGTTCGTCGGGGTCGATCCCTCGGCGGAGATGCTGGCGGTCGGGCGGCATCGGCTGGAGGAGGCCGGGGTGCTGGATCGGTGCCGGCTGCTGACCGGCTATGTCGAGGATGTCGCCGAGGACGGCTTCGACGCCGTGGTCAGCCTGCTGGTCGCCCATTTCATCAAGCGCGAGGGGCGGGTCGGCTTCTATCGCGCCATCCATGATCGCCTGGCGCCCGGCGGCCGGTTCGTCAGCGCCGAGATCTGCGGCGACCTCGATGCGCCAGAGGCGCCGGCCATGCTCGAGGACTGGAAACAGGTGCAGGCCCGGATGGGCGCCACGCCCGAGTCGCTCGCCATGCTGGGCGAGATGATGCGCCAGGCCCTGGGCGTCCTGACCCTCGCCGAGACGGAAAGCCTTTGGCGGGACGCGGACTTCGCCCTGCCGATCCCCTTCTTCCAGGCCTTCATGATCCGGGGCTGGCACGCGGCGAAGGGCTGAGCGACCGGCCGAAAGCCCGAGCCTAGACCGCCGGCCCGTCCGTCGACGCGGCCGCCAGATCGGCGATCAGCATCTCGATCATCCGCGCCGCCAGCCTGGGCGGTTCGGCGAAGGCCAGGCGGTCGAAATTGATCGGCAGCGCCAGGCAGCCATGCACCCCGGCCCACGCCATCTGGGCCAGCTCGGCGGCATCGCCCTCCCGCACCACACCGCTGGCCTGGCCCTCCCGGATCGCCGCCACCAGCAGGGCCGCGAACGGGGTCTCCTCCAGCGGCCGCCGCTCCGGCTTGGGCAGGGTTTCGGGGCGCACGAACAGGAAGGCGCCGCGGAACAGCTCCGGCCGCGTCAGTGCCACCTCGACATAGGCGTTGAGGAGGGACCGCAGCCGCTCAATCGGATCGTCGATGCCGGCCGCTAGCTGCGCCAACTCGGCGTTGATGACCTCGACAGGCTCCATCCACAACGACTGCATCAGCCCCTGAAGGCTACCGAAGTGGGCGTAGAGGGTCCCGACGCTGACCCCGGCCCGCTGGGCGATGGCGCGGGCCGAGACCGCCGCCGCGCCGGCCTCGGCATAGAGGCCGGCGGCCGCCTTCTGCAGGGTGCGACGCGCCGCCTGCCGTTGATCGTCGGTCGCCGGTTTCCGGGGCATGCCCTGCCTTAGAGCGGGTTCCGACGCGGGGAAACCGGTAATCGGCGCCGACGCGCGCCCCCTGAAACGCCGAGCCCAGGGCGGTGGGACTCCATCTCCTCTAGGCGGCCATCCTCGTCCGGTTCAGCTTCATCCGCGCCCGCAGCACCTCCAGCGGCGTATCCAGCTCGTCCTCCCAACGCTCGAAATTGAGGTTGCAAGCGCTGCGGCCAAAGCTCCAGCCGTCGACGAAGGCGTCCATGGCGTCGACGATCAGACCGGGCCTGACGAAGGCCATGTGGGCGGTGGTCACCGCCACCCTCATGGCGTGATACGGGAACCGAAGCTGGGCCAGATAGAAGGCCGCCAGGGCCAGCTCTCCCCAGTTGGTCGCCTCATACCCGGTCAGAACGTGCAGGAAGTCGTGGATCTGGAATCCGCGGACCATCATGTAGCTGAGGTCCGGGGGCAGGCGGTCCAGCTTGCCCGAGGCGGTCAGCTCCGCGTTGAACTTGCGGTAGTTGCGGCCAAGGTTCTGCTCCAGCCCGTTGTCGATGATGAAGCGCCGGTAGGCATGCCCCAGCGTGCCCGGCGCGCACGCGGCCAGGCGCTCCAGCGACAGCGGCTCGGCGATGAACCGGCTGGCCAGCAGGGGGGCCGCTTCGGGAATGGAGGCCAGCTCCCGGCTATAGGCCTCGATCGCCTCCCGCGGCGCTTCCGCCCACCATTCGTGGAACAGCAGATAGACGCCGTAGTCGAGCGGCGCGTCCGCGGCGACCAGGAACTTCGCCGCGAAGTCCCGATCGATGATTTCCCCCTGGGCCATAGCCGTCTCCTTGCGTTGCCCAGCAAAGCTAGCAGAGCAATAATAAAATGAACAGGTTCATTTTATCGCCGACCGAGGCCTCCACCCTCCAGCCCCCCTGGCGCTTCGCCCCGGCCCCGGCTAACAGCCCGCCGCATGATCCGCCTCGACAACATCACCAAGCAGAACGGCCACCAGCTCCTCTTCATCGAAGCCTCGATGGGCGTGCAGAAGGGGGAAAAGGTCGGCCTCGTTGGGCCCAACGGCGCGGGCAAGACCACCCTGTTCCGGATGATCACCGGCCAGGAGGCGCCTGACGACGGCCTGGTGGTCATCGATCCCGGCATGACCATCGGCTATTTCAGCCAGGACGTCGGCGAGATGTCGGGCCAGAGCGCGGTGGCCGCGGTGATGGACGGGGTCGGCCCGGTCAGCGCCCTGGCTGCCGAGATGCATGAGCTCGAGGCCGCCATGGTCGATCCGGACCAGGCCGACCGGATGGACGAGATCATCGACCGCTACGGCGAGGTGCAGGAGCGGTTCCAGGCGCTGGACGGCTATGCGCTGGAGGCGCGGGCGCGGGAGGTGCTGGCGGGCCTCAGCTTCTCCCAGGAGCGGATGGACGGTGATGTCGGCCTGCTGTCCGGCGGCTGGAAGATGCGGGTGGCCCTGGCCCGCATCCTGCTGATGCGGCCAGACGGCATGCTGCTCGACGAGCCCAGCAACCACCTGGACCTGGAAAGCCTGATCTGGCTCGAGAGCTTCCTGAAGAATTACGACGGCGCCCTGCTGATGACCTCCCACGACCGGGCCTTCATGAACCGGGTCATCGGCAAGGTGGTGGAGATCGATGGCGGGTCCCTGATCACCTATTCCGGCGACCTCGACTTCTATGACGGCCAGCGCGCCCTCGGCGAGGCCCAACGCCAGGCCCAGTACGAGCGCCAGCAGGCGATGCTGGCCAAGGAAATCAAGTTCATCGAGAAGTTCAAGGCCCGCGCCAGCCACGCCGCCCAGGTGCAGAGCCGGGTCAAGAAGCTGGATAAGATCGAGCGGGTCGAGGCCCCCCGCCGCCGCCAGTCGGTGCAGTTCGAGTTCCGCAGCCCCCCCCGCTCGGGCGACGACGTGATCAGCCTGAAGGGCGTGCACAAGGGCTATGGCGCCCAGCCGATCTATGAGGGCCTAGACTTCTTGGTGCGGCGCAAAGAGCGCTGGTGCGTGCTGGGCGCCAACGGGGCGGGCAAGTCGACCCTGCTTAAGCTGGTAGCCGGGAGCACCACGCCCGACCAGGGCGTGGTCAACATCGGGGCCGGGGTGCGGATGGGCTATTTCGCCCAGCACAGCATGGACCTGCTGGACGGCGAGGAAACCATCTTCGAAGCCCTCGACCGCGCCTTCCCACAGGCTGGCCAGGGCCAGCTGCGCACCTTGGCCGGCTGTTTTGGCTTCTCCGGCGACGATGTGGAGAAGCCCTGCCGGGTGCTGTCGGGCGGCGAGAAGGCCCGGCTGGTCATGGCCATGATGCTGTTCGATCCGCCCAACCTGCTGGTGCTGGACGAGCCGACCAACCACCTCGACATGGTCACCAAGGAGATGCTGGTCGCCGCCCTGGCCGACTTCGAGGGCACCATGCTGTTCGTGAGCCACGACCGGAGGTTCCTCGGCGCCCTGTCCAACCGCGTGCTGGAGCTGACCCCCGAGGGCGTCCACCAATACGGTGGCGGCTATACCGAATACGTCGAACGCACCGGCCAGGAGGCGCCCGGCCTCCACCCCGGCGGATAGAGGAGATCAGAACAGACGCGGCTGCGGTATCCGGGTCTTGGCCGTGGGGACCGCCTCCCCCCGCCGGGCCAGCTCGGTCTCGGCGCTGAACCGGACGTCCCAGTCCCGATCCCTGGCCATCGCTCGCAGCACCTCCAGCGGCAGGTCGGCCCAGGCCATCCCCCGCTCCGCCCCTCGCGGCACGCGCGGATACAGCCCCGGCTCCGCGCTCCAGGCCAACAGCTGCTCCGCCCCCACGGCGTTCAACATGTCGCGCAGATGGTGGGCGGTGACATAGGCGTCCGGCATCGCCCGGTGGGCGGGAAGGCCGGTCTCGTGGTTTAGCCCCTCCGGCCGCCGCTGGTAGCGCAGCATCTGATTGGAGAAGCTCTGCAGCTCCGGCCACAGCCGCATGGCGCACTTCCAGGTGCATATCCAGGCGGCCCCGCCGCTCAACGAAGGGGTACAGAACCGCTGCTCGAACGCCGCCCGGTGCGCCGCCAGCGCCACCACCCCGCCCTCCGGCCGCAACACCGGCGGGGCGGCGTCCTTCCAGTAAGGGGCGCCGGCGACCTGCTCGTCGAGGATGTGGTGGATGGCCATGGTGGCGGCGCTGATCGGCCGCCCCGGATTGACGAAGGCGGCCCCCCGCTCCTCCGTCACCGCCCAACGGCCGTCCTGGAGCGCCACGTCCTGCCAGCCGATCTCGCAGACATCGGCCGCGCCGGTCCCGGCGGTCTCCAGGTCGATGACGCGGACGCGGCTGGCTGAGGCGGACATGGGTCGAAAGATAGGTCGCCGAAAGGGGCTAGGCGACCACCACGTTGCCGCTGGGCAGCTCCACGGCGATCAGCCGGCCGTGGCGGTCGGCGAACAGGAGGCTGCGAACGTTGGGGACGCCGACGCCGCGCCCGGGCGAGCGGGCGAGGCAGACGACGAGGGCGTCTGGGTCGTGTTCGATGCGGAACAGCGCCTGTTTGATGGCATGGTCGTGCAGGGTGATCGTCGCGGTCGGGGTGTCGGTCTCGGGATCCGGCAGGCGCGCGTAGGCCCGCCCCAGATCACCGGGCAGGAAACGGTCGAGCTGGGCTGGCTGCGTGTCGAGAACGGCGCGGGCCCGGGCGGCGGCCTCGCGCTCGCGCTCGCGGGTCCAAGGCAGGGTAACCATGACCCCGCGCCCCTCGCCGATACGGGTCACCGAATGGGACCGCCATGACCAGTCGGCGGGTGGGATCACATCGCTGGGCGTCGCGCCCTGGGGGATCAGAAGGTTGGTGGTCAGCACGCCGGCCGGCGAGCGGGTCCAGGATTCCAGCACGCCAGGCCGGGGGCCGACGTCACGAGTGATCCAGCCGGGCCCGGCCGGGTCGTGGGCGAAGGCCACGGCCTGAACCTGCTCGGTCAGGGCGACCGACCAAAGGAACCGCACCTGAGGCCGGGGCGCGCACAGCGCGACCAGGTCGAGGGCCCCGATGTCTCCGTCGATCTGGACCAGCCATTGGCTCTCGCTGGTCACGTCGTGCCAGGCGCTCAGCCGCACTCGGCCGATGGGCAGCATACGGCGCGGGCCGGCCAGGAAGCGGCTGAGGGTAACGGCGCCGTCCTCCCCCGCCTGGATGACCAGGGCGCTGGGACTCTGGCCGACCGGGACTAGGCCGAGCACGCCGCTCAGCGTCCCTTGCCACAGAGGCGCGCCATGGCGATCAAACAGCTGCAGCTGATCGTTCTCGCGCCAGGCCAGCATGTCGCCCCCGGCCAGCAGGCAGGCCCGGCGCACCGGAGACCGCTGCACATCCGCGGCCGGCAGCCGCCAGTGCTGGAGGCTCCGCCCGGTCGGCCGATGCAGCCTGTTCAGCTTGTCGAGGTCGACGGCCAGAACCGACAGGCCGGCGCGGCCGAGCAGGGCGCTCATGGCTGCAAGCTCGGCCTGGCCCAGGCGAACGGCGGCCCGCTCGACAAGGCCGAGAGCCAGAGCTTCGAGGATAGCCGGGGCCGGCCTGGCCCAGAAGGCGGCCTGTTCGGACCGGCCCTCGTCGCCAAGGCGGGTGAAGGCGTGGAGAAGGTCGAGCAGGTCCTGCGGTTCGGCCTCGCCCGGCCCCGCCAACAGGGTCTGGAGATCGGCCAGCAGGGCCGGCAGCGGCCCCTGGCCGGCGATGCGCGGCATGTCGGGGAAGGCCTCGATCCCCTCCGGCGAGATGTCGTCCGGCGTCCAGTCGGCGGTCAGCAGGCCGCGGGCGGTCAGCTCTGCGCCCGGCGGGTCCTCGCCGCGCAGGCGCAGCGCCCGCTCCAGCCAGCGGCGGCGGGCGCCGGCGAGCGCCCCGTCAGCCTCTCCGGCCAGGGCATCGGTGACCTGCAGGGCCCGCAGCGGTTGGTCGGTCCCGACCAGCATGTCGGTCCAGGCCTTGACCACGAAGGCGTGGTAGCCGGCGTTGCCCTTGCTGTCCTGGGCCAGCTCCTCGAAGCAGGCGGCCTGTTTGGCCAGGGTCAGGGCGGCGTCCAGTTCGCCCGCCTTGTACAGCAGCCGGATGGCCCGCACCGGCGGCAGTCTGGCGTCGATGGCCAGCTTGGCCGCCTCGCGCAACATGCCGCCCTTTTCCAGGGCGGTGACCGCCTTGGCGTGGTCATCCAGCAGCTGGGCGTAGACGAAGGCCGCGCGGCGCCAGTCCCCGTCCCGCTCCAGCTGTTCGGCCAGGTTGCGGTAGCGCTGGTAGAGACTGTCGAAAGACCCGCCGCCGAGGATCGGCATCGAGAAGCCGCTCCCCGTGATGTTGAAGTCGAGGGAAGACCGCGCGTCCCACAGCCGGTTGGGCAAGATCTTGTCGCGCAGCTCGCTGGCCTTGCTCCCCAGCGCCATGGCCAGTTTCAGCGCGCTGTCCAGATCGCCGGAGGCCAGCAGCTTTTCGACCAGTTTCATCCGCTCGGCCATGCTGCGACGGAGCGGGTCGCCCAGCGGGGTGTGCCAGCGCAGCCAGCCGGCCAGGTTCTCCATGGCCGTGGGTCCCTTGGGCGCCGGCGCCTGGCCCCAGGGACCAGCCTTTCCCTGGCCGCCGGCCCGGCCATCGCCGAGGAACATCTGGCGGAAGATGTTGGAGAGCTTGGTGCGGTCGCGCAGCGCCGCCATCGACTCCTCGACCGCGTCCGAAAGGATCTGGGTCCTGCCAGTCAGGGTCAGCTCGCTGCGGCCGACGGGCAGCAGGCCGTCGGGCTCGCCCTCCCCCCTGCCCTCGCCCACAACAGCGGGGCCGGCGGCGGCGCGGCGTGGGGCAGCTTGGGGATGCATATGCAGACGCGGGAGGTCCCACAACGCCTCCAGAGGCTGGGGCGCGAGCGCCTCCAGGGCGATGCGGCGGACCCGCCCGCCCCACAGCAACTCAAGGCGGCGGACGGGGACCTTGGTGAAGGGAGTCCCGGGGGTGGCCGCCTCCTGGAAGAAGCTGCGCAGCACGCCTGCATGTCCCGCCGCCAACGGCAGGGCGCCGGGAACAGTCGCCTCGGTCAGCAGGACGGGCGCGATGAAGCTGACCAGCAGGACTTCGACTCCCTCACCGTCGAGCGGCCCGCGCCACAGGCCGTCGATGCGCTCGCGAAGGGCGCGCAGGTCCGGACCCGTCGCGCCTTGGGCCAGCACGACAGCCAGCCCCGGCCAAGCCTCGCCGAACGGCAGGGTCGGCGTCGCCGGGAAAGGCGGGCCGGCCAGACGACGGCTGCGCCGCAAAACGTGGGCCAGGCTAGTCAAGAATACGCCCCAGGTCGAAGGCCTTGGCCTCGCGGGCCAGGTCCCGAAGGTTCCAGGCGGTGCGGGCGAGGCTTGAGGTCTTGCGGTTGGGCCGCAGGTACAGGAGCTCTGCCAGCTTGCCGTCTTCCCCAACGACCAGGCCCCAATAGCCGTGATAGCCAATCTCCAGATGGGTCATCCGGCCGGCGTCGCGGCCAAGTTTCACCTCATGCTGGGGCCGTCCGAGGACCCCGTCGCGGACCTGGGCGCTGCGGATCGTGCCCTTGCCGCCGTGGCGGGCATCGGACCAGATGCGGACCTGCGCACCCTGCGGTCGCCAGCGGCCGGCCAGCAGCCGGTCGCCCGCCTCCAGCTTGACCTCGACGGCCTCGGGCGCCGCCTCGGTCTGCTGGTGGGGAAGGTGGGGGGCGATGACCCAACGCTGCGGCGCCTGGCTGTAGGCAAGGGCCTGCTCCGACGGCTGGTGACAGAGGCCGAGCAGCCGGTCGGGCTGCACCGCATGCTGCCCGTGCCGGAAGTGGTGGTACATGAGCTGATCGTGCTTCTTCACGACGAAGCGGGCAGGCGTTCCTTCCTCGAGATAGACGTGGTGGAAGCCATCGGAGCCGACGATCTTCGGCGCCTCGCGACGGGGCTTGAACACATCCAGGCCCTGGCCGTCGAGCATCAGGTCATAGACGCCCCCGCCGAAGGAATAGAACCGCACCGTCCGGCCCGTGACCAGCAGCGGCGGAATGGCGTCCGGCGGATGTCGCTTAAACAGCTGGCCGGCCGGCACCGCGTGGCGGACCTTCTCGAAGGGAGCAAGGTTGGCGTACTCGTGGAGAAAGAAGCTGCCGAAGGCCAGCTGCCCCTGGCCCGAAACCTCGCGGTAGAGCAGCACGTTGATCCGACTCTGGTCGTAGCGGATGCCGGCCAGCACGGCGCCCGGCGGCATCCGCAGCAGCCAGCTGCTCTTCAGCTCGGAATCATTGCTGAACTCCAGGATCAGCAGCCCCTCTTCCAGCCGCACGATACGGGCGCGGCCGTGGGCGGAGGCCATGCCGGTCGGGGCCCAGCCGGTGCGGGCGATGGCCGGTGCGGTCTCCGGCGGCGGCAAGGCCAGGGGGCTGACCGGGGCGAAGGGCTCGCGCAGAGCCGAAACGCAGACCCGGTCGTCCGGGAAGGTCAGCTCCAGGCCCGGGCGCGGCTGTCCGGCCAGGCGCATGGCCAGGGTCATCGACCGGGACGCGGACGGGATCGGCGGACCGAGGATGAAGCCGAACGCATTGGCGGCGACATCGACCGCCGCGGGCCGGCCGGTGATGTGGCGACGGGGCCGGGCGCCGATCACCCAGTCGGCGACCTCCACCGGCTCTCCGCTGAGCCGCGACCAAAGGGCCATGGCCTCTTCCTGGTCGGCGGCGTCGAGTTCGCGATAGCTGGCGGCCTTCAGGAGACGCTTGACCCCATTGACGGTCAGGCCCTCGAACCACACCGCCCCGTCCTCGCGCGGCAGGAAGCACCAGTGGAAGTCGGCGCCCCGCTGGCCGGCGATGCGGGCCAGGTAGAACAGGGCCGCCAGCGACAGGATGCGACCATGGCCCAGGGCGCCTGGCCCCACCGACACCATGGCCCGGTAGACGGGCCGGGCGCCGGGATCAGCGTACTGTTTTTCCAGGAACAGGGTCTCGCCGTCGGCCAGTCGGCGCAGAAACTCCAGGGGCGCCTCGGTGCGCAGCAGCAGCTCGCTCTGCAGCACATGGCCGATGTCGCCGCTGCGGGCCAGACCGCCCAGGCCCTCGAACTCGCCCTGCGGTCGGGCGCGCGGCGGATCATAACGGTTCAGGCCGCGCTCGAACTGGGCCAGCAGGCCGCCCAGCACCTGCTGCATCGGCGCTGACAGCCGCTCCAGCACCGGGGCGAACACGGCGTAGGCGGCCGGCATCGCCTCCTGGTCCTGATGCACGGCCGTGGTCATGCCGGCTCCGCCAGCGTCGAGCGCTCGAAGGGAACGGCCTGGCGGGCCAGGTACAGGTCGGCATCGCCGCTGGTCCCGTCGGCATCGAAGCGGGGCGCGACGATGGCCGGAGGCTCGAACCGACGGCTGTTGGCCAGGGCCCGCCACAGGACCGGCGCCAGGTGAGCCGGCACATCCACGGCCACCCCGACGGGCAACCACCAGTCGGGCTCGACCTCGTACAGTGCGACGGCGCCGGGAATGCGGGGCAGTATGGTTTCGGTGGTCCCGCCCACGCCGGCGATCTGGCCGGCGAACACCGCCGCCCAGTCTTCCCCATGGGCGACGCGCAGGGTGCGAAACAGGGGCGAGCGGGCGATGGCGGCCCGCAGCCGGTCGGCCGCGTCCGCGCCTGTCAGCAGGGCCGCGTCGAGGGTCTGGACCGGATCGACCCGGCGCCAGCGCATCAGTCCGCCTCGGCCGGCGCCGTCAGTTCGGCGGCGGCGGGCGCCTGGCCCCGCCCGCTCGAATGGGTTTCCAGCAGACTCTCCAGGCTGGCCCGAACGGCGCGCAGGCCCTGGGGTAGGCTCTTGGCGTCGAAGGCCGCGTCGATGCGGGCCAGCAGGGTCTCCAGCCGCACCAGCCAGACCTCGTAGAGCGGATCGCTGGCCAGGGCCGGTTTGGCCTCAAGCAGGGCCATGGCCTGTTCGGTCAGTTCGGCGGCATGGGCGGTCGGACCGTGCACGGCCTGGGCGACACTGCCGGTCAGCACCGGGTTGCGGCTATGCTGCAGCTCGGCCTGCAGGAGGTCCCGGACCTGGGCCTGCTGGTCGCGCGACTGGACCAGGAAGGTGATCGGCCAGAGGTCCTCGAGCCCCGCCGCCGTCTGGCCGCGCAGCAGGGCGGCGGCGGCGACCAGCTTCTGGGCCTTGACGATCTTGCGGTCCGACAGCACCGCCCCGGTCAGCCTCACCTTGCGGACGATATGGGCGTAGGCCTCGTGGATGGGCGTCAAATCGATAGCAAGCATCGCCTGGTGCAGGGCGCCGACGACACCGGCCGGCAGGCTGGGAACCTCGGCCCGCCCCTCGACTCCCAAGGCCCAGCCGGCCCGCATCAGGGCGGTCAGCTGATCGTCCTCGACCGGATCGACGAAGCTGGTCAGCAGGAAGCGGTCGGCAAAGGCGGCCAGCAGCGGGTCTTCCGGCAGGGCGTTGGACGCCGCCACGCAGGACAGCATCGGGCTTTTCATCGCAAACCGTCCGCGCCGGTAGGTCCGCTCGTTGAGGATCTTCAGCAGCGAGTTGAGAATGGCGGTCGAGCCTAGGAAGATTTCATCCAGGAAGGCGATCTCGGCCTCGGGCAGCATTCCGCCCGTCACCGGCTTGATCTCGCCGTCCTTCAGGGCGTTGAGGTCCAGCCCACCGAACAGTTCCGAAGGCTCGGTGAAACGGCCGATCAGGTATTCGAAGTAGCGGGCCTCGACGCTGCGGGCGATGGCCTGGACGACCAGCGACTTGCCGGTGCCGGGAGGGCCGATCAGCAGCACGTGCTCGCGGGCGATCAGCCCGAGCATGATCAGTTCGAGGATGGCGCGGCGAGAGACAAACTGGCCGCTGAGCGCATCCAGCTGGGCATTGATCAGTCGCACCGAAGCATTGCGGTCAGACAGGTCCATCGGCTCCCCCACCGACATCCCCGACGCCGGTCCAAGCGATACTTTACTGCCCATCGTTGTGATCGCCGGGCGGGACCATTTCAAGCGGCCGGGCGGCCGGTGCGGTGATTGAGCGGACCTGTTACCCTCAGGCACGCAAGACCTTGGCCATCGCCTTGCCCTTGGCCAGTTCGTCGATGAGCTTGTCCATGTAGCGGATCTCCCGCATCAGCGGCTCCTCGATGGCCTCGACCCGCACCCCGCAGACCACCCCTGTGATCAGCCACCGGTTCGGGTTCAGGGTCGGAGCCTGGGCGGCGAACAGGTCCTCGAAAGTGGTCATCGCCGCGATGTGGCCATCGAGATCCTCCTGGCTGACCCCGAGCAACCAGCGCAGCGCCTCATCGACCTCGGCCTTGGTCCGCCCCTTGCGCTCCGCCTTGGCGATGTAGAGGCGGTACACACCGGCGAAGCTCATGCCGTAGATGCGGGGCTTGGTCATGGCACCAATGTCGTCCCAATCCCGGTTCGGGGTAAAGCCCGCGAGACGGCGCGGGGACCGCTGTGCTATCAGTGCTTCGATGGCGAGGGCGATCTTCACGGCGTTTGGGCGCCTCGGTCTGGTGGGCGTGCTGCTGGTGGCGCTCGCCTCCATGGCCCTGCCCGCCGTGGCCCAGGCCTGCGCGCCCGAGCCTGCGGCCGTCTCCGTCGATCAGCCCGCCGATCCCTGCGAACAGGACGGCTGCATCGATTGCGGACCGGCCTGCGGCCACGGCTGCTGTCATGCCGCACACGTCGGCCTTGTCGCCGTGGCGGCCATGCCGGGCGAGCCGCTGGCCATCCGCCGCGCCGCCACCGCGCCGCGTGAAATCGGCGCGCCGATGGACGGCTCCTCCATTCTCGATCGACCACCCAGGGCTTGAAGCCCAGGGCTCTGCCCCTCCCGACCTGATCCAGGCGGCGCCCCACGCGCCGCCTTCCGACCATGAGTCCGGCGCTCCGACGGCGCGCCGCGCGAGGACAAGATGAAGATCGACAGACATTGGCTGGTGACCGGCGTGGCCGTGGTCATCGCCCTGGGCGCCGGCTTTGGCGCCGCCCGGCTGCTGCCGGAGCCGCCGACGAAGGAGGCCGCCCACAAGGATGGCCACGGCGAGGAAGAGGGCCATGATGAGGGCGGCGAGGACGGGCTGGTCGCCCTGTCGCCGGCCAAGGCGGCTGCGGCTGGGGTCAGCATCGTGGCGCCCGAGCGGGGCGGAGGCGAGGCGCTGATCCTGCCCGGCCGGGCGGCGTTCGCGCCCGGAGCCGAGGCGGTGGTCGATGCGCCGCTGCCGGGGACGGTGATCGCCGTCCACGTGGGGCCGGGCAGTGCGGTGCGGGCGGGAGCGGCCCTGGTCACCATGCGCAGCCCGGAGGGAGCGGCGGCGCGGGCCAATGTCGACGCGGCCCAGGCGTCCGCGGACGCAGCCCGGGCCGCCCTGGCGCGGGACCGGTCACTGTTCGAGCGGGGCTTCATCGCCCGCGCCCGGCTGGACATCACCGAGGCGGAAGGCCGCCGCACTGAGGCCGAGCTGCGGGCGGGCCGCGCGCGGCTGGCGGCCTATGGCTCACCCGGCCCGGACGGCCGGGTAGTGGTGCGCAGCCCGGTCAGCGGGGTGGTCAGCCGGCTGGCCACCAGCCCTGGCCAGGTGCTGCACGAGGAGGATCAGGAGGTGGCGGCGGTATCCGACACCGGCCGGCTGGAGCTGGTCTTCGACGCCCCGCCCGGGGCCTCGGCGACAATCAGGGTCGGGGACCGGCTGGCTGGCCGCACGGCTGACGGCCAGGCGGTGAACGCGGTGGTCACCGCCATCGCCCCGGCCGGCGAGCGCGGGGTGGTGACGGTGCGGGCCCGGCCCGAGGGCTTTTCCCCGCCGGCCGGGACGGTGATCTCCGCCCGGTTGGCCACGGGCCGGGCGGGGAGCGGCCTGCTGACCCTGCCGGTCGAGGCGGTGCAGACGGTAGAGGGCCGACCCTCGGTGTTCGTGGTCGAGGGCGCGGGTTTCCGGGCTCGGCCGGTGGTCACCGGGGCCGTGGCCGACGGCCGGGTCGAGATCGTCAGTGGCCTGACCGGGACCGAACGGGTCGCCGGGGCGGGCGCCTTCCTGCTCAAGGCGGAACTCGCCAAGGGCGAAGCCGAGCACGGGCACTAGGTCATGCTGGACAGGATCATCGACGCTTCCGTGCGCTACCGCTGGCTGGTGCTGGCGCTGGCCGTCCTGCTGGCAGTCCTGGGCGGGCGCGAACTCCTGCGGCTGCCTATCGACGCGGTGCCGGACATCACCAACCGCCAGGTGCAGATCACCACCGTCGCCTCGGCCCTCGGACCGGAGGAGGTCGAGCGGCAAGTCACCTTCCCTCTGGAGACGGCCCTGGCCGGCCTGCCCGGCCTGACCGAGACCCGCTCGCTCTCCCGGCACGGCTTTTCCCAGATCACCGCTGTCTTCACCGACGCCACAGACATCTATTTCGCCCGCAACCTGGTCGGCGAACGGCTGCAGGCGGCGCGCGAGTACCTGCCGGAGGGGCTGACCCCCTCGATGGGGCCGGTGGTGACCGGCCTGGGCGAGGTCTACATCTGGACCCTGGAGTTCAAGGGAGCGGCCGCGAAGCCGAACACCCCCTACGTCACGCCCGAGGGCGAGCGGCTGGTCAGCGACAAGGAGAAGGCCACCTACCTGCGCACGGTGCAGGACTGGATCGTCGCCCCGCAGCTGAAGACGGTGAAGGGCGTCGCCGGGGTCGATGTGCTGGGCGGCTACGTCAAGGAATACGCCGTGCATCCCGATCCGGCGCGGTTGGCCGCCCACGGGGTGGGGCTTGTGCAGTTGGTCGAGGCGCTTGAACACGCCAACCGCATCGCCGGGGCCGGCTATGTCGACCGGGCGGGCGAGGCCTACATCGTTCGCGCCGACGCGCGAGTGCGCAGCCTTGGGGAGCTGGCCCAGACTCCGATCCTCAACCGGGGCGGCCAGGTCATCCGCGTCTCCGACGTGGCGATGGTGGAGATCGGCCGGGCCCCGCGCCTGGGCTCGGCCAGCGCCGACGGCCGCGAGACTGTGATCGGCACCGCCCTGATGCTGCAGGGGGAAAACTCCCGCGAGGTGGCCCAGCGGGTCGGCCAGCGACTGACCGAGATCGGCCCCAGCCTGCCGCCGCAGGTGATAATCCGGCCGGTGCTCGACCGCACCAAGCTGGTCGAGGCGACCATCCGCACGGTTGAGCACAATCTGGCCCTGGGCGCGGCGCTGGTCATCGCCGTGCTGTTCCTGGCGCTGGGCAATGTGCGAGCGGCGGTGATCACCGCCCTGGTCATCCCCTTGAGCTTCCTGTTCGCCGCCTCGGCGATGAACCGGCTGGGGATCAGCGCCAACCTGATGAGCTTGGGCGCCCTCGACTTCGGGCTGATCGTCGACGGGGCGGTGGTGGTAGTCGAGAACACCCTGCGACGGCTGGGCCTCGCCCGCCAGGCGGAGGGACGGCCGCTATCGGCTTCCGAGAGGCTGGCCATCGCCGCTGGGGCGGCGCGGGAGATGGCGCGGCCCGCCGCCTTCGGCCAGGCGATCATCCTGCTGGTCTATGCCCCGCTGCTGATGTTCGAGGGTGTGGAGGGCAAGATGTTCGGCCCGATGGCGGCCACCGTCATGCTGGCCCTGCTCGGCGCCTTCGTTCTCAGCTTCACCCTGGTCCCGGCCCTGGCCACGCTGTGGGTGCGGGAACCGAAAGCCGATCATGAGGAGACCCGCCTCACCCGCCTGGCCAAGGCCCGCTACGCCCCGCCGCTGGGCGCGGCGATGGCGCGGCCGCGCACGGTGCTGACGGGGGCGGGGGCGGCGGCGCTGGTCGGGCTGGTCGCCGTCCTGATGCTGGGCCGGGAGTTCGCCCCGACCCTCGATGAGGGCGATGTGCTGGTTCAGGCCCTGCGGGTCCCTTCAACCTCGCTGGAACAGAGTCAGGCGATGCAGTTCCGCGTCGAACAGACCCTGAAGGCCATGCCCGAGGTGGCCGTGGTGTTCACCCGCACCGGCACCGCCGAGGTGGCGTCGGACCCGATGCCGCCGTCGATCTCCGACACTTTCGTGATCCTCAAGCCCCGCAAGAACTGGCCTGATCCGGGCCTGTCCAAAGCCGAGCTGGTCGAGCGGATGGAGGCGAAACTGAGCAAGCTGCTCGGCAACGCCTACGAGTTTACCCAGCCGATCCAGATGCGGTTCAACGAGCTGATCGCCGGGGTGCGCTCCGACGTGGCGGTGAAGGTCTATGGCGATGACTTCGCCGCCATGACCCGATCCGCCGAACAGGTGGCCTCGGTGCTGCGTGGCATCGACGGGGCGGCGGATGTGCGGGTCGAGCAGGTCTCCGGCCAGCCGACGATCACGGCCACCGTCGACCGGACGGTGGCGGCCGCCCAGGGCATCCACGCCAGTGACGCCGCCGACGCCCTGGCCATCGGGCTGGCGGGTCGCTCCGCCGGACATGTGCTGGAGGGCGACCGTCGGTTTGACGTGGTGGTGCGGCTGGCCGACGACCTGCGCAACGATCCGGCCATCATGGCCCAGTTGCCGGTCATGCCCGAGGACGCCGAGCCCGGCGCGGCCACCGTGCCGCTATCGGCGGTGGCCCGGTTCGACACCGCCGAAGGGCCGAGCCAGATCAGCCGCGAGAACGGCAAGCGCCGGATCGTGGTGCAGGCCAATGTGCGCGGCCGGGACCTGGGCGGCTTCGTCGCCGAGGCGCGGGACAAGGTCAGCCGGCAGGTCGCCCCGCCGCCTGGCGGCTGGCTGGCCTGGGGCGGTCAGTTCGAGAACCTGGAGCGGGCCAGCGCCAGGCTGGCGCTGATCCTGCCGATCGTGTTCGCGACCATCGCCCTGCTGCTGGTGCTGGCGCTCAGGTCCGTGCGGGACGCGGCCCTGGTGTTCGCCGGGGTGCCGCTGGCCGTGGCCGGCGGGGCGCTGGCCCTGCTGGCGCGGGGCATGCCGCTGTCGATCAGCGCCGCGGTCGGCTTCATCGCTGTCTCCGGGGTGGTGACGCTCAATGGACTGGTGCTGATGCAGGCTATCCGCCAGCGGCTGGACGAGGGCGCCCCGCCGGGTCAGGCGGCGCTGGAAGGGGCGGTCAGCCGGCTGCGCGCCGTGCTGACCACCGCGCTGGTGGCGGTGCTGGGCTTCCTGCCGATGGCCTTCGCCTTCGGGCCAGGGGCAGAGGTTCAGAAGCCGCTGGCGACCGTGGTCATAGGCGGCCTGCTGGCGGCGACCCTGCTGACCTTGATCGTGCTTCCGGTCGCGGCGGCTCGGTGGCGGTCTAAGGCTTCCGGTTGATCAGCAGCCGGTCCCGGATCTCGGGCCCGCCGCCGCCGCCCCTTAGCTGGCCGACATAGATGTCGGGCCGGCCATCCCCGTCGAAGTCCTGGATCTCGACGGCCAGGTTGGGACCGGTGAACGGCGGGACCACGGCGGCGCTGACGTCGGAAAACCGGCCCATCCCGTCGTTCAACCATACGGTGACGGCCCCGACGCTGGCGCGGACCAGGTCGAGGTCGCCATCCCCATCGAGGTCGGCGAAGCGGGCGTCGAGGGTGGTGTCGTCATCCTCGGGGATTCGGGCGGCGGTCGCGTCGGTGAAGCGGCCGCCGCCCTGGTTGATCAGCAGGCGATCGCGGGGGCTGCGTCCCTGCCAACCAACGTGGCTGAAGTAGAGATCGAGGTCCCCGTCCCCATCGATATCGACGTGCGCGACCTTGCGGGCCTCGACCTTGCCGGGATCGGGAAGGCGGTCGGAGGCGTCCGTGAAGCCGCCCCTGCCATCGCCCAGCCACAGGGCGTGGCCGCCCTCCTGGCCCATCACCAGGTCGAGATCGCCGTCTCCATCGAGGTCGGCCAGTTCGATGTCCTGAACGACCCGGCTGTTGGCCGGGAGCCCCTTGGAGATGTCCTTGAACCCGCCCCTGCCGTCGCCCTTCAGCAGGATGACCGGGCCGGCGCCGGCGATGACCAAGTCGAGGGCGCTGTCGCCATCCACATCGCCGTGGACCACGGCGTCGGCCTCGCTGTCCGGCAGCACGCCCAGGATCCGCTGATAGCCCGTTGGCGAGCTGAGGAAATATTCGTGGACCTCGCGCCGGCCGAATTTCACGTCGTCCTCGGAGACGATCACGATGTCGGGCCGGCCGTCGCCGTTGAAGTCGGCAATGGCGACATCCTCGCTGTCATGGCCCGCGCCCTCGAAGCGCAGCTGCGGCGGGCCGGGGAGGTCGTCGAGGGTCGGCTGGGGCAGCAGGGTGCGGTCGGGGGCGAAGACGCCCTCGGTGTTGATCAGCACCAGGTTGGCCTTGAACTCCTGGGCCACGACCAGGTCGAGGTCGCCGTCGGCATCGAGATCCGCCGCCTCGACATCCATGGTGTTGGCGCCCGTCATGCCGGAGACCTCGCGTTGCTCGAACCGGAAAACCGGCGCCGGAGCCCCCTGCAGCAAGGCCGCCACCATAAGGACTCCAAGCGCCATCCTTTCTCCCCTTCACATCGCCGGACGGACAATGATACTTTTCTTTGAAAGTATCAAATTGAAAGGTCCGTGCCGTGAGCGTCTGGAAAATCGCCGAGTGGGTGGCCGTGGTCGCCTTCCTCATTGCGCTGGGGGCCGCGGCCGTCACTCAGTCGCCGATGCCTTTGCTGCTGGCGTTTCCGATCATGATGTTCAATTTTGGCGCGCGGAAACTGTGGGGTAAGGGGCCGGAATGAGCGATCATATCTCGGTAACATCGACCGGGGACGCGTTGCGCCAGGCGCTGGCGCCCCTCGGGTTCACCGAGATCGAGGCCCAGGCCTATGGCGCCCTGCTGGCCCGGCCGGACCAGACCGGCTATCGCCTGGCCCAGGCCATCGGCAAGGGCCAGCCCAGCGTCTATGCCGCCCTGACTGGGCTGGAGGCCAAGGGGGCGGTCAGCGCCACGGGCCAGTCGCCCCGGACCTACCGCGCCGCCCCGCCGGCCGAACTTCTCGCGCGCCTGCGGGCGCGGCAGGACCGGCAGTTCGAGGAGGCCGCCCGGCTTCTGGAGCGGATCGCCGCCCCGCCCCCGGCCGGGGCGGTCACCCAGATGACCGATCCGGACCAGATCTTTGCCCGGGCCGAGGCGATGATCGGCCGGGCCCGCGAGATGCTGATCTGGGAGATGTCTGGCGGGCCGGTCGCCGCCCTGCGGCCCGCCCTGGTCGCCGCGACGGCGCGGGGGGTGCGGTCCTCAGGGCTGGTGCTGCGGGCAGAGGACGTGGTCGAGGGGTCGACCTGCATCGTCTCGCCGGTCGGGGACAAGGTGGCGACGGTCTGGCCGGTAGCGCCGCTGATCCTGGTCGCCGACGGGCGGGAGGCGCTGGTCGCCGGCGTGCCGCTGGCCACCGGCGGGCGAGAGGGCGAGGCGCTGTGGACCGACAACCTGTTTCTCAGCGTGGTGCTGCACAACGCCCTGGCGTCGGACCTGTTGCTCCATCGGGACGCCTCGCCCGACTGGGTGGGACCGAACAGAGCCCTTTTCGACGCCCACCCGCCCGGCTTCCGCGAGTTCATCGCCCAGCCGGAATGAGCCCGTTCAGGACTTGCGCTTGAACACGATCTCCCGGCCGTTCTGGCGCAGGGTGAACTGGGCCGAGGGGCCGTCGCCGGCCGCGAACTCCAGCGAGGCCGGGGCTTCGACCGCATCGAACAGGGTGGCCGATGTGGCGCGCAGGTTCACCGGCGGCTGGCCGGTCAGCTGGGCCTTCACCGCCTCGCCCTCGACGGTGACGGTCATCGCCGGGCCGCCGGGGGCGACTTCATAGACGCCAGGCAGTCGCGCCAGGGCGGCGGCCGACAGCTTCACCGCCACCGGGTCGGCGGGCAGCGCTTCGGTGGTGCGGTCGCCGACCACGCCGGGACCTTCGCCCATCTGAAAGAAGCGCATGCCGGTGATGACGCCCTTGGCGTCGCGCTCCAGGGTCAGGCGGTTGAAACCATCCGGATAGAGGTAGTCGTCCTTGCCGATCGCGGTCAGCACCGCCGGCCGGCCGCCGGTGCGTTCGGCGGTCAGCTTGCCGTCGACCACCTTCAGGATGCGGCTGGTCTTCTCGTCGAAGCGATAGACGCCCTCGGCCGCCTTCAGGGTGGCCAGATCGACCGGCACGGCCTTGACTGCCGGATAGGGATTGCCGAGCGCCGCGGCGCCCAACCGGCGGGCCGTTCCGCCGACGTCCGGGCCATCGTCGGTGTTCTGCAGGACCACCACGGTGATGTCGGGGCCGGGGTAGTAGGTCAGCTGGGAGATAAAGCCGAAGATGCCGCCGTTGTGCTCGAGCGTCGGGGCGCCGCGCACCTTGCCCGGCCCGATGCCGAAACCGTAGTCGGACGCCGCCGCCGCGCCTTCCGGGGTGATCATCCGGCTGTAGAGCTCGCTCTTAAGCACCCGGCCCTCATGCAGGGCGCGGTTCCATTTCAACAGGTCGTCCGGGGTCGACAGAAGGGCGCCGGCCGCGTGCGGCTGGGTCATGCTCAAGATCCGCATCGGCACGGCCTTGCCGCCCTGTTCGGTGTAGCCCTTGGCCTGGCGGGCGACGAGCTTGGGGTCACCGCCGTAGCCGGTGTCCTTCATCCCGAGGGGCTGGAAGAACACCTTGTCGAGGTAGTCGTACCAGGCCATGCCGCTGGCGGACTCGATGACTGCCCCGACCAGCACGTAGCCGGAATTGTTGTATTTCCAGCCGCCCCCCGGGGCGAAGTCGACCGGCTGGTCCTTGAACACCTCGATCAGCTGGGCCGTGGTCAGGTCCTTTTGGATGCTCGTCATCATGTAGCCGGGAATGCCCGTGTAGCTCTTGATGCCGCTGGTGTGGTTGAGCAGCATCAGCACGGTGATCTTGTCGCCGTTCGGGTAGCCGGGCACGTATTTGGTCAGCGGATCATCCAGCTTGACCTTGCCCTCCTCGACCAGCTTCAGCACCCCGGCGGCGGCGAACTGCTTGGTCACCGAGCCGATGCGGAACAGCTGGGTCGGCGTCAGGGGCGTGTGAGCATCCATGTCCGCCTCGCCCCGCGCGCCGCGGAACAGCACGGTGTCGCCGCGCGCCACCAGGACGGCCGCGCCGGGGCCTTGCGCCGGGTAGGTGGCTTCCAGCAGGTCCTTGGCGTAGCGGGCGACGTCGGCGTCGCTCGGGGCCTTTTGCGCGGCGGCCGGCTGGGCCTGGGCAAGGGCGGGCGCGAGCGGCGCGAGGCAGAGGGTCAGCGCCATCGCGAGAGCGGTGGATTTCATCGGTGGTCGGTTCCTGAACAGAGAAAGCCCCAAGGCCTGGGACTGTGGACCAGGATGCGACCGGCCGCTCGTTTCAAATGCGCAATGTTCGGCGATCACCCGGTCAGCCAGCGGAAGGCGCGGCCGATGAAGGCCTGGCCGTCCCGTTCGACCGGATTGCCGTGGGCCATCACCACCGCGCTCGCCGGCCAGGCCTCGATACGGGCCAGGGCGAGGCGGGCGGCACCCCGGTCGGTGAAGGCCAGGCGGAACTTGCGCGGCACGGCGGGCTCGGGCTCGGTCATCAGATCCAGCCGCGCGACCAGGGCTCGCCAACCGTGGAACCAGCCGGACGGAAACTGCTGGATCAGGTCGGTGAACAGGACCGTGCGGCTGGCCCGATGGAAGAACACCGCCTCGGTGGTGATCGCGTTGCCGTGGACCAGCACCTGATCGAGGTCGGCGGCCCAGGCGGGCGGCGGGGCGTCGGCCAGCTCGAGGGCGATGGGCAGGTCGGGCCTCAGCTTCCGCAAGCTCGGCGCCGCCGACAGGGTCGCCAACCGAAAGGTCGTCACCCATTGGGCGAGATGCAGGTCGTGCAGGCTGTTGGGCGCGATGATGTGGCGAACCTCGCCCAGCGCCTCGACCGCCTGTCGAAGCCCTTCGGTCAGGGCGACAGGCGACCAGATCCACAGGCCGCCGCCGGACAGGCGGACGACCGCCATCCGGGTCGGATAGGGAAATCCGGCCACCTGGGCGATCGGCCCGTCCGCCAGCCAGAGGTCCGGCCCGAACGACTGCAGCGGCCGGTCCATGATCGCCCTCCAAGCCGGGGCAGTTGAAGCGCTTCGGCGGTCGGCCGCAAGGGCAGTGAGGCCCTTGTGAAACGTTGTTCGAACCCCTCAGGTGACGGAAAACCATTGGACGGGAGCGCGCCATGAGCGACGGATCGATCGACCTCGGCAGGACCCGGGACCCTGTCTACGACCTGCCGCTGGAGAGCCTGGACCCGGCCCAGCCGGCCCTGTTCCAGGCCGACACCATCTTCCCGATCTTCGAGCGGCTGCGGGCCGAGGACCCGGTGCATTTCACGGCCGAGAGCGAGCACGGCCCCTACTGGTCGATCACCCGCTACGACGACATCATGGCGGTGGACACCAACCACCAGGCCTTCAGCTCCGACTTCCTGAAGGGCGGGATCACCATCGCCGGGGGCTCATCCAACTTCGAGCCGCTGCCGATGTTCATCGCCATGGACCCGCCGCGCCATGACGTGCAGCGCAAGGCGGTCAGCCCCGCGGTCTCGCCCGCCAACCTGCAGCTGATGGCCCCGCAGATCCGCGAGCGGTCCGCCGCGATCCTCGATGGCCTGCCCATCGGCGAGGAGTTCGACTGGGTCGACCTGGTGTCCAAGGAACTGACGGCCATGACCCTGGCCACCCTGTTCGATGCTCCCCAGGAGGACCGCCGCAAGCTGACCTACTGGTCGGACGTGGTCACCGCCATCCCGGTGCCGGGCGGGCTGGTCGAGACGCTCGAGGAGAAGCTGGAGATCTTCGCCGAGTACCAGGCCTATTTCGCGGGCCTCTGGAACCAGAAGGTCAACGCCCCCCCGGCGCCGGACATGATCTCCATGCTGGCCCACCACCCGGCGACCCGGGACATGGCGCCGCGCGAATTCTTCGGCAACGTCGTGCTGCTGACCGTGGGCGGCAACGACACCACCCGCAACACCATCTCCGGCTCGATCCTGGCGCTGAACCAGAACCCCGACCAGTACGCCAAGCTGCGGGCGGACCCCTCGTTGATCCCGTCGATGGTTTCCGAGACCATCCGCTGGCAGACGCCGCTGGCCCACATGCGCCGCACCTGCGTGGTCGACACCGAGGTCGGCGGCAAGCTGATCCGCGAGGGCGAGAAAGTGGTCATGTGGTACGTCTCGGGCAACCGCGACGACCGCGTCATCGCCCAGCCCAACGCCTACATCATCGACCGCGAACGGCCCCGCCAGCACATCTCCTTCGGCTTCGGCATCCACCGTTGCGTCGGCAACCGGCTGGCCGAACTGCAGCTGACCATCATCTGGGAAGAGATCCTCAAGCGCTTCCCGGAGGTGCGGGTGGTCGGCGAGCCCAAGCGCACCTACTCCACCTTCGTGCGCGGCTACGAGACCCTGCCGGTGGTGATCCCTGCTCGGAACTAGAGCAGGAAATCAGTCCGGCCTATCGATGAGCCAGCCCGCCCCAGCGGCCAGCTGGGCCATGATTTCCGGCGGGCGCTGGCCGGCCGGATAGGAGGCCATGATCGCCGCCATCCCACGGCCCAGGGCCCAAAGGGCGTGGGCGGCGTTCTCGCGGCGGTGGGCGGGGATGCGGTCGTCGGCCAGCACCGCCGCCTTGTAGGCCTCGAACATCCGGTACTCGGCCTCGCGCAGCTCCGAATGCCGCGACAGCAGCCGCTCGCCCAGCATCAGGGAGAACAGCTCCGGCCGCGTCTCCACGAAATGGAAGAAGGCCCGCGCCCCGCCCCGCATCGGCGAGGCGAATTCCGGCCGCGCCTGGTAGTCGAGGATGTCGCGCCGCAGGTCCTCGAGCCCCATCAGCGCCAGGCTGACCAGCAGCGCCTCCTTGTTCTCGAAGTAGTGGTAGATCGAGGCCAGCCCGATCCCCGCCGTCTCGGCGATGGCCCGCAGGTTCAGCGCCTCCGCCCCCTGCTCGGCCAGGATGGCGGCGGCCGCGTCGAGGGCCCGGCCGCGAATGCCGGCGGCGTCAGGCGAGGCGGGGCGGGGCTTGTTGGTCACCGGATCATCTAGACCCCGGGCGGGCCGCCGTCAGCCGTGCTTCTTGCGGGCCTTGGGGGTGACCTTGACGGTCAGCCGCTTGCCGGCGCGGATCAGGTCGAAGGTGATCGACCGGTCGATGCTGCCGGGTCCCAGGACGCGGAGCAGGTCATCAAGGCCGGTCAGCGGCTTGCCGTCCGCGGCGATGATCAGGTCGCCCTCGGCCAGGCCGGCCTTGGCGGCTGGGCCATGGGGTTCGACGGCGGCCAGCCAGACGGCGTAGGCCTGGGAAACGCCGGTGGCGCGGGCCATGGCCGGGGGCACAGGGGTCTGTTGGGCCACGACGCCGATGGAGCCCCGACGGACATGGCCGTGCGCCAGCAGTTCGGCCATTACAAAGCTGGCGGTGTTGGCGGCCACGGCGAAGCAGAGACCTTGGGCGCCCGAGATCACGGCGGTCGCAATGCCGACCACCTCGCCGGCGCTGTTGACCAGGGGGCCGCCGCTGTTGCCGTAGTTGAGCGCGGCGTCGGTTTGGATCAGGTCCTCGATCAGCCGGCCGCGCTCACCGCGCAGAGAACGGCCCAGCGCGGAGACCACGCCGGTGGTGACCGTGGCCTCGAAACCCAGCGGGGCGCCAATCGCGATGACCAGCTGGCCCCGGCGCAGCTGTTTGGAATCGCCCAGCCGGGCATGGGGCAGGCGCACCGCCTGCTCGACCTTCAACAGGGCGATGTCGGTGTCCGGATCGTCGCCGACGCAGCGGGCGGTCAGCGCCCGGCCCTCCGCGGTAATGATGGCGAAGCGGTTGAAGCCTTGGACCACATGGCTGTTGGTCAGGATCAAGCCGTCCTGGGTGACCACGAAGCCCGAGCCCTCGCCGGCGAAGCTGCGGTCAGAGGTCAGGGGTTGCACCCGGACCACGGCTGGACCGACATGCTCGACGGCGCGAACCACGGCGTTGGAATACGCGTCCAGCAGGTCGGCCTCAGCGGTCGACATGTGGTTGCTCATCGTCGGCCCGGCTTCGAAGGCGGACTCGACGCCGGAGTCGAAGACGAAGTCGGCTTCCGGCGGGAAGGCGAAGGCCGGCAGCCGCCGCGCCGGGCGACGCGCCCGGTGGAACGACTCGTACTTGCGGCCCTTCATCATCGCCCACACCCCCATGGTTAATCAGGAGTGAACCATTGGAGCGGCGCGGCGCCAAGGGGCGCTCGCCTCACAGAAGAGCCAAATTGGCCGGATCGCTTAGTTGTAGAGCTGGACCTTGTAGCCCTCGACCTCGGTGCGGAACTGGCGGCGGCTGGTCCACATCGGCGGGGCGTTGTTCGCGTCCCAGGCGCGGTAGCTGGCCATCAGCCGTTTCACCACCTCAGGATGGCGGGCGGACAGGTCGACTTTTTCACCGGGATCGGCGGCCAGATCATAGAGAAGCACCCATTGGCCCAGCGGTGAGATCACCGCCCCTACCCCGTCCGGGGTGGGCGAGCCGTAGACGCCGGCAGGATCGTCGAGGTCGTCGGTCTTGTTGACCACCACCAACTTCCAACGGCCCTCGCGGACGGCATAGTTGGGGCCCGTTCGCCAGAACAGGCCGCGCTCGGGCGCCTTGCCCCGCGCCTTGAGCAGGCCGATCAGGTCCAGACCCTCAGCCTTCGCGGGCGGCGCCGCCCCGGCGGCGCGGGCGGCGGTGACCATCAGGTCGAGGCTGGAGACGGGGGTGGCGATCACCTGGCCCGGCGCGACCCGGCCGGGCGCCGACAGGATGAAGGGCACCCGGATGCCGCCCTCCCAGTACATGCCCTTGAAACCGGCCAGCGGCTTGTTAGTGCAGGCCCCGCGCACATAGTGGGCGCAGCCGTTGTCGCTGAGGAAGACCACGATGGTGTCGCGCTCCAACCCCCGCGCCTTGAGCGCCGCCATCAGCCGGCCGATGTTGTCGTCGAGCCCGGAGACCATGGCGGCATAGGCCCGCTTGTGGGGGTCCTTGATGTCCGGGAAGCGGGCGGCGTACTGGGCCGTCGCCTGCAGCGGCGTGTGCGGCGCGGTGTGGGCCAGATAAAGGAAGAAGGGGCGGTCCTTGTTGGCCTCGACGAAATCGATGGCCTCGTCAGTGAAGGCGTCGGTCAGGTAGCGGGTCTCGGTCACCGGCTCGCGGCCGCGCACCACCGGCATGCGGGAGCGGACGGTCAGCTGATCCCCGTCGATGGCGGCGTGGATGTCGCCCGGCTTCTGCTCCAGCCAGAAGTCGCCGGCCCCGCCGAGGATGCCGAAATAGCTGTCGAAGCCCCGGTCGAGCGGGTGGAAGCCTGGGCCTGAGCCGATGTGCCACTTGCCGACCATGCCGGTGGCGTAGCCGGCTTGCTTCATCACCTGGGGCATCAGGGTCTCGCCCCGCGACAGGCCGCTGGTCGCGTCGCGCCCTACCGGGTTGAACTCGAAGCCGAACCGGGTCTGGGGACGGCCGGTCAGCAGGGCGGCGCGCGAGGGCGCGCAGACCGCAGCGCTGACATAGCCCTCGGTGAACCGCGCGCCCGAGGCGGCCAGGGCGGTGATGTGCGGCGTCGGGATCCACCCGCCGTAGGTCGACAGATCGCCATAACCCAGATCGTCGACCAGGATGACTATGACGTTAGGCTGCCGCTTGGGCTGCGCGACCTCGGTTTCCGCATGGCCGGCGCAGGCGGTGAGGATGAGGGCGGCCGCCAGGGCCATCAGGGCGCGCATACTCCGGTCCTCCTGCTTACTGCGGCAGAGGCGTCGGCGCTCCGCAGCGCTGCGCCTTCACATAGCCGTCCGCCTGGGCCGCGACCCGGGTGGGGATGTCGCAAAGCTGCGCCGAAGCGGCCGCGTCGTCCAGCAGCCAGGCGCGCCAGAAGACGATGCTTTCGGCCTTGATGACCGCGGTGTGGGCCGCATCGGTCGGCTTGTTCAGCCCGCCGCCGCCCAGCCGGCCGCCGAACACCCCATGGTCGCCTTCGTGCAGCACGATCAGGAATTGGTCGGCGCCGGTGATGGTCTGGAAGGGGATGGTCCGTTCCCAGGGGGTCTTTTCAAGATCGAGGGGCGTGGAGTCCTTGGTGCCGGTAAAGTGCAGGATCGGGGTCTTCACCTTGGCGAAGGCAGGCCCCGCCTCGCCCTGGCGCGGCTTGTTGGGACTGTAGACGATGGCCGCCCGGATGCGCGGATCCCTGTACTGCTGATCGACGACCGGCAGCGACTGGCCGACCGCGATCAGGGTCGAGAGGGCGCCGAAGGAATGACCGGCCATGCCGATCCGCGCTAAGTTGAAGCGGCCCTTGTACGGGCCCTCGGCATTCAGGGCGGTGATCTGGTCGAGGGCGAAGGGCAGGTCACCGAACCGGCCCTCGGCGGCGCCGGGCGGCAGCTGTAGCCGGCCCTGGCGGCTGGCGCCGATGGTTTCCGGGTTCAGAATGCTGCTGTCCGACCCCGGATGCTGGATGGCGAAGACGGCGATGCCTTCGCGGGCCAGCGCCTCGTTAATGTAGGTCGAGCCCTCGCGGCTGCCGCCCAGGCCATGGGAATGGACCACCACCGGAAACGGTCCCGCGCCGCTGGGCAGGTAGAGCTTGTAGGGGATGGTGCGGCCGCGCTTGGCGTCGACCCACTCGCCCTTGACGATGGTGACCTCATGCGGAGTCGCGACCGCCGCCATTGCGGTAACGGAGGGAGGAGCGGCGGCCGCGCAACCCCCGACCGCGCTCAATGCCAGCGCGCCGGCGGCGGCGAAAGCGACCCAGGTGCGGGGGCTGTAGGTGGCCATTGGTCTAGAACTCCACGCCAAGTTCGACCCCGATGACCCGGGGCTCATTGTAGTACTCGTTGGTGTTGAGGATGTTGGTGATGTAGCGCTCGTCGGTCAGGTTCCGGCCGAACACCGACAGCCGCACGGTGCCGTTGCTGACCCCGATCCGCCCGTCCAGAAGCTTGTAGCCCTCATAGGAAGCGGTGTTCAGCGGGGTCTCATAGCCGCCGTCCGCCATCTGGAAGCTGGTCGAGACCAGGCCGTTCCAATTGCCGACGATGGGGAAGCGGTAGGCCAGGTTGAAGACCATCTGGTAGTCCCGCATGCGGGGCACCTCGTTGCCTTCCAGGTCGTTCAGCTCCGGCACGCCATCGCCGTTGCTGTCGAACAGAACCTCGGCGCCCTCGTCGAACTCGCCCTGCTGCCCGCTGACCGCCAGGAAGGCGTCCAGGGTTCCGGGACCGATGCGGAAGCGTTTGCGGGCCTCCACTTCCCAACCCACGATGGTGGCGTCGCCGGCGTTGTCGAGCACGAAGCCGCGGGCCAGGGCGGAGGGCGCGGTGGTCACCTGCACCTCGTTGGTCCAGCTGTAGTAGACCGCGCCGGCCAGGCTGATCCCGAACAGGCGGCCCTTCCAGCCGGCTTCATAGCTGTAGATGTACTCCGGATCGTACTGCAGCTGGTCGAGCAGCACGTCCCGCACATTGGTTGGGCCGAGGTTGGTGTTGAAGCCGCCAGGCCGGTAGGCGGTGGCGAACCGCAGGTAGCCGGTGCTGTTCTCGCCGAACTTCTGGGTCAGGGTGACGGCGGGGGTCACGAAGGTCCATTCGGCGTCCGTGCTGATATCGACGGCCGACAGGGCGGCGGAACAGCCGGTCTGCGTCGGCGCACAGAACTGCACGGGCGAGGCGGGCAGTGGGCCGCCGGCGCCGTCGGGGTCGACGGTGATCGGGGCCATCATCCCGGCCGGCACGGCGCCAGCCCCGAAATAGACCAGCGGGTCCTCCGACCAGCGCTGCATCCGGTAGTCCTTGCTGTCGGTCTGGACCCGGGCCTCCAGCCCCAGGCGGGTGCTGTCGGTGAAGGCGAACTCCAGCGAGCCGAACAGGGAGGGCGATTCCAGGCCTTCCTCGAACAGGTCGTGGTTGAGGCCAAGCCGGGCAGCGTTGCGCACCTGGGCCGGAACGCCGGTCAGCGCCCCGGCGGCGCCGACATAGCAGCCCGCCGTCGCCGGCTGGGCCGTGCCCGTGTAGGCGGGGCAGAGGTTGGGATCGAGGTCGACGGTCGCTTCTGACGACAGATATTCGACGCCGACGAGCCAGCTGAGCCGACCCTCGCCCTTGGACGCCAGGAAGGCCTGAACCCCGGTGCGGCTGAAATCCTCGGCCTGTACCAGGGTGTAGTCGGGGCCGCGGGTGTCCGCGCCCGGGGTGACGTCGATGCTGCTCTGGCCGGCGAAGTGGTCGTTGTCCTCGCCACCGCGCATGCCGTCGCGCTGCTTGTAGCTGGCGCGCATGTTCAGGTCGGCGAAGCCCAGGTCCCAGACCGCGGTCAGGAAGTAGGAATTGTCGTCGATCTCGGCGCCGCCTTCGCGGTTCATATCGGCCCGCAGGTCCGGCGAGGGATCCATCACCGTGCCGTCGGCCCGCAGCGGCCGGCGGCCGAGGTTGCCGAAGGCTGGCGCCTCGCTGCGCGAGCCTTCGAACATGAAGTCGATGGTCAGGGTGTCACTCGGCGTCCAGCGCAAGGCAGCCCGCAGGGCCTGGAAGCGGCTGTAGTCGAGATAGTTGCCGGTGGTCAGGTTGCGGACCTCGCCCCCCGCCTGATCGACCGCGATGCCGCCGATGCGCAGGGCCGCCACCCCGTCGATGAGCGGGATGTTGGCCACCCCCTCGAACGCGACGTGGTCGGGGTCCTGCAGGCGCAGGGTGGCGTTGGCCTCGAAGGCGTCCACCGGAGTCTGTGTGACCACGTTCACCGCCCCGCCCACCGAGTTGCGCCCGAACAGGGCGCCCTGCGGCCCGCGCATGACCTCCACCCGCGCCGCGTCGAAGAAGTCCAGCCGGCTGAGCGAGCGACCGCCGAAGCCGCCACCGGCGACGAACATCCCGTCGCGGAACAGGCCGGTCGCGGTTTCCGAGAAGCCCAGGCGGCCGCCGCCCTGGCCGCGGATGGAGATGTCGTTGAGGTATTCCGGACCCGAGGCGATCAGGCTCGCGCTGGGCGCCTGGCGCAGGTAGTCGTCGAGGTTTTCCAGCGACAGCGCCTCGCGGTCGCCGGCGGTAATGGCGCTGACGGCGGCGGGCACGTCCTGCAGCGCTTCGTCGCGACGGCGGGTGGTGACGATCACCTCGCCCACGTCCGTGGCAGCGGCCGGCGGGGCCGGCACGTCCTGCGCAATGGCGGCCGGCGCTGAGGCCAAGGCAGCCAGGACGACGCCGAGACCGGCGGCGGCGAACAGGGTTTGACGATGATGCGGCATGGATCCTCCCTCTTGTTGATCGGGAGATTTCTCTCATTCAAATAAATTGTCAAACAATACTTTTTTGATAGGCTTTATCGTATTTCTTACGACCTGCGAGCGCCAACGGCGCCGTCCTCGAGCGAGCGGCGGGTGATCATCACGATCATCCTGGCGGCGGACTCGGCGATCTCGGCCTCGTGCGCCTCGATGGCGGAGACCAGAACCCGGTGCGCCGACAGGGATTGCTCGTAGCTGTGGTCCGACCCGGGGACGAGCAGGCTCTGCTGCCAGAGGGCCAGGTTCCCCACCTGGACCAGCATGCGATAGGCCAGCCGGCTGCCCGAATGGCGGCCGATAAGCTGGCCCAGGGCGAACGACGCTTCGAAATGCTCCTTGGGGTCGCTCCGCCCCTGAACCGCCCGGCCGGCGGCATCCAACAGCTCCCAAAGGCGGGGAATGTGCTCGGCGGGAAAGCGATCAGCCGCCCAGTAGGCGCATTTGGCATAGGTTTCGGCCAACAGGCTGAAGATATCGAGCAGCTCTCCGCGCGAGATCTGGGCCACCTGGGCCCCGCGCCAGGGCTGGATCTCAACGAAGCCGGCGTAAGCGACATTGCGCAGGGCCTCGCGCACCGAGGCGCGCGACACCTTCAGCCGGGCGGAGACCTCCTGCTCCCGGATCCAGGAGCCGGGAGGGTAATCCCCAGCGATGATTTCGCGGATGAGCAACTGCGAAAGCCGGGCGTCCAGCGGCAGCGACCCGCGGGCGGGAATCTCGGCTTCGGCCATTACAGTCTCCGGTTCACGGCATCACGGTACAGTATTGTCAGACAATCAACCAGGGCGTTTGCGGCCGTCGTCACCCCCTCAGGTCCGGGTCCAGGGTCTGGCCCGGGTCGAGCTGGACGCCGAAGCTGTTCAGCATCATGCAGACCTGGGTGTACTGGCCGGCGGTGAACACCAGATCCATGCACTGCTTGTCGCTGAAATGCGCCTTCAGCGCCGCCCAGGTCGCATCGCTGATGAAGTGATCGTGGTGCAGCTCATCGGAGGCGCGGATCAGGGCGGCGTCGGCGTCGCTCCAGCCCGCGTCGGCGCCCTGCTTGATCCGCTCGACCTCGGCCTCGGTGAGGCCGGCGCGGATGCCGATCGGCACGTGCTGGGTCCATTCGTAGCCGGCCTTGCACAGCCAGCCGATGCGCAGCACCACGATCTCCCGTTCCCGCGCCGGCAGGTCATTCTTCCTCGACAGCACATACTCCCCCCAACCGAGGAAGCCTTTCAGCGCCGCCGGCGACCGCGCCAGGGTGCGGAAGATGTTCAGCACCGGCCGACCGGTGGCGACCATCGGCCCCAGCACCGCCTTCTGGTCCTCGGTGAACTCGGCGTCGGCGACGGGGGCGATGCGGGGGGCGGCAAGGCGCATGGGGTTTCCTCTCTCTTTGACGGCCACGATAGCGGCCCCTTGGCAAGGGCGCGACGGCTTGATAGTGAAGCATATGCTTCAGCATTCAGACCCACTCGACCGCGCCTTCCACGCCCTGGCCGATCCCGGCCGGCGCTGGATGGTCGATCGGCTGACCCGAGGCCCTGCCTCGGTCAGTGAACTGGCGCAGCCGCTCGACATGTCGATGTCGGCGGTGGTGCAGCACCTCAAGGTGCTGGAGGCCAGCGGCCTGGTGCGGTCGACCAAGACCGGCCGGATCCGCACCTGCCAGGTGCAGCCGGACGCCTTGCGCGCCGCCGAAGGCTGGCTGAACACGCGCCGCCTGGAATGGGAGCGGCGCCTTGACCGGCTGGGCGACTACCTGGCCACCACTAACGGAGACGAACAATGAGCCCGATGCACGACACGCTGGTGCTGGAGCGCAGCTATCCCGCCAGCCCCGCGCGGGTGTTCGCCGCCTGGGCCGATCCGGACGCGCGGCTACGCTGGGCCGTACCCAAGGGCGAGGCCCTGGTCTTCGACGCAACCGACTTCCGGGTGGGTGGGCGCGATCTGAGCCGCTGCGGCTCGCCTGGCGACCTGCGGTACCGGATCGAGACCCTGTACGAGGCGATCGTCCCCGGCCGGCGGTTGGTGTTCTCCGAGCGTTGCAGCGAGGGCGAGACCCTGCTGAGCGTCTACCTGATCACCGTCGAGATCGAGCCCGACGGAGCCGGATCGAAGCTGACCCTGACCAACCAGATCGTCGCTCTCGACGGCGGCGGAATGATCGCCGGCAGCAAGGCCGGCTGGAGCGCCGCCCTCGACAACCTGGGCGAGGCGCTCATCTGATCAGGCGGGGATCCGCATCACCGCCCGCGTGCCGGGGCCGGGCTCGTAGGACAGCCGGGTCTTCAGGTTGGCGGCCATGGCCGAGATGATCCGGCTGCCCAGGCCCGTGCCGGTGGCCGGGCCGGCGGGATCAAAGCCGGGGCCGTCGTCCTCGACCGTCAGCACCAGGCCCTGATCGTCCCGCTGCAGCCGGATGCGAACCTCACCGGCGGCGTCGGCCGGGTAGGCGTATTTGCAGGCGTTGGAGACCAGCTCGTTCACGATCACGCCCAGCGACACCGCCCGGTCCGTCTCCAGCCGCGCGGGGGTGACCGACAGGGTCAGGGTGCGGCAGGCGGTCGGGGTCGACCAGGCGCCGGTCAGCTCGATGACCAGGGCCCCGAGGTAGTCCTCCAGATCCACCGCCTCGACATCGCTGGCGGTGTAGAGGCGGCGGTGGACCTGGCCGATGGCGGCGATGCGCTGCTGGGTGTCGGCCAGGGCGGCCTTGGCGGCGGGGTCGGCCAGGGCGCCGGCCTGCATGTGGACGAAGGCGGAGACTAGCTGCAGGCTGTTGGCCACCCGGTGGTTGACCTCGCGCAGCAGCACCGCCAGCCGCTCGTTGCTGGCCTGCAAGGCGGCCTCCGCCTCGTCGCGGGCCTGGCGCAGCTGGCCGGTTTCAAGGGCCGAGCGGAAGGCGCTGTGCAGCAGGTCGAAGAAGTCGTCGCCGACCGTCTTGACCACATAGTCGGCAGCCCCGGCCTTCAGCGCCGCCACGGCGATGCGACTCTCCTCCGACCCTGTGACATAGACCACCGGCGCCTTCACTCCGGCCGCGTTGAGCCGCTCCAACGTCCCCAGCCCGTCGAGGCCCGGCATGTAGTGGTCGATAGCGATCAGGTCGAAGGGTTCGGCGGTGGCCAGGGCGACGCCCTCCTCGCCGCCGGCGGCGGTGGTCACGACATAGCCGCGCCGCTCCAAAGCGCGGCGGGTGAGGAGCCGCAGGCCCTCATCGTCATCGATGTAGAGGACGCGAGGTCCGGTCACGCGGTGGGTTCGTCCCCGGGGACCTGGATCACGGACAGGAACAGGCCGAGCTGGCGGATCGCCTGGGCGAAGCTTTCGTAGTTCACCGGCTTGGTGATGTAGACGTTGCAGCCCAGATCGTAGCAGCGCTGGATTTCGACCTTGTCGTCGGTGGTGGTCAGCACCACCACCGGCGTGCGCTTCAGCGCTCCGTCTCCGCCCTTGATGCGGGCCAGGATGTCGGTGCCGCTCATGTCCGGCAGGTTGAGGTCGAGCAGCACCAGGGCCGGGCCGTTGTGGTTTGGGCCTTCGGGCGCGTTTTCCAGGTAATCGACCGCGCTGGTGCCTTCCAGGAAGTGGCGGATCGGGTTGCTGATCCCGGCGCGGCGGATGTTCTTCTCGATCAGACGGGCGTGACCCTCGTCATCCTCGATCATCACGATGGTGACATGCTGGCTCAAGGTGTCTCTCTTCAGGTCGTCGTGACGGCAGGTAGGGAAAGCCGGAAGGTGGCGCCCTGGTCAAGCGCGGAATCGCAGGAAATGATTCCACCCAGGCGATAGGCAAGGGCACGAACGTGCGCCAGGCCGATGCCTTCGCCCGGTTGATCCTGGGTTCCGGCACGGCGGAACAGGTCGAAGACCCGCTCGTGATCCTTGGGATCAATGCCCCGGCCGTTGTCCTCGACCTCGTAGACGACCCGCGTTCCCTCCGCCCGACCGCGGACGAAGATGCGGCCGACCCGGCCGGGCTTGAGGTATTTGACGGCATTCTCGATCAGGTTGGACAGGATCTGCTCGACGGCCACCCGGTCGCTGACCAGGTCCGGCATGGCCTGGATGGTGATGGTCGCCCCAAGCTCGTCGGTGCGATGCTTCAGGCTGGCGGCGATGCCCTCGACCAGGGCGGTCATGTCGAGCGGCTCTGCGGTCAGCACCCGGCGGCCCTCCCGCGACAGCCGCAGGATGGCGTTGATCAGCCGGTCCATCTTCTGGGTCGAGGCGCGGATGAAGCCGGTGGCCTCGGGCAGTTCAATACGCACCGCCGAGCGGGCGTCGTCGCTGAGCAGGTCCGGATTGGCCTGTTCGACCCGATCGACCAGCTCGCCCAGCGGGACGTTGGCCGCCTCCAGCTCGGCGGTGAAACCCATGATGTTGACCAGCGGCGAGCGCAGGTCGTGGCTGACGATGTAGGCGAACCGCTGGATCTCGTCGTTGGCCCGGCGCAGGTCGACGGTGCGCTCCTCGACCAGGCCCTCGAGGTTGGCGTTCAGCCGGGTCAGGGAGCGGCGGCTGGCGGTCAGGTCGCGGGTGTACTGGAAGATGACGAAGGTCGAGCCGCCGGCCACGCCCAGCACCAGCAGGCCGCAGACGATCATCACCCACAACAGGGTCTGCTGGCCGGCGGTCTGCTGCGCCGTCCGCACCTCCAGCAGCTTCTGCTCCTCAGCCCGGGCCTCGACCAGGATGTCGCGCAGGGCGATGATATTCTCGATGCTGCCGTCGTTGCGGAAGCGGTTGACCGCCTGGGGAATGGCCCCGGCGCTCACCAGCCGTTCGGACTCCTGGACGAAGGCCAGCTGGCGCTCATAGAGGGTCCGGATCTGCGCGACCCGCCCCTGCTGCGCGGGGTTGTCAATGGTCAGCCGTTCCACCTGCGCCAGCGCCTCGGGCAGCTCGCGCATCGAACTTTGGAGGAAGGCCAGGTAGCGCTGGTCGCGCCGCAGGATGTAGCCGCGCCGGGCCGTCTCCGAGCGTTCCAGCTGGATGCGGAAGTCGGCCAGCGCCTGCTGCACCTGGTAAGTATGATCGACCCAGCGATTGAATTCCTGGTTTCGCTGGATGGTGGCGAACAGCACGAAGCCGGCCAGCAGCACCGCCACGAACCCGACCGTCACCGCGCTCAGCACGAGCCGGTTGAAGAGACGGTCAGTGATCTGCATGTGGAAGTCGCCCCGGACGGTGGACCCGTCCCATAGCCGGTGCGGCGGGATGTCGCTAGCCGGTAGCCGACACAGCCGTCCTCAGCCTTCGAGCCCGCCGGTCAGAACCGCCTCGGCGAAGGCGCAATGCATGGCGATGCCGCGCGCCATCACCTGCTCATCCAGGGTCATGCGGTTGGAATGAAGGGCGCAGCAGGCGCGGTAGTCGCCGCCGACGCCGACCGGGGCGGCGCCGAGGAAGGCCATGGCGCCAGGGGCCTTCTGCAGGACGTAGGAGAAGTCCTCGGCCCCCATCATCGGGTTCTCCATCGTGTGCCAGGCGCTATCGCCATAGAGGGCCTTGGCGGTCTGCTCGGCCAGACGCACGGCGGCGGCGTTGTTGACCGTGACCGGGAAGCCTTCCTCGATCTCAACCTCGGCGCGGCAGCCGTGCGCGGCGGCGATGTTTTCGGCCACCGTCCTCACCCCGGCGCGGACGAGTTCGCGCGAACGCTCCGACAGGGTGCGGAAGGTGCCGCGCATGATCGCGTGCTCGGGAATGATGTTGTAGGTGGTGCCGGCGTCGATATGGGCGATGGTCAGCACGGCCGGGTCGAACACCGACACCCGGCGGGTGACGAAGGCCTGCAGGGCGGTGACGATCTCGCAGGCGACCGGGATGGGGTCCACCGCGTCCTGCGGCATGGAGGCGTGGCCTCCGGCCCCGACAATCCGGATGCGGATGCTGTCGGACGAAGCCAGCAGCGGGCCGGGCCGGCTGGCGAAGGTTCCGGTCGGCATGTTGGGCGAGACGTGCAGGGCGAAGGCGGCGTCGGGCAGCGGGTCGATCAGCCCGTCATTGAGCATGAAGCGGGCCCCGTGGTGGCCCTCCTCTCCCGGCTGGAACATGAACATCACCGTGCCGGGCAGTTGGTCGCGACGGGCGCACAGGGCGCGGGCGGCGCCGGCCAGCATGGCCACATGGGTGTCATGGCCGCAGGCGTGCATCGCGCCTTGGGTGCGGCTGGAGAACTCCAGGCCGGTGTCCTCGGTCAGCGGCAGGGCGTCCATGTCGCCGCGCAGCAGGACCGTTCGGCCGTTGGCGCTGCCCTTCAGGATGGCCAGGACGCCGGTGGTCGAGGGCCCCTGGCGGATCTCCAGAGGCAGCCCTTCGAGGGCCTTGAGCACCTTCTCGGTGGTCTTGGGCAGGTGCAGGCCCAGCTCCGGCTCCATATGGATGGCCCGGCGCAGCTCGATGGCGTCATGCAACTCGGCGTCGCCGGCGGCGGTCCAGGCGTCACGGTCGATGGCGAGGGCGTTCATGCGGGGCTCCGAAGGTTCGAAACGCACCGTAGGCCGACGGACGGAGCCTTGTCACGCGCCGCTCAGGGCTGGTTCAGCCCTTCCCGCTCCAAGGCGTTGTTCATGGTCTCGAGACAGCCGCGGGCATGGGTCTTCGCGTGCTCGGAGAGGCCACGCTTTCTGATCGCAGTCAGACCCTCGCCTAGCTTGTCGAGCGGCGCCTTGGCGGCCAGCACCGCCAGCGCCTCCTTGTCCGTCGGCGCGCCGGCGTCCTGGGCGCGGACCGCCTCGTAGAACTCGGTCAGGGCCAGGATCTCAGGGTCGGTCATGCCGGCGGCGACTTCCAGGGCGTCAAGGCGGGTCTGATAGACGGAGCCTTCGGCGACGCAGAGCTCTGCCGTCCGGACGATGGGGACGACCTTCGCCTCCTGACCCGGATTGGCCGCCTTGACGGCATTGAGCAGTTCGGGCCGCCGAGGACGATTGCGCTCGGCGAGCCGTTCGGCGTCCTCGGTCGCCGCCCGGCCCCACCGTTGCAGCAGGGCCTGCCGGTCCTTGTCCGTCGGCGGAGCCTGCGCCAGGGCCGGGGTCGCCGCCAGCAGGGCGACCGCGAACCAGACCGCTTTCATCGCCCTAGAACTTCTTGATCAGCCGGACCGAGATGACGTCCAGGCCCGGGTTCTGGTCGCCCGCCAGGCCCGCGTGGCTCATGTGGAAATAGGCGATCTCGCCGGACCAGTTTTCGTTGAAGTTGACCCCCGCCGCCGCCTCGGAGGCGATCAGGACGGGTGAGCCGAAATAGATGCGGTCGGGATTGGCCACCGGCGGGTCGCCGTCCTCGCCGTCGTGCACGGCCAGGCCGACGCTGAGCTGGGCGTAGACCTTCTTGTCGCCCCAGAACCGGCGCTGGATGCCGCCAGCCGCGAAGTTGGTCCCCTCGTCGCTGTTGACCGAGCCGATGGCCCACAGGCGCCAGATACCGAGACCGCGATCGACCTCCAGCGGATCGGAACGCCAGTGGAGCTCGAGGTTCTGGCCGCCTTCGAAGCAGCACTGTTCCTTCCACAGGTCGACGTCGTGGGCGCCGACGCCGACGCCGACCTCGCCCGCCTGGGCAGCGCCCGCGAACCCGAGACCCAGGGCCATAGCCGCCCCGACAAACACCGCACGCATGGGCTGCCCCCGACAAGAGTTGATGTCCGGTCTTACGGGCTTTGAGGGTTGCGCGCAAAGGGCTAGCAGAGGGTGATTGCCGCAGGGATCCGACATGACCATCACGTTCGCCGACATCGAGGCCGCAGCCGCCCGCATCGAGGGGCTGGCTGTGGTCACACCCCTGGTCGAGAGCCCGGCGTTGAACGGCCGGCTGGGCGGACGGGTGCTGATCAAGCCCGAGACCCTGCAACGCGGCGGGGCCTTCAAGTTCCGCGGGGCGATGAACAAGATCTCCCGGCTCAGCGACGAGGAGCGGGCGCGCGGCGTGGTGGCCTGCTCCAGCGGCAACCACGCCCAGGGGGTGGCCCTGTCGGCGCGGATGGTCGGGGCCCCGGCAGTGATCGTGATGCCCCAGGACGCGCCGGCCATGAAGGTGGCCAACACCCGCGACTACGGCGCCGAGGTGATCTTCTACGACCGCTACACCGACGACCGCGACGCCATCACCCGCCAGATTGCGCAAGTGCGGGGAATGACCATCGTCTGGCCCTTCGACGACTATGATATAGCCGCCGGCCAGGGCACCGCCGCCCTGGAGATGGAGGCGCAGGCCCGCGCCCTGGGCGCCCACCTGGACATGGCCATTACCCCCGTCGGCGGTGGCGGGCTGGCGGCAGGGGTGTCGACGGCGTTCAGGCATCTGTCGCCGGCGACCGAAGTCTATGGGGTCGAGCCCTCCGCGTTCGACGACACCGCCCGCAGCCTCGCCGCCGGCGAACGGGTCGGGGTCGACCAGGGCGCCCGGTCGATCTGCGACGCCCTGATGTCGCCGATGCCCGGCAAGCTGACCTTCCCGATCAACCAGACCAACCTGACGGGGGTGCTGACGGTCACCGATGCGGAGGTCGCCGAGGCCATGCGCTATGCCTTTACCTGGTTGAAGCTGGTGGTCGAGCCGGGCGGCTGTGTGGCCCTGGCGGCCCTGCTGGCCGGGAAGCTGCCCGTGGAGGGCAAGACGGTGGGGGTGGTGCTGTCGGGCGGCAACGTCGATCCCGAGCTGTTTGCCAAAGTCCTGAGCGGGGAAATCTGAGCCGATGACGATCTGGTCTTTCCGCCCGCTCCAGACCCCTGCCCTGCTCATCGATCGCGCCGCACTCGACGCCAACCTCGCCAACATGCAGGGCCTCTGCGACCGGGCAGGCGTCCGCCTCCGCGCCCACGGCAAGACCCACAAGTGCTCGACGCTCGGCCGGCTGCAAGTCGAACGCGGCGCGGTTGGCCTATGCGCTCAGACGGTGGGCGAAGCGGAGGCCTTCGTCGCGGCGGGCATCCCCGACGTCCTGGTCACCGCCCCCTCGGCCCAGTGGGCCGCGCCGCGCATTGCCGCCCTGGCCGCCAAGGCCCGCATCGGGGCCACGGCCGACCATGCCGACCAGATCGCCTGGCTGGGCGCGGCGGCGCGAGCGGCCGGCGGGGTCATCGACCTGGTCGTCGACCTCGATCCCGGCACCCACCGCACCGGCGCCCATCCGGATCAGGTAGTCGCCTTGGCTCGTCAGGCGGCCGAGACGGAAGGCCTGCGGTTCGCCGGCATCCAGGCCTATGCCGGCCACATCCAGCACATTGGCGGGAAGAGCGACCGGCAGGCCGCCTATGACGCGGTTATCGATCGGGCCGCCAAGGTGCGCGATGCCCTGACCGCCGCCGCCCTGGCGCCGCCCGTGATCACCGGCGGCGGCACCGGCAGCCATGCTTTCGACCTGAAGAGCGGGGTGTTCACCGAGCTGCAGGCCGGCAGCTATGCGGTGATGGACGTCGAGTACGAGGTCTGCGAGGCGCCGGCCGGCGGGGCCTGGGGTTTCCGTCAGGCGATGTTCCTGGCCGCCTCGGTGGTCTCGGCCACCCACAAGAGCCACGTGACCGTCGATGCCGGCTTCAAGGCGCTGAGCAGCGACGGCCCGCCGGCCAAGGTCGCGTCCGGCGCCGGCGCGGGCTCGCTTTGGCGGCCGATGGGGGACGAGCACGGAATGATCCTGCATCCCTCGGCCATCCCGATGCTGAAGGGCGGAGATTTCGTCACGGCCGTCGAAGCGCTGGATGCGGATCCCGCCGCCCCCTGGCCCACCGACGCGCCGAGGCTGGGAGACATCGTCTGGCTGCAGCCCGGCCACTGCGACCCGACCATCAACCTGCATGACGCCTTGATTGTCGTGGCGGAAGACGGGTCATGGGAACGATGGGCGGTGGACGCGCGGCGGGTCACGGCTCCAAAGCTCTAAGCGTCAGGGAGGCGGGGATGGATCTCGATTTCACCGGCAAGCGGGTGCTGGTCGTCGGCGGCACCAGCGGCATCGGCAACGGCATCGCCCATGGGTTCCGCGCGCGCGGCGCCAAGGTTGCCGTCTGGGGCACCCGGCCGAAGGACGACTATCGCGTTGAAGACGGCTCGGACTTGGAGGGCCTGACTTTCGCCCAGGTCGACGCCTCCGACAGCGACGCGGTGGCCAACGCCGCCTCGCCCTTCGACGGCCTGGACGTCCTGGTCCTGGCCCAGGGCACGGTCATCTATCGCAAGGGCGAGTTCCAGATGGACGGGTTCCGCAAGGTGGTCGGGGTCAACCTCGACAGCCTGATGGCCTGTTCCATGCGGTTCTTCGACGACCTCAAGGCCAGCCGCGGCAACATTGTGACCATCAGCTCCACCGCCGCCTTCCACGCCACCCGCGGCAACCCGGCCTACAATGCCTCCAAGGCGGGCGCCGTGGCCCTGACCCGAACCCTGGGCCAGGCCTGGGCAAGCGATGGCGTGCGGGTCAACGGTGTGGCGCCGGGCCTGGTCGACACCAAGCTGACCAAGGTGACCACCGAGAACCCAGAACGTCTGGCCGGCGCCCTGCGCGGCATCCCGCTGGGCCGCCTGGGCACGCCGGACGACATGGCCGGGGCGGTGATGTTCCTGGCCTCGCCGCTGGCCGCCTACGTCACCGGCCAGACCCTGATCGTCGATGGGGGGCTGACGCTCTAGGCCATGCGCCGACGGACCCTGATCCTGGCGAGCGGCGGACTGGCTCTGGCGGCCCTCCTCGCCCTGGCCTGGGTCCAGTTCAGCCCATGGCCCCGGACGGGCGCCACCTTCACCGCCAAGCAGGTCTGCTCCTGCCTGTTCGTCACCGGCCGCTCCGAAGCCAGCTGCCGCACCGATTTCGGCGCCTACCTCGACCGGTTCAACATCGACGTCGACCGCTCCGGCCTGCCCGCGAAGGCCCGGGTGACCAGCCGGCTGGCTATCTTCTCCGGCGAGGCGGTCTATGAACGGGACTTCGGCTGCAGGATCGTCAAATGACCCCCAAGGACCAGTACGCCGGCAAGCTGACCACCCCCGCAGAGGCAGTGGGCGACATCGCGTCCGGGGACCGGGTAGCGATGGGGATGGCCCTGGCCGAGCCGCCGGCGCTGCTGGCCGCCCTGGCGGCGCGGGCCGAGGCGAACGAGATCGACGAGGTCCGGCTCTACTACTTCCACTCCACGCCGCACGCGGCCCAGACGGTGCTGCGCTATGAGCTGATGGACCGGATCCGGCCGCACTGTTTCTTCCTGGGTCCCTGGGAGCGGGCGCTGCTGGCCCAGGGCGAGGCGGAGGGGAAGCGGACCATCTGCTTCGTGCCCGGCGCCTTTTCCCAGGCGCCCCGGCTGATGAGCGAGCCCAAGCCGATCGACACCTTCCTGACCACCGTCTCACCGATGGACGCCCACGGTTTCTTCAGCCTGGGGACCAGCAACGACTACGGCCTGGGCCAGGTGAAGTCCGCGCGGCGGGTGGTGGTCGAGGTCAACCGCCACATGCCCCGTGTCCGGGGCGGGATGATCCATGTCAGCGAGGTCGACGCCATCGTCGAGCACGACGCCCCATTGTTTGAAGACCCCCGCCGCGAGCCGGCCCCGGAGGACGCCGCCATCGGCCGCATCGTCGCCGGCCTGGTCGAGGACGGGGCCTGCCTGCAAATGGGGATCGGGGCCCTGCCCGAGGCGGTCTGCGCCGCCCTCAGCGGCCACCGGGACCTCGGCATCCACACCGAGCTGTTCTCCGACGGGCTGATGGCGCTGATGCAGAGCGGGGCGGTGACCAACGCCCGCAAGGCGACCAACACCGGCCGGTCGATCTTCACCTTCGCGCTCGGAGACAAGGCCCTCTACGACTTCATCGACGACAACGCCGCCGTGGAGAGCCGGCAGGTGGACTACGTCAACGACCCGGCGGTGATCGCCCGCAATGACAAGGTCGTCTCGGTCAACGCCACCCTGCAGATCGACCTGTCGGGGGCCTGCAACAGCGAGCATATGGCCGGGCGCCAGTACAGCGCCGCTGGGGGCCAGCTGGACTTTGTGCGCGGGGCCTATGCTTCCCGGGACGGCAAGTCGATCATCGCCTGCCATTCGACGGCCAAGGGTGGGACCATCTCGCGGATCGTCAGCCGGCTGGACGGGCCGGTGACCACGCCGCGCAACGACGTCCACATCGTGGCCACCGAGCATGGGTGGAAGGACCTGAAGGGCCTGAACGGCTTCGAACGGGCCAAGGCGATCATCGCCCTGGCCGATCCGAAGTTCAGAGAGGCGTTGAGCGCCGAGGCCAAGGCGGCAGGACTAATCTGACATCCAGGGAGACCGAATGTCCGTCACCTATGCCCTCGACGGCGAGATCGCCGTGGTCACCCTTCACCGCCCCGAGGCGCGCAACGCCGTCGACGGGCCGACCGCCCGCGCCCTGTACGAGGCGTTTCAGCGGTTCGACGCCGACGGTAACGCCAAGGTCGCGGTGCTGACCGGCGGGGGCGGGCAGTTCTGCGCGGGAGCCGACCTCAAGGGCATCGGAACGGACCGGGCCAACCCCGTCCATCGCACGGGCGACCTGGGCCCCATGGGGCCGACCCGGATGATACTGTCCAAGCCGGTGATCGCCGCCATCGAGGGCTTTGCGGTGGCCGGCGGGCTGGAGCTGGCGCTGTGGTGCGACCTGCGGGTGGCGGCCGAGGGCGCCACCTTCGGCGTCTTCTGCCGTCGGTTCGGGGTGCCGTTGATCGACCTGGGCACCGTGCGTCTGCCCCGGTTGATCGGCCAGTCGCGAGCCATGGACCTGATCCTTACCGGCCGACCGGTCGCCGCCGACGAGGCCCTGGCCATCGGCTTGGCCAACCGCATCGCCCCGGATGGTCAGGCGCTTGAGGTCGCCCTGGACCTGGCCCGCCAGATCGCAGCCTTCCCCCAGACCTGCCTGCGCAACGACCGCCGCTCGGCCCTGGCCCAATGGAGCCTGGACTGGGACGCGGCCGCCGCCTTCGAGATCGGCGTCGGCCTGCAGACCCTGCAGTCCGGAGAAGCCGCCGCCGGCGCCGCCCGCTTCGGCGGCGGCGAGGGTCGCGGCGGGGCCTTCCAACAGGCGGTCCGGGTCAGCACCAGGCCTTGATGATCGGCGCAAGGAAGGCGTGGTCGCTCCATTGCGGCCCGCCGCCGCGCGCGTCGCGAAGGTTGAACATCGCCTGGCGCACCACGGTCAGGCCGCAGGACGGCAGGATATACAGCCGCTGCTTGCCGGCGCCGGCCGCCATCCTCAGGTCGGCCGGAAGGGTTGCGGACCCGTCGGTGAAATCCACCGGCGCGGTGCGGGGACCAAAGCCGCCCGGCCTGGCCAGCCACCAGGTCAGGCCATAGGCGGGGTTGACGCCCGTGCCCTCGAACTGGGCCTGGAAGGCGACGGGATCGACCAGCGGCCGGCCATCCCTCACCGCCCCGCCTCGGACGAACTCGCCGAATTTCGCCCATTCGCGCGCGGTGAAGACCGCCCCCTGCGGCAACAGCGCATCACCGGACGGCGTGCGACGCCAGTTGGTCCAGCGCACCCCGGCCGGATCGAGAATTCGCCGCTTCAGATAGGCCAGCACATCGGCGTCCCCTGTTCCCGCCGCCTTCAGCTTTCGGTTCATCACCGCCCCGAACACCTGGAACGGCTCTGCGCCATAGTCGAACCGCGTCCCCGGCTCGGCCGTCACGGCGGCGGCCACGGCTCCGGCATAGTCCGGCGCCCGCCCGACGGTGGTCTCGATGCCGCTGGTCAAGCTGAGCAGCTGGCGGATGGTGACTTTGGTCTTTCGCGGATCGTCCCGCCATTCGGGGAGGGTGTCGGCGACCTTTTCGTCCAGGGTGATCAGCCCGTCCTGCACCGCCGCCGCCAGGATCATGCCATTGAAGCTCTTGGTCCCCGACCAGATCTCCCAGCCCCTGTCCGGCCCGCCGGCGCCCGCATAGCCCTCGCAGACCGCGGCGCCGTTCTTCAGCACCAGGACCGACACCCCATTGCGCGCCGTGGAATAGGCCTGGGCCTCGGCGCAGACCGCCGCCGGACCGGCCGCCAACGCCTGAGAGCCGCTCGCCAGCACCAACGCCAGCACCGCCAATACCCGTCCGATCATGCCGCCCACCTTTCGCCAAAACCCTGGCTTCAACGCCGCCGCCCTGGACCTTCCGTCGCACACGGAATCGGCCCTTGCGCTGAAGGGTCCGCATCGCTAGGTTCCGCGCCTTCGATCAGGGGGCCCCTCAAAAAGGCTCACTACACCGGTATGGAGAGGTGGCAGAGTGGTCGAATGTACCGCACTCGAAATGCGGCGTGCCTTGACGGGTACCGTGGGTTCGAATCCCACCCTCTCCGCCACCGGTATTTTAAAACTTGTTGTTTTTATTGATCTTTTTTAGCCGTGTTAAACGGACGCCCTAACTGGCACCCTAAGAACAGCACGGCCTTGCCCTTCCCGATGCCAGGACAGTAAGCACAGCACCTGCTTGCGCGGTCACAGAGCACGACTGTAGGCTGAACCCCTTGGGCAAGGGGGAGAGAAATCCAGTGAAGACGCTTACAATCACGCTTCAAATACTCATTATTCCTTTCATTCTAGCGGTAACGACATTTGCCTTTCAAGACCGAATAAAGTCCGCCTTCACGGACCGCGGACTTGTTACGAATGTATACCCTTCCTACTGGTATCCGTTTCCGACTCTGAACTCGGCCGACCCTCAGGTAGTCATGAAAAATGCCGGCATAACAAGGCCGGCAATCGATGATTTCACAGATACGGAAGATTATAGTTACGCTCTTGTGGAAATTCAAAACAACGGAGTTACCGAATCAAAGCCGATCCGAATCCAGTTCAAGGCGGCTCCGTACCCGGCTCTTCTTGTCGTAAAATCCGAGGGAAAATCGATAAGCCGAACAGTAGACCTCGACGCGAAAGACATTCTGGTAGGCAAAATTGCCCCCGGAGCCCGCGTACAGGTCTACATGTGGTGGCGGTTAGATTGGGGAAACAGCTACTCGACTCGATATATGCGCGTATTTAACGAGGATGGGCTAATTCCGATCAAGGTTCGCACACATGACGATTATGAATATCGTCAATTCATTACGCCTTGGTGGTTCGATCTTATTGAAACTTGGCTGCCCCGGATGCTCTTCATCGGATTGCTGTTATTTGCGGGACTGGGATTTATAGTGGCACGAACGTGTTACAAAGCGATGAACAAGTTGCTCGCAGACGAAACGCTCTATCAAGCGGAGAAGGCCCGGTACGAGGCAGCGCCTGCAAAGTATGAGCTCAGCCCGGAACTGCTCAAATGATCGGGTACGCAGAGTGAAAGGCGACACCATGGAAGCCGTACGGATCGACTTGGGAGACAACGGCGGAACCGTTGTGCTTCGTAGCTGGGACGATGCCCGCTCATTTGCCCGTGCTGAAGTTGAAGCTTGGAAATGGCTGTCTAACACAGCCGCTTTCGACCCTTACGGGACGGAAGTTGAAGTCCAGCAACGCCTTAGGCAGCTTCAAACCGACATCGAATTGAACGCTCAACAAAGCCAGCCGCTAACGAGCGCAGCAAGCATCATTGCGTCTGCCTTCGCGGTTCCAGGCGAGCGCCTCCTCCACCACACCAGCGATGAAGCAGAACGTCTTCGGGCGATTGCCCACCTGAGCAATCCGGGCCTCGCGGCGTTCGCCTACTCAATGCACCGCGGACGAGTCAATTTCAGGCAAGGTTTGAGCGGTGAGCAGTTTACCGCCCTAATTCAGTTTGCTGCACCTGCGCTTATTCCACCGGAAAACCTAGCGGCCCGACTTCGCGCCGAAAGAGCCAACACTAGAGAGCACCTTAGATCAGAGGTCGCCAAATTGGTTGAGGCTGAGCGTTCACGACAGGTTCAGTGGGAAGAGTTGGTTGCGGGAACGGTAACAAAGGGCCGAACACTCACGCTAAAGCATCTGGCGAAGTGGAAGAAACGAGAAAAATTGCAACGCGCCGTCGAAAGGCAAGCAATTCAAGACCTGTCTGATGTTAAGGCGACGTATACGGAGCACATGAAGCTCAAAGCCCCTGTTGAATATTGGCAGGACAAATCCATCCGACACGCTGCTGCGGAAGAGAAATCTATTGAGCGGTTGAAATGGTATTTTCCTCTGGCAGTCATTGGATTCGCGGCTGCTTTTGGTGCTACGAGCTTGATTTTGTTGGGAAACGCGAGCGTCAAGGTCCCCACACCAGTCTACTTCATTCTTTCCGCCGGCCTTGGCTCCTTAGGAGCGCTCGCTTTTTGGATCGGCCGGCTCCTTACCAGGCTGTACCTAAGCGAACACCACCTGCGTAAGGACGCGGAGGAACGCGCAGTGATGACTTCGACCTACCTCGCACTGACGCTAGAGCAGGCAGCTTCCGACCAAGAGCGCCAGATTATTCTCAGCGCCCTGTTTAGGAGCTCAGCCGACGGCATCGTCAAAGATGACGGACCCGGAGATGTGAACTTGGCTGGTCTACTGGCGAGAATTGGAAGCCCCACCAGATAGGCTCCATAGATTGCGGTTCTCATAGAAGTATACCCATCTGAGTCATTCCGCTGAGACACAAAAACTGTCTCACTAGGGTTGCCATGAACCAATTGAGACGATACGTTTCCAAGGTCTAAGAACCTATTGGGACACAATCAAATGGCGATGGTCGGGTATGCTCGGGTTTCCAGCTATGGGCAGTCGCTGGACGTTCAACGGGAGCAACTGAAAGCCGCGGGCTGTGAGAAGCTCTTTGAGGAGAAGCGCAGCGGAACCAGCACTGCCGGCAGGGACCAGCTGGACCAGGCCCTCTCCTATGTCCGGGAAGGGGATACGTTCATTGTCACGCGCCTTGATCGGCTCGCTCGTTCGATCGTTGACCTGAGACAGGTGATCGACAGCCTTACCGCGAAGGGCGTTCACTTCCGGGCGCTACAGCAGGGAGAGATTGATACCGCAAGCACTACCGGTCGGCTGATGCTCAACCTCTTAGGGGCGTTTGCGGAGTTCGAAACGGATCTTCGGAAAGAGCGGCAACGGGAGGGAATCGAGAAGGCGAAGGTTGAGGGTCGCTATAGCGGCCGAAAGCCGACGGTTGAAGTCGACCAGGTTCGCCTTCTAAAGGCTGAAGGAATTCGACCCACGGAGATTGCGCGGCGGCTCAATATCGGTCGGGCCAGCGTCTATCGGGCGTTGGATGGATGGTCGGAAACGCCTTAAGAGTTGTATTTATTTGCCCTTTGGTTGAAGTCGGAAACCGGGATCAGCTATCTGAGGCGGACTTCGATGCCCAAGTTGAAGGAGGAGCGCCGGCAGCCTCGGTTAGCGGCGTTGGCGTCGAAAATTGCTCGCTCTCTTGGAGCAATCCAAGATCGTTTCAAGAACCGCGAGTCGGTGTTGTTTTACTCCACACTTCTGGCGGCGTTTGCTGCTGTTGCATCCTCGGTTGCCGCATTTCGGCAAGAGCAAGCCGCGTTCGTAAGCAACCTATATAGCCACCAGGTAACGGCAGTAAGCAATCTGGAGGCCGCGAACCGCCGCCACTTGGCCGCCGTTGGTGATTTGCAGTTTCGAGGTTGGAACCTTGCAGTGAACGGCATCGGAAATTATAACGACCTAATACCGGTAATGGAACGAGTTGAGCTAACTTATGTTGAGCTAGATAACGCAGACATGCAACTCTGCTTGCTGTCGGGGGATGACTACACGATATTTCAAGACAACCTAGGCCAGGCCCTTTACAGCAGCGTTAGCAATTCAAGGGCAATTTTTCGAGCCTTCTCCAACTCTCCGGGGCACACGCTCGATCCGGGTGCGTTTGAAAAGCTACGCATTCAGGCGATCCACACCGGGATGAATGGGGGCGAGGCAGCAGCGATTGTCGCCTGCGCACATGACTATCTGAAGCTAGGCAAACCAGTTCCGCCAGGTGCGTTCCAAAAGTGCGACAAGCGTTACCGCCGCGCTCGTAATGAAGGCCGATCCTGGAGCGAGCGAGAGAAGGCTCCGAAGGTTGTCAAAGGCTGGAAATGTTGAGCAAAGGCCCGAGCTGTTAGTTAGCGCGGCACGTTCAAACGCAGCAATCTTGACCCCGGCCCCCTTTCCCTATCGATCTTTAAACGCGACAAAAAGTTTCTTCTCGCGTGAGAGGCGGACGGGTTTGGGCATGGAGCGGCGGCTGAAGTCGGAACGGCACCATTGGTGGCCGGAGTGCGTATCTGCCCATTGGGCAGACGATAAAGGTGGTGTGAATTGGCTGCTTCCCAACGGCGATACCAGACGCTCAACCCCCGCCAATTTCGGGGTCATCGGCAATGGACACCATATTTTGCTTGGCAGGCCGGGAGAGCAGACTGTTTGGGACGAGAGTTTTGAACAAGAATTCGATCGTGCCGACAGCAATTTCCCCGGCGTTATTCAATGGCTTGAAAGCGTACATCATGAGCCAACCCCGTTGCCTGTAGAACGGCGGCGGCGCTTCCTTCCCCGGTCTGCCTCAGACCAAGAACTCTCGAATCTGTCCGAATGTTTGGTGTCGCTGGCGGTTCGTAGTCCAATGACCAGAGAAATTGCAGTCGGCCTCGCTGAGCATTTACGAGGGCCGCTTCCAGATCGCGAGCGCAACGTACTTATCGGCTCAAACTTGCGGTCTACACACAAGCGAACCGTAAAAGAGGTATCAGGTCGAGGAAAGTATGTTGTGATATTCTCGCCCGATCGGGAGTTTGTCTTTGGCGATGGGTTCTTTCACAACATCACTCCGCCCGGCGGGCATGCACTAGCGCCTGAGATGTTAGTACCGGTAACCCCCAGGCTCAGCGTCCTTTTTGTCGTGCCACTCAGCTACACAGTTTTGCCCCGAGTGTTCAGCCTAACGGTAAGTTCCGAAGAAGCGGACGCGCTCAACCAGGTCGTGCAGGTTTATGCACGGACGGCGATTTTCTATCGAAACGATCGCCCTGAAATTCAGCCCATCTACGCCGTTGGCAAGCACCTTAAGTTCGAAACGCCCGACAATCTTCCGGACCAGATCATTGCGAACATTCCGGGCGTGGATACGGGAGACTTGGCCTTGCGCCGGCTGTTTGGAAGGTAGTGAACGGGACAATCAGGGGCTTTGGATCATGCCTCGATGAAGCTCTGCGCCCATGCTACCGCGTGCATAGTGTGCGCCACGCCTCATCCATGTCCGCGAGGTCATCTTCGAAATAAGTTAGCTTGACCGTGCCGGCGGAGATGAACCGCTTGTAGCCGGCGTAACCGCCCATCTGATTTTTGGCGTTTACCTCACCGCAGACCGCCTTCGCTTGGCCGGGCTTCGCTACAACGAACACATTCCGGAACTTGGCCGAATCTGGATCGGCTAGCTTCCAACGTACGGCTTTTCGAGCGGCGGCATTAACAGCCGCATCTGACGGCAACTCGACGCTCTCAGGAACTGGAGTAGTCGCCTCCTCCGCGGCATCTGATTTGGCCGACTTTGCATCTTCCTTTGAACAGCCCTTCACGAGCCCGAGCCCGCCGGCGATCAACACCGCGAGGATGAGAATTCCGAAAATGGCACCACCGCCACTCTCCTCTTCCTGCCCTGTTTTGAAGACCTTCTGCAGCGTGTCATTCATCGTCAACCCCGATAGGGACTATAATCCCTGGTGACTATAAGCCCGGTGAAGCCCTCTCCTGCAAATGGATTGGTGCAAAATCTTCGGGGAAAATGTTCGATCCAGCCGGCTTCAGGCAGGGCTCACTCAGGAGGAGTTGGCCGCCGACGGAAGGATTGACGTCACCTACCTCAGGGGAATTGAAGCGGGGCGAAGGAACCCGAGCCTGCGTGTGATTGGGCGTTTAGCGGCTGCCCTGGGCACGGACCCGGCGCACCTTGTTGCCGCACCGCTAGAACCCTAATAGGTAAGCCTCTTCCGCGAGCCGATTTAATGCCCGAACGTATTCCTGCATCTAAGCAAGCAATGGATGAAGCTCTCGGCCTAGCTGAGGAGATTATCAGAAACATTGAGTTAGATGAAATTCCACTTGATCGTTGCGCCTTGAAGGCTACGCGACTAGCCCGACTTCTGAACGACTTCGAGTTCGCAGAGGTGTTTAAGTATGAAGCCAGCGGATACCCCCACGAACCTAATGGGATGAGCGCGGAAAATTGGAAACGCGGCCTTCTTTCCGGTCGACGCTATAAGAAGAAGAAACCGAAGACCGAAGACATAGAAACCTACATGTTCCTTGAGAGCATCGGAACGCTTGAGACACAACTCGAAATTCAAAAGATCGCGCTGGGCGCTGCGCAGGATGGAAGCATAAGCTCGGCCAATCCCCACCAGTTTGTAAACAGTTCAGGAAACCTGTTAGAACGCAATGCTATTAAGCGATCGATACAGGAAAATTCGACAAGGCTGGCAAGTCGGCGCGCTCTCATCTACGACTATGCCACGCGTCAGTACTATGAACTTAAATTTTCCGGTATCGTTGATGATGTATTCAGTCGAATTCGACAGAGGGTCGATGGAGAAGTCGGATTAAGAGTACCGGAGGCGGTCAAACGCTTTTCCGCCATTTACGAAAACATGCGATCTGAGAACCCGGAAGACATATCCAACGCTGTGCACAGCTGCAGGAGAATACTTCAGGACCTTGCGGATTCTTTATACCCGGCTAGGGAGGACAAGATTGTGGGTAGTGGCTCCAAGCAAAAATCTATCAAGCTGGGGGCCGATAACTACATAAATCGCCTTATGGCGTATGCTGAGGAAAACAGCGAATCGAGTAGGTTCTCGGAAATTGTGGGCTCTCATCTATCTTTCCTTGGAGAACGCTTAGACAGCATATTTCAGGCTGCCCAAAAGGGCAGTCACGCTACAATCACTGAGAAGAGCGAAGCTGACAGGTATGTGGCTTACACTTATATGGTCGTAGGGGATTTGCTGTCTCTTGGTGGAGAAACGGTTGAATCGGCTGCATAGAATCTCAGTTACCGCCCTCTGAAACGCCGGCGGCCCGCAGTCCGGTTGCGATTGATCGCTCCCCCATCTGACAGGATGCCAAAACGCGATCGTGGGTTACCGCTCGTCCGTTACGTCCGGGGCGAACCGTGCAACTCACCCTCCTGCCCAAGATCAGATCCGATAGCTTGGCCTTCGCTTCCCTTCCGTTTGGTTCGCGAAGCTCCGGCGCGTCGAAGTCCACCATGCGGACTTCAATCCAGCTGGTCGGGTCTCGACCACCCAAACAGAACCCGTCACCGTCCACTATGTACCGGACGACACCCGAGAATTTGGCATCAGGTTTGATCCAAGCCGGAGCCGGCCCGCGATCGGGAATAGCCTTACAGGGGTCAGCGAAGGCGACGGACGGGACGAACACTGCGAACGCTCCCGCCAGACCGCAGAGGCTAAGCCGGCGCACGTCGAATCCCAATCAGCTTGGCTAAGTCTTCAACTGCCATAAGCCCCCTTTTGTGGAGCACCCGATGACAGTTGGCACAAACCAAAGCCAGGTCTGCCAGGCGCGTCTTCTCGCCCTTCTTGAGGGTCGAAACGGGCTTACGATGATGGGCCTCAATGAACCCATCGCCCACATCACCATACGCCTCCCGAAAGTCGAAGCCGCAGGGCTCACAGGCGAGTTTTCCTGTTTGGGCTAGCACCTGTGCCTTCTTCTTCCCGATGAGCTTCCTATCCCGTTCTCGAGACTTGTGGAGGCGCAGCACAACGCCGCCCTCTTCGGCCTCGTAGTCGTCCGCCGCGGGTACTAGGTCTACCTCAGCGTCATCGATCGCCAGGCGGATAGCCGCTGCCCTCGCCCGTAGCTCGTCCAGCTTGCCAAGGTAGGCATTCCAGACCCGTTCCTCTCCTGCCGCACCCTGAGAAAGGCCCTTCTTGCCCTCAGCCAGAACCGCAGGATCAAGCCTCCTGAAGTTCATGAGCTTCATGTAGACGCCATTGGGGTTCCGGAACCGATCGTTGCCGACAAGGCCCGATCGACGGGCCAAGGCGTTCAACAGGGCGGAAAGCTCAAGAACCTCTTTGCTACCGTGACCAGGCGTTGTGGTCGGATCGCGCATGTAGAGTTCTAGGGCCAGGACGTGCTCATCCCAGGTCCAGTCAGGATTAGAAGGCTCCTTGACCACCTCGAAACCAAGCGCCTGCAGCTTCTTCACTGTGTCAGCCGCGCCCCCGCTAAACTCGTTGACCTTGAGCGGCCGGGCTACGTCAGCATCCCACTTGTGAGCTACGGCCCAGATCGGCTTGGAGTCGTACTCTTTGCCCCCATGGCGCAATACGTAGTCCCGGGAAGCTCTGAAGCCGTAGGCAGCCAGAAATTCGGACCTTCCCAGGGCATCAAACTCGCCAAGCGCCTTCAGTACGTCGCTTCTCGTTACCGCCACTGCCACCCCCCAATCAGGACAGGCCTAGAAGGCTGTCAGAAGGCCATACAGCCAGGTTCTGCGTTCTCCGGCTAGGTGGGGAAGGGCAACGTTCCAAGCCCCCCTAGCGCGCCCTGAAGGGGCTCAGTTTCAGCGGGGCAAGCAGTCGGCACTAGGTCTCCTAGTAATGGAGGAGGAGGCGCGTAGCGCCGACAAGCACTTGCACACAGCTTTAGGTACAAGGAATCGCAAGACGCCCGGATACAGGCACTGAAACACCTAATATCTTGAAAGATGACTCCCGCATCACAGACCACAATCTCTCCCTCATGACGCCCCTAACGATGAAGCTGTCATGTACCGGATAAATTGGTTCACCCATGGCTAGAAAGGCGTCGATGACCTCTAGGGCTATTTGGCTGTCCACGCACTGAAGCTGAATTCCGACCCCCTTACCAAAACTATCAGATATTAGAGCGTGCTTCTTACGAAACTCAGCGACATACTTTCTAAACCTAGCCCGCTCTTGAAACCTTCCAGTCCCCTTGTCCTCTTTGACGAAGTTTAATGGGTTCGACTTATTGGGCTTGTTCCAAGTGCCATTTATAATCCTGTTGAAAGTGCGCTTCCCCTGCCCCCTAATGACCTCTTCGAACTCCTCCAGCGTGTAGGGGTCACCTTCCGGCTCCTCGCCCTGACGGGCGTACAGGATGCGGGGATGCAGCGCCCTGAAGTCCAATTCCGCGGTAGGGCAACCATCAATCAGAAGCCGCTTGCGCGGCTTGCTTGGGACATTCTGCCACCACCCCCCGTACAGCCGACCACCGCGATCCCATCCATCCTTGAAGATGCGACGTAGCGAGACGTTCGCCTCGTTGATCCCGCGGAACTCCACAGGAGCGGGGCACTCATCGAGCCCCCGGGGCTGCCAAGGAGCGGCGATCTGATCCCAGACCTCATCGGGCAATGTCAGACTGTGTTTCGAGTTCAACCGGTTCAGGCGGTCTAGCGTCAGCCGGCTTGCCCTCACCGATTCCGGCTCCGGGCCCGATGGCCTCAGCCCGCGCATCACCACCAGGTCGCCCTGAAGCCTCGCCAGGTGCGCTGAACGGACCCCAGCGCGCTGCACGAGTTCACGGAAAGCTTCTGTGGGATGCAGGCGGGTCACCCTGCTTCCTCCCATTCCGCCCCGATCGTGGAAACCGCCAACGACTCTCAGCAGGCCGACGCCTTCCATCTGCTTCCGCAGTTGGCGAAGGTGTTCGATGCTTATCGGTCCGCCGGCATAGTCACCGTTCGCGAACGAGACGGGATACCCTTCTCCGTCTGATACCCTCGCTGTTGCAACAATTGCACTGACGCCACAGACAGCAATTAGGGCGCGATGAAATCTAGCCTGATTGTCTTTGGTCCTCTTAGGCTGACTCTCGCCCTCGGCCAGGCGGCCGGCAACTAGATCGCAAAGGGCCTGAAGTTGCGGGCACGGGTCGTCCCACGGTGCGAGCGCAAGGGCGCTGCCGTTCATATTAGTCTCCTGATTTTGGATAGATTGAGGTTGGTCGGAGAAGGCCCGCGGAGGGTCTGCAGCCCCTCGTTGGCCTAGCTTTGAAGCAGGCTCAGCAGGTCTTCACGCGCGATCAGTGATCGACCGGCGACCTTGCGGATACGGAGCTTACCCTGCTTAGCCAAATGGTAGAGCGTCGAACGACTAAGCCCGATCACGTCCGCCGCATCGCGGATGCGATAAGCGATCGGCTGAGGCTTAAGCTTGGTCATGCATCCCGCCTCTCAGCCAAGGTTGCGATGAATTGAAGCTCGGCATCTCTAGCCTCCGACCCAGTGGCGGTGCGGCAAACCTGAATGTCAGGGCATAGCAACTGCATTTCTGCGCAGATCGCCTCGATGTCTTGGAGAAGCGATATCGGGACCAGGCGGCAGCTCTCAGTGAAAAACGAGAGGCGGTTTACCCGCGTCCGGAGGCGACGGAGGCGTCCAATCTGCGAATTGGACAATGGCCGTCCGCACGGCCTGCAGGTGGAACCTAAGCAGTCAACAACCTGCTTCAAATCCGGATAGGAAATGCCGCCACACAGATTAGTCTCAAGCTCAGTGTGGTGGGTAGTAAGATTTTTTGCCAAGTCTGCCTCCGGTTATACGCCGAAATGGCGCAGAGGCCGTATCGCTCACGGAGAAAATAAAAGTCCAGAAGGAAATTTTTACGTCACCTGAGAACATAACTGTCTTATTTGTGCCGTCCCAATAAGCGGCTTTCCTGTTTAGTGCGATTTACTACTTATCCTATTGGTCTAAATACCTACCCCAGTCACACATCAAGACCCGGCGCTTCTCAAGAGCATCGCCCCTTCGGTATGCCCGCTCCACCTCACTCCCAACCTTGTGAGCAAGTGCTGCCTCGGCAATCTCCCTTGGGTGGTCGGTTACCTCACCCACCCAGTCACGAAAGCTGGACCTGAAGCCGTGAGGGGTAACGGCCACCTTCATTCGGCGAAGGAGCATCTGCATCGCCATGTTCGACATCGGCCGGCCCGCCTTTTGGCCCGGAAACACGTAGTCACCACCTAAGGGCTCTAGCTCCTTCAGGATTTCAACGGCCCGATCTGAAAGCGGGACGCGGTGCTGAATCCGCATTTTCATACGCTCGGCGGGCACAGTCCAAATCCGGGCCTCCAGGTCGAACTCAGGCCACTTGGCTTCAAGCACCTCGCTAGTCCGACCTGCCGTCAGTATCGCGAACTCCAACGCCCTCGCAGACAGCCCCTCAGCCTCACGGAGGCGCACCATGAACGCCGGCACTTCGGCGAATGGCATTGCGGCATGGTGGCGCTTTGGACCCCTGGTTCGCCCCGCCATGGTTCCGCGCAAGTGATCCTTCCAACGGGCCGGATTATCGCCTTTGCGGAGACCCTTCGCCTTAGCTGCATCCAGCACCCGTTCAATTCGCGCCCTTACGCGCCGTGCCGTCTCAGGCTTGCTCAACCAGATAGGTTTCAACGCCTTTTCAACATGGTGCGTATCGACCAGGTCGATAGGTAAGGACCAAAACCCCTTGGCGTATGTGGAAAGTGTGTTCCGCCACTGCTGACGGTGTTTCGGGTTGCTCCACGCCTTTTCCCAATCGCCGATGATGGACTCGGCGAAGGCTCCAAACGTGGTCGCTTCCCCTTTGGCCTTTCGGCGTTCCTCGATCGGGTCTTTGCCCTCGCGCCACAATGCCCTTGCCGCGGCTTTAAGCTCGCGTGCTCGCGCCAGCGATACGTCCGACAGAGGGCCAAGGCCCATCTCCTTTCGTTTGCCGTGCATGAAATAGACGAAGGCCCATCGCTTCCCCTTATCGACTCGTAGGTAGAGGCCCTCTCCGTCGGAGTAGAAGCCGGGTGCGGTCAGGCGGCTGACTTGGAGCGCAGTGAGCTTGTTAACTGAGGGCATGACCCACCCTAAACCCTAAGCCATACCCTAAGACAAGAGCCCCGATTTCCGGAAACAGTGGCAGACAGCTACGGACAGGTGAGCCCTTTCAATTTGTTTTAGTTGAACTTTTGGAAAGGCCAGAATGGTTCGGGACACAAGTTCGGCGGACACCCTCTCCGCCATCCTTCCCAGCTAAGCTGAATTCACAGGACCGCCGGCCGGTCGCCTCGCGCGTCAACGGCCGGAGACGCTTTCAAAGTCCGAGTACCGCCTTGGCCATGATGTTGCGCTGGATCTCGTTGGTCCCGGCGTAGATCGAGCCTGCCCGGTCGTTGAAGTACTTGGCGGCCACGGTCCAGCTGTAGTCCGGTCCGACCCCGTCGTTCTGCGGCGGCGGGATGAACCCCGGCGTCGGTCCGCCCGGCGAGACCATGTGGGGCTGATAGGCCCCCGCATAGGCGCCGGCCGCGGCCAGGGCGATCTCGGTCAGGCGCTGGCTGAGTTCGGTGCCGACGGTCTTGAGGATGGAGGATTCGGGACCCGGCGCCCCGCCCACCGACAGGGCCGACATCACCCGCAGCTCGATCGCCGCCAGGGCCTCGACCTGGACGGCCGCGTCCGCCAGCTGGCGGCGCAGGGCGACGGCTTCCGGATCGGCCGGGTCCGGGAACTGGGCCTCAAGGATCGCCGCCGCCTTGGCGATTCGAGCCCGCATGCCGGGGCTGGCCACCCCGCCGCCGCGTTCGAACTGCATCAGATACTTGGCGACCGTCCAGCCCTGGCCGATCGGGCCGACGGCATTGGACTTGGGGACCCGGACGTCGGTGAAGAAGACATGGTTCTGGATGTGCTCGCCGGACAGGGAGACGATGGGGGTCACCTCGACGCCCGGAAGGGTCATGTCGATCAGCAGGAATGTGATGCCCTTCTGCGGGATCTCCTCCTTGGCGGTGCGGACCAGACAGAAGATCCAGTTGGCCTCATGGGCGTGGGTGGTCCACAGCTTGTGACCGGTGCAGATGAAATCGTCACCGTCCTCGACGGCGCTCATCTGCAGGGTGGCCAGGTCCGAGCCGGACTGCGGCTCCGAATAGCCCTGGCACCAGAAGTCTTCGCCGCTCAGCATGCGGGGCAGGTAGTGGGCCTGCTGGGCCGGTGTCCCGTGGCCGATCAGCACCGGGCCGCACATGCCGATCCCCATCGGCGAGACCGGCGGCGCTCCGGCCATGGCGGTCTCGGTGGCGAAGATGTAGCGCTGGGTGACCGACCAAGCGCAGCCGCCGAATTCCACCGGCCAGGCCGGCGCCGCCCAACCCCGGGCGTGGAGGATTCGCTGCCAGGCCATGCCGACCTCGTAGTCGGCATAGACACTGGTCAGGCTGGCGCCCGCCTTGCGAAGGTCGGGAGTCAGCTCGGCGTCGAGAAAAGCTCGCACCTGATCCCGAAAGGCGAGATCCTCGGCGCTCCATTCGATGTTCATGCGGCGTCCTCCGGCCTGTTTTGCCCAGCCTGCTCCGCTTTGCGTCGGGGAAGGCCAGGGGAGGGTGTCGCATTTCAGCCAGCGTCTTCGCCGCTGATCAGCGCGCGATGTTCTTCCGGCGTATTGGCGCCGCGCAAGCGACGTATGACGCTGGGCGGGCAGACTGGCCGAGCGAGCCGGGCGCGCTCGACGAGCCTCGCCAGCGGCCAGCGGGCCTCAGCGTCGGGCGGCAGGACCTCCAGGTCGATGACCATCGGCAGGGGCTGACCCTCGAAGGCGGCGCCGGGTCCGGACGCGGTCAGCAGGGGAAGCAAGTCCTCCGGCCGGATGGTCGGGGCGTCGACTGCCAGGACCAGCATCCGGCGACAGCCGCTGGAGGCGAGGGCGCGCGCGCCAGCCAGCACACCGCCGACCGGGCCGGCGCCCGGGGTGTCGTCCGTCACCTCGCCGCGCGGGCCGACCGCCAGCACCGGCCTTGCCCCCACCGCCCTGGCCAGGGCGCGGCAAAGGTCGAGGGCCGGGCGGCCGCCCCAGTCCAGGGCCGCCTTGTCGGCGCCCATGCGGCGGGAGGCGCCGCCGATGAGGATGATGGCGCCGAGCATCGTTACGCTCAGGAAGCGATGACCCGCTGGACGAACTGGCGGAAGGCGTCGGCCGCCGCGACCGTGGCGGCGGGGTTGAGGCAGCGTTCGTCGTCCTCGGCCACATGGTGATAGCGGTGGATGCCGAACACCCCGGCGGCGGGGGCGTAGCCGGACTTGATCACCTCGACCAATTCACCGGCGGCCAGCACCTTGCTCGACACCGGCGCTTCATAGCCGGCCAGGCCGGCGAACAGCTCGCGGGCCAGGGGCAGCAGCTCGGGCGAGACTGACAGGAACCGCTGGGGATCGACGCTGGGCAGGGGGGAGGGCTTGCCAGGGGTGTCGTGCCAGTCGCGGGCGGCGACATTGGCGCCCAGGTGAAGCCAGAATTTGGTCTGGGCCGGCGGTGGGGCGATTTCCTTCATCGCCTCGGCGGCGCCCAGATACTCGTACTCATGGCCGGTGTTGCAGACCAGGGCCAGGTCATGGTCCGGCAGGGCCTTGGCCGCCCAGCGGGCCAGGTGCAGCCAGACCGCCACGCCCGGACCCCGCTCGGCGGCGCAGGTGAACCAGCCCGAGCGCGGGGTGGAGATGGCCAGCCAGCGGCCCTTGCCCCGGTCGATCCGGCCCACGAAGTTGAAGGCCGGCCGCTGGCCACCCTCGCCGTCGAGGACCAGCTTCGCCTCCGCTCGCTGGAAGGCGGCGGCCAGGAAGGGGTCGGCCTGGTCGGGGGCCAGCAGGGCCACTGGCCCCTTGAACATCGGCGCCCGGCCGTCGGCGTTGAGGGCGATGACCTTGCCGGTCGGGCCGTTGGTAATCGCCACGACCGCCTTGGCCCCGGCCGCAAAGGCGCCGGCGATGGGTCCTTTCGCAGCGGGGGTCAGCATCGAGGACCAGCGGCCGTGGGCCAGATCGACGAGCGCGATGGCGCCCTCCAGGGAGCCGGCGAACCGGCCGGCGAAATCCACCCGCACCAGCGGCCCGGCGACGCCATCGGGACCCGTCGCGATGACAATGGGCTGGGGATAGACCGAAGCGGTGGCGCCGGCGATCGAGAGTTCGGCCTTGCGCTCTTCGAAGAAGGGGGCGGAGAAGGTCTGGCGCTCGACCTTGTAGCCGGCCGCCTCCAGCTCGCCGGCCAGCCACTCTCCGCAGGCAGTGTCGCCCGGGCCGCCGGCCCGCTTTATCCCGAACTTCACATAGCGGAGCAGGTCCGCCTCGATGGTTTCCGGCCGGGCCGAGACCGGCGCGGCGGCGGATGCTGTTCCAGCCATGGAAAGAAGCGCTCCCGCCCCAAGCACGGCCCGTCTGCTAGCATCGATCATCGGTGATTACTCCCTAAACCCGTACATCAGGTCGTCGGCGCCCGGCGACGCAGCGCCAGCACACAGACGAACGATATCGCGCAAACCGCCGCCAGATACACCGCGATGGGCAGGCTGGACTGATAGCGGGCGAACAGCGCCGTGGCGATGATCGGCGCAAAGCCGCCCCCGAACACCGCGCCGATCTGGTAGCCCAACGAGGCCCCGGAATAGCGGACCGAGCGCGGGAACAGCTCGGCGAACAGCGCCGCCTGCGGCCCGTACATCATGCTGACGAACACCAGCTGGACCGCGATGGCCGCGAAGATGGCCGGGGCCGATCCGGTCTCCAGCAGCGGGAAGACGGCGAAGGCCCACAGCCCCGACAGCAGGGCGCCCAGCAGGAAGACCCCCATCCGGCCATAGCGATCCGACAGGGCGCCGCAGATCATCAGCGCCGGGATCATCACCGCACTGCCGGTCATCACCGCGGCCAGCAGGGTCTCACGCGGGATGCCCACCGTGCCCGTGCCGTAGGCGATGGCGTAGGTGATCGCGATATAGAAGCAGACGTTGTTGGCCACGAAGGCGCCGCCGGCCAGCAGGATGGTCCGCCAGTGGCCGAGGATGGCCCGGAGCAGCGGGGAATGGACCGACGCCGGTTCCTCTGGCCCTTCCTGGCTCTCCGGCTCGACCACCTTCAGATGCAGCACCACCCCGATGCCGATCAGGGCGATGCTGAGCAGGAAGCCGATCCGCCAGCCCCAGGACAGGAAGGCCGGTTCCGGCGTCAGGGTGCTGACCGCCAGAAAGACCACGTTGGCCAGCACCACGCCCAGCGGCACCCCCACCTGTACGAAGCTGCTGTAGAAGCCGCGCCGAACGACCGGCGCGCTCTCGATGGCCAGCAGGGCCGCCCCGCCCCATTGGCCCCCGACCGCCAGCCCCTGGGCGAACCGCATGGCCACCAGCAGCAGAGGCGCGGCGACGCCGATGTAGGCATAGCTGGGAAGCAGGCCGATCAGGGTGGTCGATATCCCCATCAGGAACATGGCCAGCACCAGCGCCCGCTTGCGCCCGTGCCGGTCGCCGTAGTGGCCGAACAGCGCCCCGCCCAACGGCCGGGCGATGAACCCCACCGCAAAGGTGCTGAACGAGGCGATCTGGGCCACGAACGGCGGCAGGTCGGCCGGGAAGAACAGCTTCGGGAACACCAGGGCGGCGGCCGTGCCGTAGATGAAGAAGTCGTACCATTCGACCGCGGCGCCGGCCGAGGCCATCACCGCCACCTTCAGGCCAGGACCCTGGCCCTCGTCTTTGCCCGTCGCCATCTCGTTTCCCACCGCGCTCTTGAAGGACGCTTCTCAAGGCTCAAACCCTGTTTTAGCCCGACGATGATGTCAATGTTGTCGTACAATATTGACAACGCCGTTGGACAATACGAAGGTTCACCCGCCGCGACAGACAACGACGGCATCGGGGAGAGGGAGAACCAGGAATGATGATGCGCTTGCTTGCCTGCTCGTCGGCCGCCGTGCTGGCGTTCGCCGCGCCGGACCTTGCGATGGCCCAGGAGGCGCCCGCCGCCCCCGCCGCCACGTCCTCCAGCGAGGAGGCGGAGCCCACGGACGTCGGCGCAGTCGTGGTCACCGCCCGCCGCCGCGAAGAAGCCGTCCGTGACGTGCCCTCGACCATCACCGCCCTCTCGGCCGAACAGCTGGAGGCCAAGAGCCCCATCGAAGGGGTCGGCGACCTCCTGCAGACCGTTCCGGGCATGCGATTCAACGGCGTGGCCAGCGAGAACCTGGCCGAGATCTCGGTGCGCGGCTCCGGCACCCAGCGCGCCACCAGCGCCGACTCCGGCGTCGGCCTGTTCGTCAACGGCGCCTATGTCGGCAGCAGCACGCTCGGCGGCCGCAACTTCAAGCGCATCGACTATTTCGACCTGGCGCGGATCGAGGTGCTGGAGGGACCGCAGGGCGCCCTCTATGGCCGCAACTCCGAGTTCGGCACGGTCAATATCGTGCTGGCCCAGCCGCAGTTCCGCAACGGCGGCCGCGTCTCGGCCACCTACACCGCCGACCTGGAGCAGATCCGGCTCGAAGGGGTGGTCAACCAGCAGCTTGGCGACAAGGTCGCGGTCCGCTTCGGCGTGCAGATGACCGACCAGGAGGCCGGCCTCTATTACAACCCGAAACAGGACGTCTATTACGACCACACCAGCGGCTACATCGCCCGCGGCCAGATCCGCTACAACGACGGCCCGATCGACGTCACCTTCCTTTACGACCGGCAGGACATGGATCTGCCGACCTTCGCCAACCAGTGGGTGATCCCGGCGGGCGCTCTTCCCGCCCTGCCGCTCGGCTACACCGGCCCGCGCTACGACATCCCCTCCGAAGTCGAGAACAGCCTCCACCAGGACGTCGAGCGGGTGATGATCATCGCCAACTACGACTTCGGCTGGGGCGAGGTCACCTCGACCAGCATGTGGTCTGAATCCCACTCCGCCCAGCGCTTTTCCGGGGGGGTCGATCTGGTGACCCAGGGCCAGATCCAGGCCAGCGGCCAGGCCGGGTTCTATCCGTTCAGCGCCACCGCGACCGACGCCCATGACCAGACCTTCTACCAGGACATCCACATCGCCGGCGACGCCGCCGACGGCGCCCTGCAGTGGCTGGCCGGCATCGAGTATCTGGCGCAGGAGGACTTCTATGTCCGCGACGTAGCCACCAACCCCTGCGCCCTGACCGCCACGTCCGGCATCTGCGCCGGCACCCCGACCCTGCCGCTCTGCTTCCGGCTGAACCCGACGTCCCTGAACTGTCCCGCCGTCTTCCCGCTGCCCTTCGGCAGCCGCCGGGTCGTGCCTTCGGAGTATCAGTCGGCGGCCATCTACGGCTCGCTGAAGTACGATATCGGGTCCTTCTCGCTGGGCGGCGAACTTCGCTATTCCCGCGACGACAAGACCGCCAGCCAGAGCGACTTCCGCCTCTACACCGGCGTCCCCTTCGGCACGCCGACGACCTATACCTTCGAGGAAGAGAACCTCAGCTACGCGGCCCACGCCAGCTACCGGTTCGGATCCAACCTGGTCTACGCCAAGACCGGCACGGGCTATCGCGCGGGCGGCGTCAACAACGGCACGACCGTGCCGGCCGCTCCCAACCCGCTGACCCCGACCTACGGCAACGAGGGCACGGTCAGCTACGAGGTCGGCCTCAAGTCGGAGTTCGGCCGCAACATCTTCCTGCGGCTGTCGGCCTACAAGTCCGAGACCAGCGACGCCATCACCCTGGTCAGCGACGGCTGTACGGTGCTGCTCTGCGGCCAGGCCGGCACCGCCTTCAACATCAATGGCGGCACCATGGAGACGCAGGGCATCGAGGCCCAGCTCGACGCCGTCTTCCAGGTCGGCAGCGGCCGGTTCGCCATCGCCCTGAACGCCGCCAACCAGGAAGGGACCTACACGGAGGTCGCCGCGGTCGCCGGCGCGCCGATCCTGGACAGCACCGTGGCCCAGATCCCCGACTGGACCTTCTCGGCCAACCTCAACTACCGCCAGCCGATCGGGACAGACCTCTTCGGCTTCTTCAACATCGCCTACAACGGCCAGCGCGGCGGGGGCCAGGACACGGTGACCGCCACCGCCCCCTTCATCCCGTTGGAGGACATCGACAACGTCGACCTGCGGTTCGGGGGGACCTGGAACAAGACCGAGCTGGCCTTCTTCGTGCGTAACGCCACCGACGAGGTCATCCCGGTGCTGAAGCTGCAGCAGGGGGCCATCCCGCTGGCCAACCGCTACAGCCGGCCGCGCACCTTCGGCGCGACTCTGACCTATCGCTGGTAACGGCCAGGGGCCGCGATGGATGTCGTCGCGGCCCTACGTTTTGTACGACAACATCCAGGCCCCTTCGGACAGTAAGCTTGCCCCTCCCCGCCTTCGCCCATACCAATGAGCCGACGTCGAATCCGCTTGGTGCGGACGGCGATGCCGTGAAGGGCAAGTCCTTGGCCTCCAGTTCCGACACCCCCATCGCCCCGACCGCCGAGGCCCTCGCCCAGGCCCTGCGGGTGCGTATCCAGCGTAGCGAACTGGCCCCCGGGGAGTGGCTGCGAGAAGTCCGCCTGTGCAGCGAGTTCGGGGTCGGCCGCTCGATCGTGCGCCGCGCCCTACGCGCGCTGGCCGACGACGGGCTGATCGAGATCGAGGAGAACCGGGGAGCTCGCGTCTCCGCCACCACGGTCGAGGAGGTGTTCGACCTCTACGAGGTCCGGGCCGCCCTCTACGGCCTGGCCGCCCGCTTCGCCTGCCTGCGGGCGCCCGACGCCGCCATCAAGCGCATCCTGACCCGGATCGACCGCCTGCTCGCCCTGGCCGAGGAGAAGGCGCCGGCCGAGGCGATCATGGAGGTCAGCGAGGCCATCTTCGGCGAGATGAGCAGCTACGGCAGCGCCGACGCCCAGCGGATGACCGAAGCCGTCCGCCGCAAGACCCGCTTCCACTTCTCCTATGTCGCCCTGGCCATCAACGCCAACGGCCCCGGCCCCTATGAGCACTGGCGCACGGTGCGCGCCGGCCTGGTGGAGCGCGACGCCGACAAGGCCAGCCAGGCGGCCCGCAACATCCTCTACTTCATGCAGGGCGAGGTCGCCCGGATCATGCTGGCCCGCAGCCCGCGCCCGCGGACCGACATGGCCAGCCCCGAAGCCGCCACGCCCCGGCGACGCGCCGCAGGAAAAGCCAAATGACGACCAAGCTCAGCGCCCTCGCCCTGGCGATGTCCCTCGCCGTGGTCGCCGTTCCGGCCTGCGCGGCGCCCCCTGCCCCCACGCCCGCCCGCGCGGCGCCGTCGGCGGACATGCAGGACCTGCTCGACTATCTGCGCCGTCAGAACAGCACCGGCTTCATCGTCATCCAGGACGGCAAGGTGCTGGTCGACAAGGCCTGGCCGGCCCCGACCGAGGATCGGATGTTCGCCAACTTCGTCTACGGCAAGGCGGCCAACGGCGCCCTGCTGGAAGACGTCGCCTCGCAACAGAAAAGCTTCGTCGCCGTGCTGGTGGCGATCGCCATCGACAAGGGCCTGATCGACGTCAACGCGCCGGTCAGCCAGTACCTCGGCAAGGGCTGGTCCAAGGCCACGCCCGAGCAGGAGGCGGCGATCAAGGTCAGTCACATCCTGACGATGAGTTCGGGCCTGGACGAACAGGGCCGCTACGTCGCCCCGACCGGGACCCAGTTCTTCTACAACACCCCCATCTATGCGCTCAGCAAGGCCGTCCTGGTCGCCGCCGCCAAGCAGCCGCTGGAGACGATCACCACCGACTGGCTGACTCGTCCGGTGGGCATGACCGACACCGCCTGGCGTCAGCGGCCCGCCGCGCTGGCCTCGGTCGGCAACGCCACCGGCCTGGTCACCACCCCGCAGGACGTGGCGAAATTCGGCCTTATGGTGCTGCACGGCGGCGTCGGCGAAGATGGCAAGCGGGTCGTTTCAAAGGCCCAGCTCGACGCGATGTTCGTCCGCTCGGCGACCAATCCCGCCTACGGCCGCCTCTGGTGGCTGAACGGCGGGGAGTATGTGGTGCGGCCGCAGAACCCGCGCGCCGAAGGTCCGCTGATCAAGGCCGCGCCGGCCGACCTGGTCGCCGCCCTCGGGGCCTTCGACCGGCGGCTCTATGTCGTGCCCAGCCGCAAGCTGGTGGTGGTTCGCACCGGCGCGGCTGCCACCGACCGCGATTTCGACCAGCAGATCTGGCTGCGGCTGATGAAGGTGATCGACTGACCGCCGTCCTCCCACCAGCCCCAGCCCCACGGGGGCACAGCCCCACAGGACAGCGTATGATCGACGGCGCCATTCAATCCTTCCCCCTGACGCTCGACCGCATCCTCGACCACGCCGCCAAATGGCATCCAAGGACGCAGGTCGTCACCGCGCGCGAGGGACAGGACAACGCCCGCCTCGGTTACGCCGAGTTGCGCGCCCGCGCCCGCCGCACCTCCGCCGTGCTGGCCGGCTTCGGGGTGAAGAGGGGCGACCGCGTCGCCACACTGGCCTGGAACACCCAGCAGCATGTCGAGGCCTGGTTCGCCATCATGGGCATGGGGGCGGTCTGTCACACGCTCAATCCCCGCCTGACCGCGACGCAACTCGGCTGGATGCTCGGCCAGTCGGAGTCGAAGATCGTGATTGTCAGCGCCGACCTGTTGCCCCTGGCCCTCGCCGCCGTGGATGAGGCCCCCGGCGTCGATCGCGTCCTGGTCATCGACGGCGAGCCCTCCGCCGGCCACGCCCGCGCCACTGTCGAGCCGCTCGAAACCTTGGTCGCGGCCGCGGACGGCGCCGTCATCTGGGGCGACTTCGACGAGACCGCCCCGTCCGGCCTCTGCTTCACCTCCGGCTCCACGGGGGCGCCCAAGGGGGTGACCTACACCCACCGCTCGAGCTTGCTGCATACGCTGAAGATGCTGCAGGCCGACGTGCTGGGCGCCCGCACGGTCGATGTGGTCATGCCGGTCGTGCCGCTGTTCCACGCCAGCGCCTGGGGCCTGCCCTTCGCCCTGCCGGCGGCCGGCAGCAAAATGGTCCTGCCCGGCCGCCGCACCGATGGGGAGAGCCTGGCCAAGCTCATTGCGGACGAGGGCGTGACCATCGCCGTTGGGGTGCCGACCGTCTTCCTCGGCCTCTGCGAATACCTGGACGCCAGCGGCATGGCCCTGCCCTCGCTCCAGAGGGTCATCCTGGGCGGCGCCCCCACCCCGCCGGCCCTGATGGAGCGGCTGGAGAAGCAGCTGGGCGTGGTGGTCCAGAACAGTTGGGGGATGACCGAGCTGTCGCCGGTGGGCGTGTTCAGCATCCTCAGCGACCCGGACCGCCCGGCTTCGGTATCCGGCCGCCCGGCCCTGGGCGTCGACCTGATGCTGGCTGACGAGGCCGGCGCCCCGCTGACCGAACAGCGCGACCAGGAGGGCCGGCTCTATGTGCGCGGCGCGGCGGTGATCGAGCGCTACTTCGGCCAGACCAAGCCCGTGGTCGACGCCGACGGCTGGTTCGACACCGGCGATCTGGCCCGCATCGACCAGGACGGCGGCCTGACCATCACCGGCCGGGCCAAGGACCTGATCAAGTCCGGCGGCGAATGGATCAACCCGGCCGAGATCGAGGCCATCGTCTGCGAACTGCCGCAGGTGTCGCTGGCCGCCGTGATCGGCCGCGCCGACCCCAAATGGAGCGAACGGCCGATCCTGTTGGTCGAGCTGCGCGAGGGCATGGAGATCACCGACCAGGCTCTGCTCGACACCGTGCGTGGCCGGGTCGCCTCCTGGTGGGTTCCCGACGCGGTGGTCCGCCTGCCGGCCATGCCCCTGGCCTCGACCGGCAAGATCGACAAGCTCGGCCTGCGGGCGGCCTACGGGGCGGGCTGAGCCGCCACGTCATCCACCCAGTCGCGGCGCAGGGGCCTGACCGCGAGCGCCCCCAGCAGCGCCGCCACCAGGTAGAAGCCTGCCACCGCCACGGCTGAGTACTTCAGCGCCTCGGCGCCGAAGTGGGGGGTCATCACATCGCTGATGCCGCCCATCAGCCAGGACCCGCCGCCGATCCCGATCAGGTTGTTGATGAACAGGAAGCAGGCGGCCGCGGTCGCCCGCATGTGGGCGGGCACCAGGTGCTGCACCGCCGTAGTCAGCGGGCCGACGAAGACCAGGGTCATGCCGTTGGGGATTACCAGCAACAGCCAGGCGACCACCGGCGAGGGCGACAGGAAGCCGGCCACGAACAGCGGCGCGGTGATCAGCCAGGCGAAGGCCGACAGCTTCGCGTAGGCGCCCCGGTCGGCGCGGCCCAGCTTGTCGGCGATCACCCCGCCGGCCAGCACCCCGGTCACCCCGCCGACCAGCAGCAGGGAGCCGAAGAAGTAGGAGGTGGTGGTCAGGTCGAACCCGAAGGTCTGCATGGCGATGGACGGGGTCCAGAAGGCCAGGCCATAGCCGGTCAGGCTGCTCATCGCGGCGGCGAAGGCCATCAGCCAGAAGCTGGGCTTGCGGGACAGGATGGCGAACACCGCGCCCACGCCCACGCTGCTTCCGGTCGGGGCCGCGACCTTGGGCGGCTCCTTGACCACCAGCCGGAAGATCGGGGCGATGACCACTCCCGCCAAGCCGATGACCACGAAGGCCGCGCGCCAGTCGACGGCCTTGGCGATGGCCGCGCCCAGCAGGACGCCGGCAGCCAGCCCGGCCGGAATGCCCATCGAATAGATGGCCAGGGCCTGGGCCCGGCGCTCAGGGGGAAAGTACTGCGAGATCAGGGCGTAGCTGGGCGCCACCCCGCCGGCCTCGCCCACCCCGACGCCGACCCGGAACAGGAACAGCTGCCAGAAGCCGGTCGCCATCCCGCAGAGGGCGGTGAAGCCGCTCCAAACGGTCAGCGAGGCGGTGATCACCCAGGTGCGGCTGGTCCGGTCCGCCAGCAGGGCCAAGGGAATGGCCAGGGTGGAATAGAGGGCGGCGAAGGCGATGCCGCCCAGGGCGCCCAGCTGAGTGTTGGAGAGCCCGAGGTCGGCCTTGATGGCCGGGGCGAGAATTCCGAGGATCTGCCGGTCTAGCCAGTTGAAGGTGTAGACCACCAGCAACATGGCCAGCACCAGTCGGGCATAGCCGGGACTATGTTGAGCGGGGGTCTGGCTCATTCCCCTTGCGCCGCCTTGGCGGCCAGGAAGCCCGGCCGGACGCTGAGCCGCGCCCAGTAGGCGGCGACCTCGGGGCTGAATTTTCCATCGAGGCCGAGGTTGCGGGCCAGCAGCAGGGCGTAGCCGACGCTGATGTCGGCCATGGTGAACCGCCCGGCGCAGAGCCATTCGCGGTCACTCAGGGCGCGCGTCACATGACGCAGGCGCGAGACGAACCACTGGGCATAGTCGTCGGCCGCCTGTTGCAGCCGCCTCTCCTTGGGCTCCAGCCGGGTGTAGCGGAGCACGATGGTCTGCGGGAAGGTCAGGGTCGCCTCGCCCCGGTGCAGCCAGTCGAGCCACAGGCCGTAGTCGGCCTCTTCCGGTCCCACGGCCAGGGGCGTGGGGCCATAGCGGGTGGCCAGGTACTGCGGGATGGCCGCCGATTCGGTCATCCGTATCTCCCCGTCGAGCATCAGCGGGATGGTGCCCAGCGGGTTGAGGTCCAGGTAGCCGGGCGAGAGGATGCGCGGCGGGAACGGCAGCAGGTGCAGCCTGTAGGGCAGCCCCATCTCCTCCAGCGCCCACAGGGCGCGGAACGAGCGCGCATCATCGCAATGGTAGAGTTCGATCATCGGTGCTGGTCTCCCCTTGGCCGTTCTTGTCCCGCGCGGCGCTCGATGTCAAAAATCTTTGTACGACAATTTGTCGGCAATAGTGATACAAGTTTCGCTGAACGACCGGCCGCCAGAGCCGCTCCAGGGGAAGGGAAGAGCCGATGATCGCAGCGCCGGAAAAGCATGGCTTCGACCCCGCCCGCCTGCGCGACATCGACGCTTTCCTCAAGCATCGCTACCTCGACACCGGCCGCCTGCCCCACGCCCAGCTGCTGATCGCGCGGGACGGCGAGATCGTCCACCTCTCCAGCCAGGGCGCCGCGCGCGAGGGCGCCGCCGCCCCGATCGACGAAGGCAGCCTGTTCCGCATCGCCAGCATGACCAAACCGGTCACCTCGGTCGCCTTCATGAAGCTGGTCGAGGACGGCAAGGTGGCGGTGGACACCCCGGTCGAGGAGGTCCTGCCGGAGTTCAAGGGCGTCGGCGTCTATGCCGGCGGGGGCGGCGGCGTGCCGTTCATGACCCGGCCGCCGGCCGCGCCTATGCGGATGCTGGACCTGCTGCGTCACACGTCTGGGCTGACGTATGGCTTCCAGAACCGCAGCAACGTCGACGCCGCCTACCGCGCCATGCCATCCAACGCCGGGCCGGTGGAGAACTGGCACGGGGCGGCCGACCTGGACGCCTTCGTCGCCGACCTGGCCAAGGTCCCGCTGGAGTTCTCGCCGGGCGAGGCCTGGAACTACGGGGTCTCCACCGATGTGCTGGGCGCGGTCATCCAGCGCCTGACCGGCCGGCCGCTGGACCAGCATCTGGAAGAGACCATCTTTGGCCCGCTGAAAATGCACGACACCGGCTTCCACGTCCCGGCCGGCAGGGCCGACCGCCTGACCGACTGCTACGCCTGGGCCGGGCCGGAGCTGGGCCGGGTGATGTACGACCGGGGGTCCGAGAGCGTCTGGCGCAAGCCCCCGACCCTGGTCTCCGGCGGCGGCGGCCTCGTCTCCACCGCCCTCGACTACCACCGCTTCTGCCTGATGCTCGGCAACGGCGGCAGCCTGGACGGCGTCCGGATCATCGGCCGCAAGACCCTGGAGCTGATGACCCTCAACCACCTGCCCGGCAAATCGGACCTCTCGACCCTGTCGCAGTCGATGTTCAGCGAGACCCAGAACGCCGGGGTCGGCTTCGGCCTTGGCTTCGCGGTCACCCAGGACGTGGCCAAGACAATGATCCCCGGCTCGCCCGGCGAGTTCTACTGGGGCGGCATGTTCACCACCTCCTTCTTCGTCGACCCGGTCGAGAAGCTGCACCTGGTGTTCATGACCCAGCTTTCGCCCTCGCTGCTCTATCCCCTGCGGCGCGAGCTGAAGACGCTGGTCTATTCCGCCCTGGCCTGAAGGGCGGTAACTGGGCCGATGCGCCTGGCCCTCTACACTCCCCAGATCCCCCAGAATGTCGGCGCCTGCATCCGGCTGTCGGCCTGTTTCGGGGTGCCGCTGCACGTCATCGAGCCCGTCGGCTTCACCTTCGACGACCGGGCCATGAAGCGGGCCGCCCTCGACTACGGCCCGCTCGGCCACATGACCCGCCATGCCGACTGGGACGCCTTCCAGGCGGCGCGGGCGCCGGGCCGGCTGGTGTTGTTCACCACCAAGGGGGCAAATCCGCTGAACGACTTCGCCTTTCAGCCCGGCGACACCCTTTTGATGGGCAGCGAGACGGCCGGGGCGCCCAATCATGTTCATGACGCGGCGGACGCGCGGGTGGTGATCCCGATCCGGCCCGGCGCCCGTTCGCTGAACCTGTCGGTCAGCGCCGGGATCGGGCTCTTCGAGGCGCTGCGCCAGACGGGCGGCCTCTAGGCCAGGTTTTTTCATCCGCCGATACGGTCCGTGAACCACGATGGGTGATCCTCTGGAAAACGGGGACCCGCCGCATGAGCACCGCCTGGACATTGACCTTCACCGCGCCCTTGCGCGATGCGGCCGAGGATCTGGCCGAGTCGGTCAACGGCATTGCCGGGGCGGCCCTGCAGCAGGCGCTGCGGCCGGCGCTCGCGGAGCGGGGCTGGGGGTTCTGCGAGCCGTTCGCCGAGGACTTCGGCTGGTTCAGTGACTTGGCCTATAATGACGAGGGCAAGCGGGTGGCCGTCGCCCTGGCCACCGGTCCTGAGGGCGAGACCCGGCCGGATGGCGGGGCCGAGGACGACCGCTGGCGAGTGGTCATCTCCATGGACCTCGGCATGTTCGCCAAGACCAAGGCCCGCCGCTCGGCCGCCTTCGGCCGGCTGGCCGGCGATCTGCACGCCGCCTGCCTGGCCATCGGCGCCACCGGCATCGTCTGGGAAGAGGGCGGCCCGCTGGCCGTGACCCCGCCCGCCGGTCCTGAGGCCGATCCGCCTCAGAAGATAGTGTAGCCGCCGTCGATCACGAGGCTGTCGCCGGTGTGGAAGCGGGAGGCGTCGGAGGCCAGGTAGACGGCCAGGCCGGCGAAATCCTCCGGCTCGCCCCAGCGGCGCATCGGCACCCGGCTGATGACCTTCTCATTGAACTTGTCATTGCCCTGGGCGCCGGCGGTCATGTCCGAGCGGATCCAGCCGGGCAGCACCGCATTGGCGCGGATGCCGTAGCGGGCGAACTCCACGGCCAGGCCGCGGATCATCGCCTGCACGGCGGCCTTGGTCGAGGCGTAGGCCTGGTTGCGTGGAGCGCCGTGGATGGCCGAGGTCGAGGAGGTGACCAGCAGGCTGCCGCCCGGATCGCCGGCCTCGGCCCGCTCGACCATGTGCTTGGCGGCCTCGCGGAAGGTCCAGAACACGGCGTCCAGGTTGACGGTGGTGACCCGGCGCCAGTTCTCGGTGGTTTGTTCAGTGAAGGGCGCGCCCTTACCCACCCCGGCGTTGGCGACCACGAAGTCGAGCCGGCCCATCTCCTGCAGGGCCTCGGCCACGCCATCGACCACCGCCTGCTCATCGCCGACGTTGACCTGGCGGACCATCACCTTGCCGCCGATGGCTTTCAGCCGGGCCTCGGCGGCGGCGTTCTTTTCCGGGTTCTGGCCCCAGACCACGACGTCCGCGCCGGCCTGGGCCAGGCCCTCGGCCATGCCGAGCCCGATGCCGCCGTTGGCTCCGGTGACAAGGGCGACCTTGCCGGTCAGGTCAAAGGGGGTGAAGGCCATCGTAGGTTTCCTCGCTGCGAACGTTTGTTTGAAAGCTTATCGCACGGGCCGCCCAGGGTCATCCAAGCGGTTTTCAGTCATGCGGAGCGTTACAGGTTCAGCAGCGCCGGATCACCGCCCTGCGCGGTGATGTTCACGCTGACCGCCCGCTCCACGCCATAGCGTGACAACGCCTCCGGCCCGCCGGCCTTGGGGCCGGTGCCCGACAGGCCCTGGCCGCCGAACGGCTGGACTCCGACCACCGCCCCGATGATCGAGCGGTTAACGTAGACGTTGCCGGCCGGGACCAGGCGCTTGACCTGTTCGGCGAAGGCCTCGATGCGGGAATGGACGCCCAGGGTCAGGCCATAACCCCGGTTCGCCAGGCCGGTCGCCACCGCCTCCAGCTTCTCGGGGTCGTAGCGGACGATGTGCAGGATCGGGCCGAACACCTCCCGATCCAGGAAGTCGCCAGTGGGAATCTCGGCCAGGACCGGCGGGAAGAAGGTCCCGGTCGTCGGTCCCTCCAGCACTTTCAGCACCTTGGCCTCGCGCTTCAGCCGCTCCAGGTGGTCGGCAAGGGTCTTCCGCGCGTCCTCGTCGATCACCGGCCCGACGTCGGTCCTGGGATCGGCCGGGTCGGCAACCACCAGGGCGTCCATGGCCCCCATCAGCCCCTCGATGATCCCGTCGGCCGTATCCTTGGGCAGGAACAGCAGCCGCAGCGCCGAGCAGCGCTGCCCGGCGGAGCCGAAGGCCGAGAGGATGACGTCGTCGATCACCTGTTCGCGCTGAGCCGTGGTGTCGACGAACATGCCGTTCAGGCCGCCGGTCTCGGCGATGAAGGGCACGATCGGTCCGCGCCGGGCGGCCAGGCTCTGATTGATCCGCCAGGCGGTTTCCGTGCCGCCGGTGAAGGCCACGCCATCGCAGCCCGGATGGGACACAAGGGCCGCGCCGACCGTCTCGCCCCGGCCGGGGGTCAGGGCCAGCAGGGCCTTGTCCAGCCCGGCGGCATGATAGAGGCCCACCACCTCGGCGGCGATCAGGGGCGTCTGTTCGGCCGGCTTGGCGATCACCGCGTTGCCGGCCGCGAGAGCAGCGGCGACCTGGCCGGTGAAAATGGCCAGGGGGAAGTTCCAGGGACTGATGCAGACGAACACCCCGCGCCCGCGCAGCTCCAGAGTGTTGGTCTCTCCGACGGGGCCTTTCAGCACCTCCGGCCCGGCGAACCTGGTCTCCGCCAGCCGGGCGTAGTAGCGGCAGAAGTCGGCGGCCTCGCGCACCTCGGCGACGCCGTCGTTCAGGGTCTTGCCCGCCTCGCGCGTGCAGAGGGCGATCAGCCGGTCGCGGTTGGCCTCCAGGGCGTCGGCCATGGCCCGCAGGACCTTGGCCCGCTCGATGCCGCCCGCTTCGTCCCAGGCGCCTTGCGCCTTGCGCGCCGCCGCGAAGGCCGCGTCGATCTCGGCGCTCGTCGCCTCGCCGACCGTGCCGATCTCATCGCCCGTCGCCGGGTTATGCACCGCCTCGCCGGTCCCGGCCTGGATCGCGGGCAACCCTGCGATGGCCTTCACCAGCCTCCCGCGCTCCTCGGTCACGCTGATGTCGATGCCCATGGAGTTGGCCCGATCGCCATAGATGTTGACCGGCAGCGGAATCTTCCGGTGCGGTCCCGGCCCGACCGCCGTGATGTCGGCGATGGGATCGACCACCACCGTCTCCGCCGGCACCCGCTCGTCGAGCAGGGCGTGGACGAAGCTGGTGTTGGCGCCGTTCTCCAGCAGGCGGCGCACCAGGTAGGGCAGCAGATCCTCATGGCCGCCGACCGGGGCGTAGGCCCGCACCAGCACCCCGTCGTAGAGGTCGTCGGCCGCCTTGTAGAGCGCCTCGCCCATGCCATGCAGGCGCTGGAACTCGATCTTCACCCCGGCGCCCTTGGCCATGCGGCGCACGGCGGCCAGGCTGTGGGCGTTGTGAGTGGCGAACTGGGCGTAGAGGTGGGGCGCCGCGTCGATCAGGGCCTTGGCGCAGACGAGGTACGACAGGTCGGTGGCGCTCTTGGTCGTGTAGACCGGATAGCCCGGTCGGCCGTTCACCTGCGCCCGCTTGATCTCGCTGTCCCAGTAGGCGCCCTTGACCAGCCGCACCATCAGCCGCCGACCGGTCTTCTTCGACAGCTCCGCCAGCCCTGCGATCACCTGTGGGCAGCGCTTCTGATAGGCCTGAACGGCCAGGCCCAGGCCCGTCCAATCGCCCAGCTCCGCCTCGCCGGCCAGCCGCTCCAGCAGCTTCAGCGAGATCACCAGCCGGTCGGCCTCCTCGGCGTCCAGGGTGAAGTTGAGGTCGTGCTTCGCCGCGATCAGCGCCAGCCGCTTCACCCGCGGATAAAGCTCGCTCCAGACCCGGTCTTCCTGCGTCGCCTCATAGCGGGGCGACAGGGCTGAGAGCTTCACCGAGATGCCATGGCCTGCCTCTGGCCCCTGGCCGCCCGACAGCCGCCCGACCGTGGCGATGGCCTCGGCGTAGGCCTTCTCATAGCGCTCGGCGTCGGCCGCCGTTCGGGCGCCTTCGCCCAGCATATCGAAGCTGCAGATATCCCCGTCGCCCTTGGCCCGGGCGATGGCCGCCTCGATGGTGCGGCCCAGCACGAACTGTTCGCCCATGATGCGGATGGCCTGGCCGACGGCGGCCCGGATCACCGGCTCCCCGACCCGGCCGGCGACGCGCTTGAGGAAGCCCGGCAGGTCGCTGGTCGCCTGCTCGTCCACCTCGACCAGCTTGCCGGTCAGCATCAGCCCCCAGGCGGAGGCGTTGACGAACAGGCTGCCCGACTTGCCCAGGTGGCTGGCCCAGTCGGCGCTGCCGATCTTCTCGGCGATCAGCCGGTCCTTGGTCTCCTCGTCGGGGGTCCGCAGCAGCGCCTCGGCCAGGCACATCAGCGCCAGCCCCTCGCGCGTGGACAGCGAGAACTCCTGCAGGAAGTTCTCCACCACCCCCTGACGCCGCACGCTGCGCCGCGCCCCGCGCACCAGCGCCTCGGCCTCGGCCCGCACCGCGGCGCGGTCTTCCGCGGAAAGGGGGGCGGCGTCCAGCAGGGCGCGCACCGTCTCGGTCTCGTCGCGATACTTGAAGGCGTCCAGGCCGTCCCAGTCGATCAGGCCAGCCGCGGTGGTGGGGGCGGTCGGGGGGGTGCTCATATCGCGCCTCCTACGCCCTTGGGCGCCCTTCGGGAAGGGGCGATGGCGGCGCGGCCAAACGGCGCTATGGTCGGGCCGTCGACAGGGGATTTCCATGCGCCCAGCTCTCGCCAGTCTGCTTGCGGTTCTAGCCCTGCTCGCCGCCTGCGCCTCGCCGCCGGACCTGGCGACCACGGCCCAGGCCTCGCCTCCAGTGCTCGCCGCCTTTCGCGGTGATCCACCGGTCACCAGCGCAGACGACTGGACCAGCCGCCGCGCCCCGCTGTTGCGCGCCGCCTTTCTCGATGGGGTCTACGGCCATCCGCCCCTGCTGGGGGCGCCGGTCGTCGAGGCCCGCGAGACCCTGACCCTTGAGGACGTCGGCGACGCCCTTGTCGAGCAGTGGACCGTGCGTCTCGGCGACCCGGCCCTGAACCGTCGCTTCCACATGATCGTCGCTTCGCCAAAAGGCGCGACCCAGGCCCCTCTGATCGTCATGGAGCTGTTCTGCGGCATCCGCTCGGCCATCCCCGGACGGCCCGAGGCAGTGTTCGAGGACAAGGCCATCCTGCCCGGTCCCTGCCGCAGCCAGACCTTGGACCCGGTGATCAAGGTCATTCTGGGCAAGCGCATCTCAGGCCCCTCGATCGCCGAGGTCACCGGGGCCGGCTACGCCCTGGCCATGTTCTACGCCGGCGAGATCGTCCCGGACGATCCGGTCCTCGCGCCACCCGCCCTGGCCGCCCTCCAGCCGGATGTGCCCGCCGACCGGCGGGCCGGCGCCCTGGCCGTCTGGGCCAGCCTCTATTCCTCCGCCTTCGACGCCCTGACTCCTGATCCGCGCTTCGACCCGGCTCGCGTCGCCGTCTGGGGGCATTCGCGGCACGGCAAGGCCGCCCTGCTGGCCGCCGCCCTCGACCCCCGCTTCGCCGCGGTGATCAGCCACCAGTCCGGGCGGGGCGGCGCCAGCCTAAGTCGCAGCGGCGCCGGCGAGACCATCCGGCAGATCACCGACGAATACGGCTTCTGGTTCTCCCCCGCCTACGCCCGCTCAGCCCAGCGCTACGACCTCGACATCGACCAGCACCAGCTGATCGCCCTGATCGCCCCCCGTCCGGTGATGCTGGGCAGCGGCCTGTCGGACACCTGGTCCGACCCCGCGGGCGCCTTCCGCGCCGCCCAGGGCGCCACCCCCGCCTACCGTCTGTTCGGTTCGTCGGGCCTCACCGCCACCCAGCTGAAGAACGACTTTCGCCCCGCCGACGACCTGGCCTGGTGGACGCGCGGCGGCGGCCATGGGATCACCACCGCCGACTGGACCGCCTTCCTGCAGTTTCTGGACGCCCACCTGAAAGCATGACCGACCCCCGCAGCAACGCCGACCAGCTCGCCTCCCCCTCCTACCGCCTCGCCGCCTTGGATCAGGACTTCCTGCTCGGCGATTCCATGCGCGGCCTCCGCTTCCAGCTGGAGTACGCCAAGGCCGAGGAGGCCCTGCGCGCCTGGGGCGTGCGATCGACCATCGTGGTGTTCGGCAGCGCCCGGGTGGGCGAGCACGGAACCCCGACCCATCAGCGCTGGTACGGCCAGGCCCGCGCCTTCGGCCGCCTGGCCTCGGAGCGCGGCGGCGCCCTGCTCGAAGGCCAGCCGTTCCGCGACAACGTGATCGCCACCGGCGGCGGGCCGGGCGTCATGGAGGCCGCCAACCGTGGAGCCATCGAGGCCGGCGCCCCATCCATCGGCTTCAACATCACCCTGCCGCATGAGCAGGAACCCAATGCCTGGACCACGCCGGAGCTGACCTTCCGCTTCCACTACTTCGCCATGCGCAAGATGCACCTGGCGATGCGGGCCAACGCCCTCGTGGTCTTCCCCGGCGGCTTCGGCACCTTCGACGAGCTGTTCGAGATCCTCACCCTGCGCCAGACGGGAAAGGCGCCGCCGATCCCCGTGGTGCTGTTCGACGAGGCCTTCTGGCGGTCGGTCGTGGGGTTCGACGCCCTGGTCGAGCACGGCCTGATCGGACCGGGGGACCAGGACTTCTTCGCCTTCGCCGAGGACGCGGAGGGCATCTGGGCCGCCCTGCTGGCCGGCGGGCTTCGACCGCATGAGTCCATCGAGGCGCCGCCCTCAACCGCCGGTTAACCCTGCGCCCCCATTTTTGACCTCAACGATAAATTGGGGGGAACTGGACAGGTGGCTGCCCGCGAAGACCGCGAGCGGATGACCGCGCCTTTCGGCCTGGACCTGTCCCTGGCCGTGTTCGACCGCGCCACCCGTTTTGCCAAGGGACTGTTCGAGGACGCCGAAAGTACGGTTGTCCTGGTCAAGGACGGCGTCGCCTGGCGCAGTCGCTGGGCCGGCAACGATCCCTACCAGCGACGGGACAACATCGCCGAGCAGGTGATGGCCTCCGGCGAGCCGCTGTGGATCGAGGATGCCCGCGCCGACCCCCGCTACGCCAATCTGAAGCTGGTCTCCGGCCCGCCCTATCTGCGCGGCTACATCGCCACTCCGATCAAGCTGGCCGACGGCTCGGTCCCCGGCCTGCTGGTGGTGGTCAGCGCCACGCCGCAACCCCACGACCCCGTCCGCGCCGAACAGCTGGCCGCCTTGGCCGAGTTCGTGGCCGACGAATGGGTCCGCGCCAACGCCGCCCAGGCCCTGGCCGCCACCCAGTCGACCCTGGAGGCCCTGGTCGCCACCATGCCGACCTCCCTGGTGATGACCGACGCCGAGCTTCGGGTCATCGCCGCCAGCAGCTTCTGGGCCCGCAGCCTGGGGATGACGCGGGCGGCGGCCCTGGGCCGCACCCTCTACGACATCGCGCCACAGGTCTATGAGCGCAGCCGCAAGGGCTTCGATGCCGCCCTGGCCGGCGCCCCGCCCAGCGTCTCCCGAACCCGGATCACCCTGCCCACCGGTCCGACCGTCTGGGTGCAGACCGAGCTGAAGACCTGGAAACAGCCCGACGGCGAGATCGGCGGCATCGTCCTGACCGCCAGCGACGTCTCCGAACTGGTCGAGGCCCTGGAGCGCTCCGAGCGGTCCGAACAGCGCATGCAGCTGGCCCTGGAGCTCAGTGACCTCCATGTCTGGGAGCTCGACTTCGTCCAGCGCGAACTGATCAAGGTCGGCGCCGAGGACACCTTCTTCGAGGAGCCCAAGACCTACGAGGGCCTCTGGCGGGACATCTACGAGGGCGTCGATCCCCGCGACCGGGCCGAGGTCGAGGCCGCCTGGGAGCGCCACCTGGCCACGGGCGAGCGCTATGACCCCATCTATCGCGTCCGGCGCACGGACGGCCGCGAGGTCTGGGTCCAGGGCGCGGCCAAGATGTTCACCGATGCCCGCGGCCGGCCCGTGCGCCTGGTCGGCGCCCTGCAGAACATGACCGACCGCAAGGCGGCAGAGGCCGAACTGATCGCCGCCAAGAACGATGCCGAGGCCGCCAACAGCGCGAAATCCACCTTCCTGGCCACCATGAGCCACGAGATCCGCACCCCGCTCAACGGCGTGCTCGGCATGGCCCAGGCCATGGCCTCGGACGACCTATCGGGCGTCCAGCGCGAGCGGCTGGATGTCATCCGCCAGTCGGGCGAGAGCCTGCTGGCCGTGCTCAACGACGTGCTCGACCTTTCCAAGATCGAAGCCGGCAAACTCGACCTCGACGAGGCCGAATTCGACCTAAAGGACCTGGCCCGCGGCGCCCACGCCGCCTTCATCGCCCTCGCCAACAAGCAGGGCCTGAGCTTCGACCTGAAGGTCGAGGCCTCGGCCGAGGGCGTCTACCTCGGCGATCCGATCCGGGTACGCCAGATCCTCTACAACCTGATCTCCAACGCCCTGAAGTTCACCGAAGCCGGCGAGATCCGGGTCAACGTCGCCCGAGCCGGAGGCATCCTCCGCTTCAGTGTGTCCGACACCGGCATCGGCATCGCGCCGGAACCCCTGGCCAAGCTGTTCGGCCGCTTCGAACAGGCCGACGCCTCCACCTCCCGCCGCTATGGCGGCACGGGCCTGGGCCTGGCCATCTGCCGCCAGTTGACCGAGCTGATGGGTGGGGAGATCAGCGTCGAGAGCGAGATCGGCGCCGGCGCGGTCTTCACCTTCACCCTGCCGCTCCCCCGCATCGCCGACAGCCGCGCCGAGGCGCAGCCCGTCCTGCCGTCGACCCCGCCCAACGCCGAATTGACCGGGGAGACCCTCCGCGTCCTCGCCGCCGAGGACAACGAGGTCAACCAGCTGGTCCTCAAGACCCTGCTGCACCAGGTCGGGGTCGAGCCGGTGGTCGTCTCCGACGGCGCCCAGGCCATCGCCGCCTGGCAGGCCGACAGCTGGGACGTCATCCTGATGGACGTCCAGATGCCCGGCGTCGACGGCCCCACCGCCGCCCGCGAAATCCGCCGCCTGGAGGCCGCCACCGGCCGCGCCCGCACCCCGATCATCGCCCTGACCGCCAACGCCATGTCCCACCAGGTCGCCGAATACGCCGCCGCCGGCATGGATGGCTTCGTCGCCAAGCCGATCGAGGTTGGCCGGCTGTTCGCGGCCTTGGAGGCGGCGCTCAGCCCGCCGCCACGGGCGGAGGCGGCAAACGGCTAGGCCGCCCGCAACCGCCGCCGGTCATCGCGACCTCGCGGCCGTCCTGGAAGTCCTGCAGAGCCTGCCGCATCCGGGTCCGCATCGCTTCACCTGAAAGACCCGCGTCGAAGGCCGCCTGCCAAGCGGTTTCCACAGCTATGACCTCATGCTCGGTGCACAGCTTGCCGGCCGCGCTGTGGGACCCGGTGTAGATTCTGAATTCCTGCGGGGTCTCGCCGTTGTAGACATGGCCGCCCGCGCTGATCGGCGCACAGGCCGTCGCATACTCCCCTTCGATCGAGGCCTTGCCGACCTGGTAGTAGTTGGTCCAGCAGGCCGCCTCCTCGGCCTTGGTCTTGGCCTTCTGTTCGCAATGGCAGGCGCTAGTGGCCAACGCCTGGAGTTTCGGCGCCATGGCGGGGTCTATCGGTTTTGGGTTTTTGGCGACTTCCGACCCGATACCTGGCGCGGCCTGCGGCTTGCGCTCGCACCCCATCGCGGCGATGAGGCAAAGGCAGGCGACAATCACGGTGGTGCGCATCTCATCTCCAGATGCGCCACCCTCCCGCAACATCTTATGCTTGTCAAACGCACGCGGGATCCTCCCCCATCGACAACCCGCGCGCTTCCGTGCACCGCTTAGCGCGATGACCGACGACGCTGTCACCACCGGAACCCTGGCCACCGCCCTGACCCATGGCCGCCGCCTGCTTGGCCAGGAGCCGGCCCTGGCCGAGGCTCAGGCTCGGGAGATCCTGGCCGCCATGCCGGGGCATCCGGAAGCCATCCTGCTGCTGGGCGCGGCCCTACGCCGCCAGGGCCGGGCCGAACCCGCGCTGCAGGCGCTGGAGCCGGTGATCCGGGCCAATCCCGCCTGGCCGCCGGTGCATCTGGAGGCGGGGCTGGCCTTCGTCGACCTCGGCGTCGGCCGCGCGGCGATCGCGGCGCTGAGCCGCGCCGTCGCCCTCGACGCTCGCCTGGCCGTCGCCTGGGACGCCCTCTGCGACCAGTTGGCCCTCGCCGGGGACGACAAGGGCGCCGAGCAGGCCCGCGCCCAGCAGATCCGCGCCTCGGTCTCCGATCCCGAGCTGATTCAGGCCGCCGCCGCGCTCTGCGACAATCAGCTGGCCATAGCCGAACGCCTGCTCAAGCCCTACCTCGCCCGCCAGCCGACCCATGTGGCGGCCATCCGCATGCTGGCCGAGACCGCCGCCCGCCTCGGCCGCAACGAGGATGCCGAAGCCCTGCTTTCCCGCTGCCTGGAGCTGGCCCCCGGCTTCGTCGAGGCCCGCCACAACCACGCCACCGTCCTCTATCGTCTTGGCCGGGCGGAGGAAGCCCTGGCGGAACTCGATCGCCTGCTGGCCATCAACCCCCGCCATGCCGGCTACCGCAATCTCAAGGCCGCCGCGCTGGGGCGCATCGGCGACTACGCCGGCGCCATCGCCCTCTATGAGGAGGTGCTGGCCGCCCACCCCGACCAGCCCAAGGCCTGGATGTCCTACGGCCATTCGCTGAAGACCGTCGGCCGCCAGGCCGACTGCGTCGCCGCCTATCGCCGCGCCATCGCCCTGACGCCCCAGCTCGGCGAAGCCTGGTGGAGCCTGGCCAACCTCAAGACCGTCCGGTTCTCCGAAGACGATGTCGCCGCCATGCGGGCTCAGCTGGCCCGAACCGACATCGGCGAGGAGGATCGCTTCCATCTCGACTATGCGCTGGGCAAGGCGCTGGAGGACGCCGGGAACCCCGCCGCCGCCTTGGAGCACTATGCGCGGGGCGCCGCCCTGCGCCGCGCCGGCCTGGACTATGACGCCGACCACACAACCGCCCACGCCAACCGCTCGATGGCCTTCTTCACCCCGGCCTTCTTCGCCCAGCGCGCCGGCTGGGGCAGCGCCGCCCCCGATCCGATCTTCATCGTCGGCCTGCCCCGCGCCGGCTCCACCCTGATCGAGCAGATCCTGGCCAGCCACTCGGCGGTCGAGGGCACCATGGAGTTGCCCGACATCATCTCCATCGCCCGGCGCCTGGGCGGCCGCAGACGCCGCAGCGAGGCCTCGACCTATCCGGAAATGCTCGAAGGTCTGGACCCCGATCAGGTGCGGGCGCTGGGCGAGGAATACCTCGAGCGCACCCGCGTCCAGCGCAAGACCGACCGCCCCTTGTTCATCGACAAGATGCCCAACAACTTTGCCCACATCGGCCTGATCCGCCTGATCCTGCCGAACGCGAAGATCATCGACGCCCGCCGCCACCCGCTGGCCTGCTGCTTCTCCGGCTTCAAGCAGCACTTCGCCCGAGGCCAGGGCTTCAGCTACGACCTCACCGATCTCGGCCGCTACTACGCCGACTACGTGCGCCTCATGGCCCATTTCGACGCCGTCCTGCCCGGCGCGGTCCACCGGGTCCTCTACGAACGCTTGATCGCCGATCCGGAAGGGCAAGTGAGGGCGCTGCTGGACCACTGCGGCCTTCCCTTCGAACCGGCCGTCATGAAGTTTCACGAGAACGACCGCGCCGTCCGGACCGCCAGCTCCGAACAGGTCCGCCGCCCGATCTTCACCGAGGGCCTCGACCAGTGGAGGGCATTCGAACCCTGGCTGGCCCCCCTCAAAACCGCCCTCGGACCGGCCCTGGAGACCTGGGACCGCTGAGTTCCTGCGCTCTGGCCGCCACAGTTAACGGCAACCGTCATCCAACCGACATGGGGCGAGGCCGCCCCGCTTGACAGCGGTTCCCTCTCGGATCGAGCCTCGCGTAACGGCGAAACGCCAAAGTCGGGCCAAGGTCGGGGGATGACTACCATGCGCGCTAATCGGACCACGATCTGGACCTCCGTCCTGCTCGGCACCACCATGCTCAGCAGCATGGCCTTCGCCCAGGAGCCGGCCGACAACATGGTCGGCGAGATCATCGTCACGGCCCAGAAGCGTGACGAAAACCTCCAGGACGTGCCCGTCAGCCTTCAGGCCCTCGGCGGTGAGAAGCTCGACGAGCTGCAGGTCTCCGACTTCGGCGACTTCGTGAAGTTCCTGCCCTCGGTCTCCACCGCCAGCGCCGCCCCCGGCTTCGGCAGCGTCTACATGCGCGGCGTGGCCAGCGGCGGGGACGGCAACCACTCCGGCTCCCTGCCTAGCGTCGGCGTCTATCTCGACGAACAGCCGATCACCACCATCCAGGGCGCCCTGGACATCCACGTCTACGACATCCAGCGGGTCGAGGCCCTGGCCGGGCCGCAAGGCACCCTCTACGGCGCCAGCTCCCAGGCCGGCACCATCCGCATCATCACCAACAAGCCCGACACCAGCGGCTTCAGCGGCGCCTTCGATGTGGAGGCCAACACCGTCTCGGGCGGCGACCAAGGCTACAGCGCCGAAGGCTACGTCAACATCCCGTTCAGCGACCGCGCCGCCGTCCGCCTGGTCGGCTGGTACGTCCACGACGCGGGCTACATCGACAATGTGCTCACGCCACGCTTCTACCCCACCTGGGGCGGCACGATCACCAATGCCCAGTACGCCGAGGAAAACTACAATGACGTGGACACCATCGGGGCCCGGGCGGCGCTGAAGGTGGACCTCAACGAGGACTGGTCGATCACCCCCTCGATCATGGGCCAGAGCCAGAAGAGCAACGGCAACTTCTCGTTCAACCCCGACACCGGCGACCTGCAGATCGCCCGCTACCGCCCCGAAAGCGCCGACGACCGCTGGTACCAGGCGGCCCTGACGGTCGAGGGCAAGCTCGGCGGCCTCGACTTGCTCTACGCCGGCTCCTACCTGAAGCGCGACGTGGATTCGGAGTCAGACTACAGCGACTACAGCTTCTTCTACGACACCCTGTTCGGCTACGGCGCCTACTGGGTCGACGACCTGGGCAACCCCATCGACCCGACCCAGTACATCAAGGCCAAGGACGGCTACACCAAGGAAAGCCACGAGATCCGCGTCGCCTCGCCCAGCGAGCATCGCCTGCGTTTCGTGGCCGGCCTGTTCTACCAGAACCAGACCCACGACATCGAGCAGCGCTACATCATCGACGGCCTGGCCAGCTCGATCTCGGTGACCGGCTGGGAAGACACCATCTGGCTGACCAAGCAGCTTCGGGAAGACACCGAGACCGCCGCCTTCGGCGAGATCAGCTTCGACATCACCCCCGCCCTCACCGTGACCGGCGGGGTACGCGCCTTCAAGACCGAGAACGGCCTGAAGGGCTTCTTCGGCTTCTCGGCCGGCTACAGCTCCAACGGCGAGGCGGCCTGTTTCGCCCCGCCGGTCACCTCCGGCGCCCCCTGCACCAACCTGATCAAGGTGACCGAGGAGGAGGACTTCACCCACCGCCTCAACATCACCTGGAAGATCGACGACGACCGCATGGTCTACGGCACCTGGTCGACCGGCTTTAGGCCCGGCGGCATCAACCGCCGCGGCACCCTGCCGCCCTACCAGTCCGACTTCCTGACCAACTATGAGCTGGGCTGGAAGACCATGTGGGCGGGCGGCTCGCTACGCTGGAACGGCGCCGTCTATTTCGAGCAGTGGGAGGACTTCCAGTTCTCAATCCTCGGCGCCAACGGCCTGACCGAGATCAAGAACGCCGCCCAGGCCGAGATCTGGGGCATCGAGAGCGACATCGTCTGGCGCCCGACCTCCAACCTCACCCTGTCCGGCGGCGCCGCCTACACCGAGGCGGAGCTGACCGAGAACTACTGCGGCTTCACCGACCTCAACGGCAACCCGGTGACCCAGTGCGTCGCCCCCCTGGCGCCCAGCGGCACCGCCCTGCCGGTGACCCCCAAGCTCAAGGGCAACCTGACCGCCCGCTACGACTTCCAGCTGGCCGACATGGACGGCCACGTCCAGGGCAGCTGGGTCGCCCAGAGCGGCGCCTGGACCGACCTGCGCCTCTCCGAGCGGGCCATCATCGGCAAGCAGGAAGCCTGGACCACCTTCGACTTCAACGTCGGCCTCAAGCGCGACGACTGGCGCATGGAACTGTTCGCCATCAACCTCTTCGACGAACGCGCCAGCCTCTACCGCTACGCCCAATGCGCCGAAGCCGTCTGCGGCGGCGCGGTCTACAGCGTGCCGAACCAGCCGCGGACCATCGGGGTCAGGGTGGGGAAGAGCTTCTGACCCGAGCCCTGCCCGGACCGGCTCAACACCCCGCCGTCATCCCGGCCGGAGCGCGAAGCGCGGAGAGCCGGGACCCAGGAGTGCGGGATCTCGCTATCGAACACGGCTTTGCGGCCGGCGCGCTGCAACCCCTGGGTCCCGGATAAGCGCGACGCGCTTTCCGGGATGACGGCCTGCTGGACGGCGTCAGCGTGGTGGAAAATCCCTCAGGCCACCGCCGCCTTCTTCACGAACACCGTCTGGGTGTTGGTGTACTCGAGCAGACCCTCCAGCGCCCCCTCGACCCCCACGCCCGACTGCTTGTGGCCGCCGAACGCAGCCAGCGGCGACAGGTGCTGGCTCTCGTTGATCCACACCGTGCCGGTGGCCAGCCGCGAGGCGATCTCCAGCGCCTTGTCTTCATCCGCCGACCACACCGAACCGCCCAAGCCATAGTCGGACGCATTGGCCCGCCCGATCACCTCGTCCAGGTCGTCGAATTTCAGCAGCGGCAGCACCGGCCCGAACTGCTCCTCCTGCACGATCCGCGAATCCTCCGGCGGATTGTCGATGATGGTCACCGGCACGAAGTAGCCGGGCGCGGTGCTGGTCTCCCCGCCGACCAGGAACTTGTAGCCTTTGGCCCGGGCGTCCTCGATCAGCTCCAGAACCCGCTGGTACTGCAGCTTGTTCTGGATGGGTCCCATCTGGGTGCCCTGCTCGGCGCCGTCGCCCATCTTCACCGTGGCCGCATAGGCGACCAAGGCGTCCTTGAGCGGCTCATAGACGTCCTTGTGGACGTACATCCGCTTGGTGGCGATGCAGATCTGCCCGGTGTTGCGGAACGCCGCCCAGAACAGCTGCTCGGCCACCTTTTCCACGTCCACGTCCGGCATGACGATGGCCGCGTCATTGCCGCCCAGCTCCAGGGTCACCCGCTTGAGGGTCGAGGCGGCGCTCGCCATCACCTTGCGCCCGGTGGCGGTCGAGCCGGTGAAGCTGACCTTGTCGATCCCCGGATGGCTGGTCATCCACGGCCCCAGCTCATCTCCGCCGGTGACGATATTCAGAACCCCGTCGGGCAGCACCCCGCGCAGCAGCTCGCCGATCTTCAAGGTGGTCAGAGGGGTGAACGGCGAGGGCTTCAGCACCACCGTGTTGCCGGCCAGCAGCGCCGGCGCCAGCTTGAACATCGCCAGGATCACCGGGAAGTTCCAGGGCGCGATCGCCCCCACCACCCCGATCGGCACATGCCGCGTCTCGCCCCGGCGCTCGGCCGTGTCCTCGACCACCGTCACCGGGAGGTCCAGGCTGGCGGTGGCCTGCAGCCAGTAGGCGCCGCCCATCACATCCCCGAACGCATCGGCGTGCGGCTTGCCCTGTTCGCTGGTCAGCAGGCGCTTCAACTCCTCGCCGTTGGTCGCGATGACCCCGGCCATGGCCAGCAGCAGCTCCTTGCGCTTTCCGATCGGCGTCGCGGCCCAGGCCGGGAAGGCCTTGCGCGCCGCCGCCACGGCCTCGTCCAGCTGCTCGCGCGAGCATTCCGGCGCCTGGCCGATCACCTGCTCGTTGGCGGGGTTGAGCACGTCAAAGGTCCCGGCCGCTCCGGCCACGCCCTTGCCGCCAATGGTCATGCTGAAATCGCCGTCGAACCGCATAGCCTCGCGTCTCCTCATTTTCCCTGCCCCCTATGTGAACAGGCGCCGCCGCGTCAGCCAATCCTCCCGCGTCATTTCCCAGTACAGCGACCGCCGCGAACCGCCGTCCGGCAGGGCGCTCAGCCGCTCGCCCATGGGGGTGAACCCCGCCGCCTCGATCACCCGCGCCGACCGCTCATTGTCCAGCGCCGCGGTCAGTCCGACCAGCCGCACCCCCAGCACCTCGAACATGAAGCCGAAGGTCCGCGCCGCGCCCTCCGCGCCCTTGCCGGAGTTCTGCGTGTCCGCCCGCCGGGCCCCCGCCACCTCCGCCGACGACCGCTCCGGCCAGACGGTGAACCGCGAATAGGCCGCCACCTTCCCCGCCTCGTCGAGGGTAACGGTCAGCAACGCCTCCCCGGCCTGGCGCAACCGCTCCGACCGGGCGATCCAGGCGCCGATCCGGCCGGCGTCGATGGGCCTGGGAATGTCATAGATCGGCCCCGACACCAGCGGGTCGGAAAGCAGCGCCACCAGCCCCTGGATGTCCTGCGGCCCCGCCACCCGCGCCGTCGGCGCGATCAGCGCGGGGTCGGCGGTCCGCACCGCCGCCCGGATCGCGGCGGCCTCTTCCAGCGAGGCCTCGAGGACGGTGAAGGGCGGAGCACTCATGCCCGCCACAGTGAGCGGCCCGCCCCTGCCTCACAAGGACAATCGGGCCCGCGTCAGGGGCGCAACACCCCTGCCGACCACAGCAGCCAGGCCATGTAGCCGCCATAGCCGGCCATCAGGAGCAGACCTTCCATGCGTGAGATCTTCAGGCTCCGGAAGGCGAACAGGATCACCGCCGCCGTTGCCCCCGCCAGCACCCAGACATCCACCGCCAGCATCTCCGGCGGGACCGGGATCGGCTTGATGATGGCCGTGATCCCCAGGATGCCCAGCAGGTTGTAGAGGTTCGAGCCGATGATGTTTCCCAGCGCCACATCCCCCTGCTTGCGGAGGGCGGCGATAACGCTGGTGACCAGCTCCGGCATCGAGGTGCCGACCGCCACGATGGTCAGGCCAACCACCGTGTCCGACACCCCATAGCTGCGCGCCAGGCTGACCGACCCATCGACCAGGAACCGCGCCCCGACGATGGTCAGGCCGATCCCGACCACGGCGAGCAACAGGGCAAGCCAGGGGCTGCCGCGCCAGCCCGACATCAGGTCGGCTTCGTCCTCGATCCGCTCGCCCTCGGCGTCCGGCCGCTTCCGCTCCAGCAACCAGACCAGCAGGATGTAGGCCGCCAGCACACCGACAGCGATCAGGCCGAGCCTCTGGGTCAGCTCGCCCTGCAACAGCACCCAGACCGCCGCCCCGGTGACCAGCGCCAGCATCGGCCCGTCCCGCAGGAAGGCGCGCCGGTCCACCGCTATGGGCGCGATCAGCGCCGTCAGCCCCAGGATCAGCAGGGCGTTGGAGATGTTGGAGCCGACCACATTGCCGACCGCGATCCCCGGCGATCCGGCAAACGCCGCCTGCAGGCTGGTCACCAGTTCAGGGGTCGAGGTGCCGAACCCGACCAGGGTCAGGCCGATCATCAGGGGGCTGACACCCAGCTTGCGGGCGGCGCTGGAAGCCCCCCGCACCAGCACCTCGCCGCCGATGATCAGCAACGCCAGGCCAAGCCCGATCGAGACCAGAACAGACATCGGCGCCCCTCCGAAACCGTCGCCGAAGTCTGCCCCGAGCCAGACCCCCGGACCAGCAAAACCGGGCGCGGGCGGGTCGATTTTGGCCCCTTTTCGTGTCCGCTGCGCTAAACATCGACCCCATGAACAAGTCCGCCATCGCCCGATCCCGCCCCGTCTCGGCCCTGCGCGCCTTCCTCGTCAACGAAACCTCCGGCGGCTATGTGCTGATGGCCGCCGCCGCCCTGGCCCTGCTGGTCGCCAACTCGCCGCTGGCCGCAGGCTACTTCGGCGCTCTCGACACCAAGTTCGGCTTCGAGATCGGCGCCTTCCACCTGCGCGAGACCCTGCTGCACTGGATCAACGACGGGCTGATGGCCCTGTTCTTCCTGCTGGTCGGCCTGGAGATCAAACGCGAGGTGCTGGATGGCCAGCTGTCCCGCTTCTCCAACGCGCTGCTGCCCGGGGTGGCGGCGCTGGGCGGGGTGATCGTGCCGGCGGCCATCTTCCTGGCCTTCAATGCCGCCAACCCGGCCACCCGGGCCGGCTGGGCCATCCCCTCGGCCACCGACATCGCCTTCGCGCTCGGGGTGCTGGCCCTCCTGGGCAGCCGCGCCCCCACCTCGCTTAAGATCTTCCTCACCGCCGTGGCCATCATCGATGACCTCGCCGCCATCCTGATCATCGCCATCTTCTACACGGCGGAGCTTCACTGGGTCGCGCTCGGCGCGGCCGGCGCCCTGCTGGGGGTGCTGCTGGTGCTCAACCGGCTGAAGGTGACGGTGCTCTGGCCCTACATCCTGACCGGCCTGGCCCTCTGGTACTGCGTGCTGGAATCGGGGATCCACGCCACCCTGGCCGGCGTCGCCCTGGCCATGTTCATCCCCCTGCGCCGCACGCCGGCCGAGCCCGACCACATCGATTCCCACGCCCACGACCACTCGCCGCTGCACCGGCTGGAGCATGCCCTGCACAAGCCGGTCGCCTTTTTGGTCGTGCCCATCTTCGGCTTCGCCAACGCCGGCCTGTCCTTCGCCGGGTTCAAGCTGTCGATCCTGCTGGAACCCCTGCCGCTCGGCGTGGCGCTCGGCCTGTTCATCGGCAAGCAGATCGGCGTCTTCTCCACCGCCTGGCTGCTGATCAAGACCCGCCTGGTCGACATGCCGCGCGACGCCAACTGGGCCCAGCTCTACGGTGTCTCCGTCCTCTGCGGCATCGGCTTCACCATGAGCCTGTTCATCGGCAACCTGGCCTACACCGACCCCCTGCTGATCGAGGAGACCAAGATGGGCGTCCTCCTCGGGTCCCTCGTCTCCGCCCTGGTCGGCGCCGCCATCATCCGCATGGGCGCCCCGGCCGCGCCGCCGCAAGCGGTCAAGGAAGACCCCGCTACCGCCCCTTGAACACCGGCTCGCGCTTTTCGAGGAAGCTGGCCACGCCCTCCTTGTGGTCCTCGGTCTTCATCAGAGCGCGGATCGTCTCGATGGCCCAGCCGCCCAGGTCGCGCGGGTCGCCATAGGTCCCGCGTCGCAGCCCTTCCTTCATGTAACGCAGGGCCAGCGGCGGGTTGACCGCGATCCGGGCCGCCAGCGCCTTGGCCCGGGGCATCAGCTGATCATGCGGCGTCACTTCGCTGACCAGCCCGATGCGCAGCGCCTCTTCCGCCCCGATCACATCGCCGGTGAACAACAGCTCCGCCGCCTTGGCCGGCCCGACGATGCTCGGCAGCCGGTAGAAGCCGCCGACATCACAGACCAGCCCCCGCTTGATGAACAGCTCGGCGAACTTGGCCTTCTCCGAACAGATGCGGATGTCGGCATAGAGCGCCAGCTCCATCCCCCAGCCCACCGCCGCCCCGTTGACCGCCGCGATCAGCGGCTTGTCGCACTCCAGCGCGGCCATCGCCGCCGGGGTCGGCTTGTGACGCACCACCGGCGTGGTGTCGGCCGACACCGCCTTGGGCCCAGCCATGATCTCCCGCACATCGTCGCCCGAACAGAAGGCCGGGTCGGCGCCGGTGACGATCACACACCGCGCCTCCACATCGGTCACCGCCTTGCGCAGGTATTGCTCCAGCTTGGCATAGGCGTCCCAGTTCAGCGCGTTGCGCTGTTCGGGCCGGTTCAGGGTGATGATCGCGACATGGTCCTCGACCACGTATGTGACGGTTTCCTCGGCCATGGACTGGCTCCTCCCTTATGCTTTCAAAGACAATCCTTGAGGCGCCGGTGGGGAAAGCGAGCATCTTTCCGCCCACAAGAGGAATCGCCGACATGAACCCCAACGATCCCCCCGTTCGCGACGTCGTCCCAGCCCACTGGTTCGACCCGGCCCCGCTGGAGGCGTGGCTGAACCGCGAGGTCCCGGGCTTCGGCGCAAACATGCAGGTCCAGCAGTTCCAGGGCGGCGCCTCCAACCCCACCTTCCTCCTGACCACCGACGGCCCGGACGGCCCGCTCCGCTACGTCCTGCGCAAGAAGCCGCCCGGCGTGCTGCTGGCCAGCGCCCACCAGGTCGACCGCGAATACCGGGTGATGAAGGCGCTGGAGGGCCAGGTCCCGGTCCCCAGGATGCGCGCCCTCTGCACCGACGATGCGGTGATCGGCACGGCCTTCTACGTCATGGACTACCTGCCCGGCCGCATCTTCCGCGACGCGACCTTGCCGGACCTGACCCCCGCCGAACGCGCCGCCGTCTATGACGATCTCAATGCCACCCTGGCCAAACTCCACCAGGTCGACTTCCGCGCCGTGGGCCTGGAGGACTTCGGCAAGGCCGGCGGCTATTTCGAACGCCAGGTCGCCCGCTGGACCAAGCAGTACCGGGGCGCCGAGACCGAGGTCATCCCCGAGATGGAGGCCCTGATCGAGGCCCTGCCGGCCCGTATCCCGGCCGACGACAGCGTCAGCATCGCCCACGGCGACTATCGGCTGGAAAACGTCATGTTCCACCCCACCGAGCCCAGGCTGATCGCCGTGCTCGACTGGGAGCTCTGCACCATCGGCCACCCCCTGGCCGACATCGCCTACAACGGCTTTATCTGGCGCTCCCACTCCCCCGGCTGGGGCAGCCTGGACGGGGTCGATTTCGCCACCAGCGGCATCCCCACCGAGGCCGACTACGTCGCGGCCTACTGCCGCCGAACGGGGCGCGACGGCATCGAGGACTGGCCCTTCTACATGGCCTTCGGCATCTTCCGCTTGGCCTCAATCAGCCAGGGGGTCTACCGCCGCGTCCTCTCCGGCCAGGCGGCCAGCGAGCGTCCGGCCGAGAACGGCACGCCGATGCTGGCCAAACAGGCGCTGGCCATCCTCGAAGGCCGCGAATGATTCCCCATTGGCGCCACAGCAACCCTGACGCACTGTGCGCCGCCGCGCCGTCAGAGCGCGGTCGCATCATATCGGGAATCCCCATGAAGACCCTCGCCCTCACCCTGGCCCTGCTGGCCGCCGCCGCTCCGGCCACCGTCGTCCTGGCCCAGGACGCGCCCGCCGCCGCCGCCCCGGCCTACTCCACGGCCAAGACCCCGCTCGGCGACCTGCTGGCCAACCCGGCCACCGCCGCCGTGCTCGAAAAGCACATGCCCGGCATCAGCAAGAGCACCGAGATCGAGCCGGTGAAGGGCCTGCCGCTGAAGGAAATCCAGCAGTACGCCCCCGACCGCCTGCCCGATACGTTGCTGGCCGCCATCGACGCGGATCTGGCCAAGATTCCGGCCGCCGGAAAGTAGACCTGAAGACGGGAGCGGCCGCGCCGGCCGCTCCCTATTCGGTTGGGCGGCTCAGGCCGCGCTCGTACCAGCCCTTGGATCGGTTCACGATCCAGACCACCGACAGCATCACCGGCACCTCGATCAGCACCCCCACCACCGTGGCCAGGGCGGCGCCGGATGTCACCCCGAACAGGCTGATGGCCGCCGCCACCGCCAGCTCGAAGAAGTTGCTGGCCCCGATCAGCGCGGAGGGTCCGGCCACGCAATGGGCCTCGCCCGCCGCCCGGTTCAACAGATAGGCCGCCCCGGCGTTCAGATAGACCTGGATCAGGATCGGCACGGCCAAGAGGGCGATGACCAGCGGCTGGCTGAGGATCTGCTCGCCCTGGAAGGCGAACAGCAGCACCAGGGTGGCCAGCAGGGCGGCGATCGACACCGGCCCCAGGGCCTTCAGAGCCCCGGCCAGCGCCGCCTCGCCCCGCGCCAGCAGGCCCCGCCGCAGCAGCTGGGCGATGATCACCGGCACGACGATATAGAGCAGCACCGAGAGCAGCAGGGTGCTCCAGGGCACGACGATCGACGCCAGTCCCAGCAGCAGCCCGACGATCGGCGCGAAGGCCACGATCATGATGGCGTCGTTGAGGGCCACCTGGCTGAGGGTGAAATGCGGCTCGCCCTTGGTCAGGTGGCTCCAGACAAAGACCATGGCCGTGCAGGGCGCCGCCGCCAGGATGATCAGCCCGGCGATATAGCTTTCGATCTGGTCGGCCGGCAGCAGCGGCCGAAACAGCCAGCCCACGAAAACCCAGGCCAGCAGCGCCATCGAGAACGGCTTGATCGCCCAGTTGACGAACAGGGTCACCCCGATGCCGCGCCAGTGGGCCGCCACCCCGCGCAGGGCGGAAAAGTCGATCCGCACCAGCATCGGGATGATCATCAGCCAGACCAACACGGCCACCGGCAGGTTGACCTTGGCCACCTCCAGTCCCGCGATGGCCGCGAAGGCATCCGGCGCCATGGCGCCCAGCGCGATCCCCGCGACGATGCACAGGGCCACCCAGACCGAAAGGTATTTCTCGAAGACCGACATCGCGCCCCGCCCCCTCCTACGATGTCGTCAGCAGCATGCGGCGGCGGGCTTTGCCGGCTCGGCGGCCGGGGCGGGGCCACAGCAGGCGGCGGCCGGCGTGGACGTCTCGCGCAGCACCGCGTCCGGCTCGTCCTCACCATAGCTGGTCGCCTCGCCGAAGCTGTAGAAGGTCTCCCAGCGCAGGCCATTGGGGTCATTGACCCAGGCCTTGTCCGACTGGGCATAGCAGCAGGTCGTCGCCTCCTGATCGCGGGTGGTCTCCCCCGCCGCCTTCAGCCGCCCGGCCAGTTCGCCCAGCTCCTCGGCGGTCTCGACCTGGATGCCCAGGTGGTCGACACCCGGAACCCGCGCCCGGTCGGAGATGGCGAAGTTGACCCGGGGGTCCTCCAGCATCCATTTGGCGTAGTCTTCCTTGACCACCGCCGGCTCGGTTCCGAACAGGGTGGAATAGAAGCCGATCGACCGGGTCAGGTCCTCGACCGCGACATGGACATGCAGGCGTTTCATGCTTGGGCTCCTTCGCAGCAGGCGGCGCGGCTGGCCGCTTCCGCCAGGGGGGCGCAGACTTCGGGCCGTCCCTGGCAACAGTCTTCCATCAGATAGACGAGCAGACCGCTCATCCCCTCGTAGTCTGCGGCGTGGATGATCGACCGCCCATCCCGCCGACTGGTTGTCAGCCCGGCGTTGGCCAGCACCGTCAGCTGGGCTGACAGGGTGTTGGGGGTGATCTCCAACGCCCGAGCGATCTCCCCGGCCGCCATCCCCTCGGGCCCGGCCCGGACCAGCAGCCGGAACACGGCCAGCCGACTGTCCTGGGCCAGGGCGGAGAGGCGTTTGACGGCGTCTGTCGTTTCCATAATTCCAAATATGTGGAAATATAGAAGTGTGTCAAGCGGCCCGATGCTCGACTATGCTGCGCCCATGTCCGCCCTCGTTCTCTTCTCCGGCGGCCAGGACAGCGCCGTCTGCCTGGCCTGGGCCCTGGCCCGCTTCGACCGCGTCGAGACGGTCGGCTTCGACTACGGCCAGCGCCACCGGGTGGAGCTGGAGGTCCGCACGGCCTTCCGCGAAAAACTCGTCGCCGCCTATCCTCGCGCCGAGGGGCGCCTTGGCGAAGACCACCTGCTCGACCTGTCGGTGCTGGGCGCGATCAGCGACACGGCGCTGACGAGGGACGCCGAGATCGCCATGATCGCGTCCGGCCTGCCCAACACCTTCGTGCCCGGCCGCAACCTGCTGTTCCTGACCTTCGCCGCGGCCATCGCCTACCGCCGGGGGATCAAGCACATCGTCACCGGGGTCTGCGAGACCGACTATTCCGGCTACCCCGACTGCCGGGACGACACCATCAAGGCGCTGCAGGTGGCCATCAACCTGGGCATGGAAAGCCGCCTGGTGCTCGAAACCCCGCTGATGTGGATCGACAAGGCGGCCACCTGGGCCATGGCCCACGATCTCGGCGGCCGAGGGCTGGTCGAACTGATCGTCGAGGACACCCACAGCTGCTACCTCGGCGACCGCAGCAAGCGCCACGACTGGGGCTACGGCTGCGGAACCTGCCCGGCCTGCGACCTGCGCGCCGCCGGTTACCGCCGCTGGGCGGAGGGCGGCCCGAACCGCGCGGCGCCGTAAAGACAGGTGGCTGAGAATTGCTGACGTCCGGTGTCAGCTATCGCCCCGTAGGGTTGCGCGAGCAACCCAACGGAGCCCTCCATGACCGACCGCCGCACCCTGATCAAGGCCGCCGCAGGCCTGACCCTTGCCCCCGCCCTGGCCACGCCGGCCCTGGCGAATTCCTCGCTGGATCGGGCCGACTGGCCGCCCGGCAAGCCCGGCGACTTCGACTTCCTGGCCGGCGAGTGGAAGATCGCCAATCGCCGTCGGCCCTCAGCCGGCGCCGCGTTCGAGGAATTCCAGGGCGAGGCCACCTGCTGGACCATCCTGGGCGGGGTGGGGAGCGTGGAGGAGCTGCGGGTTCCAAGCCGCGGCTTCCTGGGCCTGGGCCTGCGGATGCTCGACGTCGAGAAGACGGTGTGGAGCGACCACTGGGTCAACGCCCGCAGCGGCGTGGTCACCACGCCGGGCCAGCTCGGCTACTTCAAGGATGGCGCGGCGATCTTCGAAGCCGACGACATGGACGGCGCCATGCCGATCAAGGTGCGCGGCGTCTGGGACCGGATCACCGGCCGGTCGCACCGCTGGAGCCAGCTGATCTCCCGCGACGGCGGCAAGAGCTGGGAGGACCAGTGGGTGATGGACTGGACGAAGCTGTGATCGTGCGGCGCGGTTGCGCCGTTCGCCCCGCTCGGCGAAACTGAAGGGGTACAAGGAAGAGACGCTTTCGACATGGCCCTCAACATCGGTGATCCCGCGCCCTGGTTCATGGCGCCGACCGAGGAGAACCCGCAGTTCAACTTCTCGACCCTGGCCGGCCGTTGGCTGGGCCTGGTGTTCGCGCCGGATGGCCCGACGGCGGAGGGGCTGGCGCGGGTGATCAACCTGCAGAAGGACCTGGTCGAAAGCCAGGCCGCCGTGTTCGGAGTGGTGAAGGCGCATCTGGGGCATGCCACCCTGGGGCCGCGCTGGTTCTTCGATCCGTCGGGGGGACTGGCCAAGCTCTATGGGGTCAACGGATCGGGCTGGCTGATCCTGGATCCGCAGCTTCGGGTGTTCGACCAGGGCCAGATCGAGGATGTCGGCGCCCTGGTGCGGCGCCTCGCCGAGATGCCCGCTCCGGCCAGCCATGCCGGGGTGGAGCTGAACGCGCCGGTGCTGATCCTGCCGCGGGTGTTCGAGCCCGAGTACTGCCGAGAGCTGATCAACTTCTACAATCATGTGGGCGGCCAGGAGTCCGGCTTCATGCGCGAGGTCGACGGCAAGACCCGGCTGCTGACCGACCCGCGCCACAAGCAGCGCAAGGACGTCATCCTCGAGGACGAGGGCATGCAGGCCATTGTCCGCGAGAAGCTGAACCGCCGACTGGTGCCGGAAATCCGCAAGGCTTTCCAGTTCCAGGCGACCCGGATCGAACGCTACCTGGTGGCCAGCTACATCGCCGGAGCCGGCTGGTTCCGGCCGCACCGGGACAACACCACCAAGGGCACGGCCCACCGCAAGTTCGCGGTGACCATCAACCTCAACGCCGATGACTACGAGGGCGGCGAGCTGCGCTTCCCCGAGTTCGGCAACCGGCTGTACAAGCCGCCGACCGGCGGGGCGGTGGTCTTCTCCTGCTCGTTGATGCACGAGGCCCGGCCTGTCACCAAGGGCGAGCGCTTCGCCTTCCTGCCCTTCCTCTATGACGAGGCAGGGGCCAAGCTCCGCGAGCAGAACCTGAAGTTCGTCGAGCTGCCGGACAACCCGAAGATGGCGGAAGGGGTGTGAGCCGATGGTGAGCGTCCGCAAGGTGGCCGGGGCCCTGGGGGCCGAGATCGGCGATGTCGACCTGGCCGGCGCGCTGTCGGACGCCGACATCGCCGCCATCCGCGCGGCGCTGAACGAGCACCAGGTGATCTTCTTCCGTGACCAGGCGCTGACCCCCGAACAGCAACTGGCCTTCGGGCGGCGGTTCGGACCGCTGAACATCCACCCCTACGTGACCGGCATGGCCGACCATCCCGAGGTGATGGAGATCATCAAGGAGCCGACCGACAAGCTGAACTTCGGCGGCGGCTGGCACAGCGACATGAGCTTCCTGGAGACCCCCTCCATCGGCTCGATCCTCTATGCGGTCCAGACCCCGTCGTTCGGCGGCGACACCCTGTTCGCCAGTCAGGCCGCCGCCTACGACGCCCTGTCGGACGGGCTGAAAGCCACCCTGGAAACCTTGCGCGCCGTGCATTCGGCGGGCCGGGAATACTCGGCCAAGGGCCAGTCGGCCCAGAAGCGCGCCTCGATGCAGGTGGCCGAGGCCGAGGGCCTGGCCGGGGAATTCATCCACCCCGTGGTCAAGGTCCATCCCGAGACAGGCCGCAAGGCGCTGTACGTCAATCCGGCCTTCACTATGCGGCTCGACGGCTGGACGAAGCGGGAATCCAAGCCCCTGCTCGACTATCTGTTCGAGCACAGCCGACAGGAGGCCTTCACCTGCCGGTTCTCCTGGCGCGACGGCTCGGTGGCCTTCTGGGACAACCGCCAGGTCTGGCACTACGCCCTGAACGACTATCCCGGACAGCGGCGGCACATGCGACGCGTGACCGTCGATCCCTAGGGGGACCGGTTGGCCGCCTTGCGGCCTACCTGTCCCCGGTCGGCGCCAGCGACTGAAACAGCTCGGTCCAGACGTCTGGAGCGTGGCCCGATCAGCGGCCGGCGCTGACCGGGGACAGGTACGCCGGGACGGGACAGCGGGCCTTCTGCATCGGCGCGTACGCGGCGAACCTTTCCCCACACGGATGCGGCGAAATCGTCGGGCCCAAGATGACGCGCGACGGCAACAAACCTTTAGCGTAAAAGGCCCTTTAAGTGGGGAACCGGGGGACTTGGGTTTCCTGGGGACCTCGGTTCGGATTGACGCGCGCGTGATTTTTCTTGGAACCCTGCCGGCGCCGCTAGAAGCGGCGTTCAAGGAGTGTCGCCGCCACATTGGCGCAGCGGCCTTCTTCAGCGCGCTGGTCAACATCCTCTACCTGTCGCCGTCCATCTACATGCTGCAGGTCTACGACCGGGTGGTGCCGACACAGGGCGAGCTGACCCTGGTGTTTCTCACTCTGATCATCGCCGTGGCGCTGGGCGTCCTGGCGGCGCTGGAGACCACCCGTTCGCGCCTGCTGGTGCTGGCCGCCGCCCGGCTTGACCGGCTGCTGACCAGCGACATCCTCGGCCGGCTGATGGCCCAGGCGCGGCCGGCCAATACCGCCCAGGCGATGCGCGAATTCGACGGCCTGCGTCAGGCCCTGTCCGGGCCGGCGGCCCTGGCCTTCATGGACGCGCCCTGGACCCCGATCTACGTGATCGTGGCCTTCATGATCCACCCGGCGTTGGGCATCCTGACCGTGGTGGCCGGCATCCTGCTGTTTGGGCTCGCGGTGCTGAACGAGCGGGCCACCAAGCCGGCCCTGATGAAGGCGCAGCAGGCCAACGCCGCCGCCTATGCCAGCCAGGAATCGGCGGCGGTCAACGGCGAGGTGGTGCGGGCCCTGGGCATGCGCCGCGCGGTGATCGCCCGCCAGCTGGATGAGCGCTCCATCGGCCAAAGCCTGCAGACCGAGGCCCAGTTCAAGGGCGGCAAGTTCTCGGCCCTGACCAAGTTCTTCCGCCTGTTCCTGCAGTCGGCGGCGCTGGGCCTCGGCGCCTGGCTGGCCATCAAGGGCGAGATTTCCTCGGGCGCGATCATCGCCAGCTCGATCCTGCTGAGCCGCGCCCTGCAGCCGGTGGAACAGCTGGTCGGCGGCTGGACCCAGGTGATCCAGGCGCGCGGCGCGCTGAACACCCTGGGCGAGCTGTTCGAGAAGACCAAGCCGCTCGACATTGACCGCACCCAGCTGCCGACCCCGATGGGCGCCATCGAGCTGGACCGCGTCGTGGTCCGCGCTCCCGGCCGCGAGGAGCTGGTGCTCAAGGCCGTGTCGCTGAAGATCGCCCCCGGCGAATCCCTCGGCGTGGTCGGGGCCAGCGGGGCGGGCAAGACCACCCTGGCCCGGGTCATTGCCGGGGCCCTGGCGCCCGACCAGGGCGTGGTGCGAATGGACGGCGCCAACTATACCGACTGGGACGCCGACACCCTGGCCGAATACATCGGCTACCTGCCGCAGGACCCCTCGCTGCTGTCCGGCACGGTGAAGGACAACATCAGCCGCTTCGCCGCCTGGCGCGGCATGGACCCCGACAAGGTGGACCAGCTGGCCGTCGAGGCGGCCACCAAGGCCGGGGTCCACGACCTGATCCTCAAGCTGCCCAAGGGCTATGACACCCCGCTGGCCCCTGGCGGGCGGGGGCTGTCGGCCGGTCAGGCCCAGCGGGTGGCGTTGGCCCGGGCGCTGTTCGGCGATCCCACCCTGCTGATTCTCGACGAGCCGAACTCGGCCCTCGACGCCGAGGGGGAGGCCAACCTGCTGCGGGCCATCCACGGCGCCAAGGCGCGCGGCGCAACGGTGCTGATCATCGCCCACCGCACCGGCATCCTGTCCGGCGTCGACCGGCTGCTGGTGATGCGCGACGGCGCCATCGAGCGGCTCGGTCCGCGCGAGGAAGTGCTGGCCAAGCTGGCCGGCAAGCCGGCGCCCCAGGCGCCGGCCAACGTGGTCGATATGAAGGGCTCCGGCTAAGATGCCCCTGGACATGGCCCCCGGCGGCGCCCCGAAGACCGAGACCCTGACCGCGGTCAAGGTCAACGACAATCCCAGGCGCGAGATCCTGATCGGCGCGGGGATTGCGGCCGGCTTCTTTGTGGTCTTCCTCGGCTGGGCGGCGCTGACGCCGCTCGATGCCGGCGCCTATGCGCAAGGCGTGGTCGCCGTGTCCGGCAATCGCCAGGCGGTGCAGCATCGCGACGGCGGAACGGTCACCGCCCTGCATGTCACCGAAGGCGCCAGCGTGGTCCAGGGCCAGGTGCTGGTCGAGATCGGAGCCGGCGACCTGCGCGCCACCGAACGCGGCCTGACCGGCCAGGTCCTGACCCTGCTGGCCCAGCGGGCCCGTCTGGTGGCCGAGCGCGATGGCCGCGCCGCAATGACGCCGCCGCCCGAGTTCATCGGCCTGTCGCCCGAGGACAAGTTCATCGCCGACGACGTCCTGAACCTGCAGCAGCTGCAGTTCCAGGCCCGTTCCCAGTCGATCGCCACCCAGAAGGGCGTGCTGCAGCAGCGGATCGCCCAGCTGAACGAACAGGTCGTCGGCTCCGAGCGCCAGCTGGTCGCCAACCGCGAGCAGCAGCGGCTGATCGGCGAGGAGACCGCCGGGATGAAGTCCCTGGCCGACCAGGGCTACGCCCCGGTCAACCGCGTCCGCGCCCTGGAACGCACCCAGGCCCAGCTGGTCGGCGAAGAGGGCAGCTTGGTCGCCCAGATAGCCCGGTCGCGCGAGGCGATCGGTGAGGCCCGGCTGCAGATGATCTCCCTGGACCGCGAGATGATCGAGGAGGTCAGCGGCCAGATGCGGGATGTCCAGGTCCAGCTGGACGAGCTGCAGCCCAAGCTGAAGGCCATCCGCGACCAGATCGAGCGATCCATCGTCCGCGCCCCGGCCAGCGGCAAGGTGGTCGGCCTGTCGATCTTCACCGTCGGCGGGGTGGTCTCGCCCGGCCAGGTGCTGATGGAGGTGGTGCCCGGCGACAAGGCCCTGATCATCCAGGCCAGCATCAACCCGAACGATGCCGACGACCTGAAGCCCGGCCAGTCGACCCAGATCCGATTCACCTCATTGCATGAGCGCAGCCTTCCGATCCTGCACGGCGACCTGATCAAGATCAGCGCCGACAGCTTCGAGGACGAGAAGTCCGGCCAGCGCTTCTTCCGGGCCGAGATCGCGGTGCCGGAATCGGAGATGGCCAAGATCCGCCAGGTTCGCGGCTCCCGCACCGCCATCAGCCCCGGCCTGCCGGTCGAGGTGGTCGTGCCGCTGCGCAAACGCAGCGCCCTGCAGTACCTGACCGAGCCCCTGTTCCAGACCTTCTGGAAGAGCGGGCGGGAACACTGACACACCGGCCCCCGTTAGTGCGCGGACATCGCCATGCGTCCCGAACTCCACGACCAACGCCGTGAAAAGATCCTGCGGGCCGCGCATCTGGCCTTCCTTCGCATGGGCTTTACGCGGACGCGAATTGAGGACGTGGCCCGCGCGGCCCGCGTCGCCAACGCCACCGTCTACACCTACTTCGAGACCAAGGAGCGGTTGTTCGAGGCAGTGGTCGCCCAGGCCCTGGCGGCTTACGAAGGCCTGTTCGACGCGGTCGAGCGGACAGCCGGTGATGACGTCGGTCGCACCCTGACCGCCTATGGCCGTGTCTATTTCCGCTTCATGGCCGACCCGACCGTACGCGGGGTCTATCGAACGGTCAGCGCCGAAACCGCACACAAGCCTCAGCTTGGCATGATGCTGTACCACAGCGCCCACCGGCTGCTGGGCGGGGTGCTGCAGCGGCTGCTGAGGCGCTACGCCGATGAGGACCGACTCGCCATCGCGGACATCGCGGTCGCCGCCCGGATGTTCGAGGGGATGATCGAGCATGTCACCCTGACTATCTCCATGCTTCAGGGTGACGAGGCCCCGCCTCTGCACCCTTCGGAGACCTATGTGCCGGAAGTCGTTCGGATCTTCATGGCCGCGCACCAGACCAGCGTCACACGACGTTCATAGGAAAATTGGAGCCGCCATTTCTCGGCGTTTGCCTTGCCGCAAGACGTCACTCGTGGAAATTCCATCCCCAAATCGGGCATGGCGAGGCGCCGGGCCCTTCTGACTTTTGGGGGTAGCGCATGCCGATTCTGACCGATCTCTCACCTGATATTCTTCTTACCGAGGGCGATGCCGCCACCCTGCTGGACAGCGACGTCACGGTGACTGACGCAGAGCAGGACTGGGACGGCGGAACCCTGGTGGTTGCCGGCGCGGCGCCCAGCGACGTCCTGGGCCTGCTGAGCGGCTTGCAGGTCGTGCTCAATGGCAGTGTCATCAGCTTCAACGGCGTCGACATCGGCATCCTGTCGACAGGGCCTGACGGCGAACTGATCGTCACGTTCAACGCCCAGGCCGATAACGCCGCGGTCGAGGCCGTGGTCGAATCCATCACCTTCCAGACGACCGGCGACGTTCCGGACTACGAACGCGCGATCACCGTCACCCTGACCGATGCGGCGGGCAACCCCAGCATAGCCGGCAACGCCCTGACCCCCGCCACGGTCAATCCCTTCGCCGTTGTTGACTTCAGCGGCGAGACCGCACGGATCGCCCTCGGTGACATCGACAATGATGGGGACCTGGACGCCATCGTCTCGGTCTATGGCGACGGCTTTCACCTGTTCCGCAACGACGGCACGGCCAGCGCGCCGAGTTTCGTGCAGGATGACGCGGCCCTGACCCTGACCGGCGGGCTCTACAACGCGGCCGGCGTCACCATGGTCGATCTGGATGGCGATGGCTTCGAGGACCTGATCGTCGGTCGCTACGGCGGGACCATCCAGTTCTTCAAGGGCGACGGCGCCTTCGGCTTCACTGAGCAAACCGCCGCAGCCAATCCGTTCGACGGCATCGCGGTTTATGCCTCGGCCTCGCCGGGCTTCGCAGACCTGAATGGCGATGGCTACCTGGACATGATGGTCGGCACCGGCGGCGGCCGGTTCGCCTATTTCGAGGGCAGCGCCAGCGGCTTTGTCGCCCAGACGGGCGGCGACAACCCGCTCGTCGCCTACCGGGACTACACCGGCGGCGTCTCGGTCAGCTTCGCGGATGTCGATGGGGACGGCGACTTCGACATGATCAGCGGCTCCGGCGAAGGCACGGCGGGCGTGATCGAGAACACCGGAACATCGCTCAACCCCGTCTTCGGCCCCTTCATGGACAGCCCCTACGAGGGCGATTTCCGGACCGGCTTCCAGCCCGTCTGGGCCGATATCGACAATGACGGGGACATCGATCAGATCGAGGCCAACCGCGATGGTAGGGTCGACACCTTCCTGTCGGGTCCAGCCAGCCCCAGCGTCACGGTGACTGTCGACAGCGTGGACGACGTGGCCACCGTCGTCGATGAGACCCGCAACGACAGCGCGGCGCTGGGCGTGATCAGTTTCAACCTGCTGAGCAACGACAGCGATGTCGATACTCCGCTGATGATTGCCCAGGCCACGATCAACGGCGCGCCCCTGATCCTCGATGAGGACACGCCGCTGCCTGACGGCGGCGGCTTCCTGACCATCGGCTCCGACGGCTCGGTTCAGCTGGTGCGGGGCGAAGCGGTCCGCAATCTCGGCGCGTCCACCTCAGGCGCCAGCAACACCAGCCTGCAGTTTGTTGTGGTCTATACCCTGTGGGGCGGCGAAGTGGGCACGGCGACCATCAATGTCGCCGGGATCGACGACGCGGACGTCCTAGATGGGACCGCGGGCATCGACGTCATCCTGGCCGGGGTCGGCGCGGACATCGTCAATGGCCTGGACGGGGACGATGACCTTTCCGGCGAGGCCGGAAACGACCGGCTGTTCGGCGGCCTGGGCGAAGACACCCTGTCCGGCGGCGCGAATTCCGACTTCCTGGACGGCGGCGCTGGGGCCGACGCCATGTCCGGGGGCGCAGGCGATGACATCTACATCGTGGACGATGGCAGCGATGCGGTCATCGAACTGAGCAGCGGCGGCTCCGATCGGGTTAGGGCGAACGTCTTCCATCAGCTGACGGCGCAGGTGGAGAACCTCCAGCTGATCGGCTCGGCCAACATCGGCGGCTTCGGCAACGAACTGGCCAACCAGATCGATGGCAACAGCGGCGACAACGTCTTGAACGGCCTGGCCGGCAACGACCTCATCCGCGGCGCCGGCGGGGCGGACGAGCTCAGCGGGGACGACGGCAATGACCAGCTGCTGGGCGGCGACGGTGAAGACCTCCTGTTCGGCGGAAATGACAACGATATCCTGCAGGGCGGCGCCGACAACGACCGGCTCGAAGGCGCGGCGGGACTGGACAGCCTCGACGGCGGCGCAGGGGACGATGATCTCTTTGGAGGCGCCGGAAACGACAAGCTGGTTGGCGGCGACGGAGACGATTTCCTGAGCGGCGGCGCGGACAATGACACGCTGACCGGCGGGGTGGGTGCGGACATCCTCGCAGGCGGGGTTGGCGACGACACCTACATCGTCGATGACTACAGCGACACCCTCGTCGAGGCCCCGCTTTCGGGCAACGATATCGTCAAGGCCACGGTCACCTGGACCCTTTCGGACCACTTCGAGCGGCTGATCCTGGATGGATCGGGCGACATCGACGGGACAGGCAACGGCGAGGCGAACCAGATCACGGGCAATAGCGGCGCCAACACCCTGGACGGGGGATTCGGCAACGACATTCTCAATGGTGGGCTGGGCGCCGACATCCTGATCGGGGGGCATGGGGCGGACACCCTCATCGGCGGCGGCGGCAGCGACACCTTCCTGATTGGCGAGGTGTCAGTCGCCAGGTCCAGCGAGGCCAGCTTCATTGAGACCGACGCGATCAGCGACTACGCCATCGGCCTGGACATCATCGACCTCTCGGCGATCGATGCCATCGCCTCCACCAGCGGGATCGATGACAGCTTCAGCATCGTCTCGGCGTTCAACGGAGAGGCCGGCCAGCTGGTCCTCACTTTCAGCGGCGGCATCACCACCCTGCAGCTCGACGTAGACGGCGACGGCAAGGCCGATTACCGGCTTCGGATCAACGGCGATGTCCGGGCGGACACCTCAGACTGGCTGCTTTAAGACCATTTACAAGTCTAATATTTTACGCGCTTAATCTCCCTGGGGCGTTTCGCTCCAGGGAGGTTCAGAGATGGCTGCCAAGCTCGCGACCGCCGGCTCCAGGCGTTGGGGTCCAAGTCAGAATGCCGAGATCAACGTCACCCCGTTCGTGGACGTGATGCTGGTGTTGCTGATCATTTTCATGGTGGCGGCGCCGATGGCCACCGTTTCGATCGCCGTCGATCTGCCGGTCTCCGAGGCCCCCCGGACACCACAACCTCCCAAGCCCACCATCGTCTCGCTGCAGAAGAGCGGGGCCGTCTACATCGGCGAGCGGGCGACCAGCCTCGACCGTCTGACCGGGGACCTGCCGATCGCCATGCGCGAGGCCGGCATCGCCGGACTTCCCCAAGGCCAGCGCATCGTGGTGCGGGCCGACGCCGAGGTCCGCTACGAGCAGTTCATGGGGGTGATGAACGCCCTGCAACAGGGCGGTTTCTATAAGGTCGACCTGATGACCGAAGAACTCAGCTGAGCGCGCAGGCGCCCGAGCGCCAGCCTAGTGCTGGCTCTCCGGCATGCGGACGATCAGCCCCTCCAGCGCGTCGCTGACCTTGATCTGGCAGGACAGGCGGCTGTTGGGCTCGACGTTCTCGGCGAAGTCGAGCATCGACTCCTCCATCGCCGACTTCTCACCGGTCAGCGGCTCGAAGGCGGGGTCGACGTAGACGTGGCAGGTGGCGCAGGCGCAGGCGCCGCCGCAGTCGGCGTCGATGCCCGGGACGTTGTTCTTGATCGCCCCTTCCATGACGGACATGCCGTTCTTCACCTCGATGGTGTGCTCGGTTCCGTCATGCTCGATGTAGGTGATCTTCGCCATACGCTCCCCTCAGGACCTTCGTCTTTTGCGCGGATTCTAAGCCGCGACCTCTTTCATGGAAACCGTGGAATCCGCAAGCTTATCGACGTTCACACGGGTGCGGCCTTCTATCAGCTTGCGGCCCATCATGAACTCCGGCGGGGCGTTCACCGCCTCCACCGCCTGGATGACATCGCCCTTCAGATGGAAGACGGCGAACTTTGCGGCCGCCGTGTCGCCGCGCAGCAGCACCCGGTCGGCGTCGAACGGCAGGCCGGCGATCTGGAGCTTCAGGTCGTACTGGTCCGACCAGAACCAGGGGACCTCCGGCGCCGGGCCGGGCCTTCCACAGAGGGCCGAGGCAACCTGCTTGGCCTGCTCCAGGGCGTTGGGCACGCTCTCCAGCCTGAACATGCGGTCATAGAGCGGCAGCGGCCGGTGGGTGACATCGCCGATGGCGAAGATCGCCGGGTCGGCCGTGCGGGCCTCCAGGTCGACCACCACGCCGTTGACGCACTCCAACCCCGCTTCGCGCGCGATCTCGTCGTTGGGGATGGCCCCTACGCCGACGATCACCGCATCGCAGGGCAGGACCCGGCCGTCCGACAGGGCGACGCCAGTGACCTGACCGTTCGCCCCCTCGAAGGCCTCGACCCCGGCCGACAGCTCGAAGACCACGCCGCGTTCGGTGTGATAGCGGGTGAAGAAGTCGGACAAGGCCTCGCAGGCGACACGGGCCAGGACGCGAGGCTCTCGCTCCAGGATCACAGCCTCGGCGCCCAGGGCGCGGGCCGAGGCGGCGACCTCCAGCCCGACATAGCCGCCGCCGACCACGGCCAGCCGCTTGCCGGGACCGAGCGCGGCCTTCAGCGCCTCGGCGTCGGCCGCGGTGCGAAGGGCCATGACGCCCCTCAGGTCGGCCCCTCGGATCGGCAGGGTCCGGGCCCGCGCGCCGGTGGCCAGCACCAGGGCGTCGTAGGGCAGCACCGCGCCGTTGTTCAGGGTGACCTCGCGGGCGCCCCGATTGAGCCTGACGACGCTGGCGCCGAGGATCAGGCGGCAGTCGTTTTCCTCGTACCATTCGGCGGGCTTGAGGCTGAGGGAATCAGCGTCCGCCTCCCCTTTCAGCCAGGCCTTGCTCAGCGGCGGCCGCTGGTAGGGCACGTGCGGCTCGTCGCCGATCATCACGATCGGACCGGTATGGCCGTACTGGCGCAGATAGGCCGCCGCCGAGCCGCCGGCATGGCCGGCGCCCACGATCACAACCCTCGCTTCCAGATCGGCCAAGCCGCCCTCCTGTTCGTCCCGTTGAAAATGACGCCTGCGTCACCTTCGCGCAAGCCCGGCTAGCCCGGAACGGTCAGCCAGAACACGCCATAGAACAGGAGCCATCCTGACGTGAAGGCAGCCAACACTATTCTTCGATCGATGCGGTCGCGCAGCACCCGGCCGATCAGAGCGAAAACGACGGCCACCAGCAGGAAGCGAGGCAGCCGCACCGGCAGGGCGGCGGGGGCGAAGGCGGCCAGAGGCGCGCCCTGCCTGGGCGCCAGCATGGCGTAGACCTTGTAGGGCGTGCTGGTCAGCGGCCCCTTGATGGCGGCCAGGAACCAGCCGCTGCGGGTCATATCGGCGTTGGCCTGGCCGATCATCGCCGGAGAAACGGCGGGGACGGCCTCAATAGTGCGGCGGGCGGCAGCCGGATCCTGGGCGCTCCAGACCCAGATGACCGCACCGCCGAAAACCGCCCCGGCGGCGGCCATCAGGCAGGCCCCGGCGCCGGCGCGCAGGCCGCGCTTCATCGCGATCCAGCTGATCAGCACGTCTGGCACGACGAAGAACAGGCTGGCCTCGGCGAAGCCCCAGGCCAGGGCCAGCCATGACAGACGAGAGGGGCGGGTCACCGGCGCATGGTGACCCGCCCGCTTGCCGGCCGCTATTGGAAATTGAGCGGCGGCTTGGCCGGCTCCGGTGGCGTGCCGTACCAGTCGACCCGCCGGGTGAACCACATCACCGCCGCGATGGCCGCGAAGCTGGCCAGGGCGCCGATCAGCAAGGCCAGGTCCTCCAGCCGCATCAGACCGTAGATCAGCCCGTAGAGCACGGTGAAGCTGAGCAGGGCGGCGATGCCCTGCTTGAGGCTCTCGAACACCCAGCCGGCGTAGGCGGAGATCAACGCGACCGTCGCCCCAGCGGCGATCAGGAAGGCGATGTCGAACCCGGTCCGCTCGGCCACCGACAGCAGCAGCAGGTAGAAGACGATCTGGGCCAGGCCGATCAACACATACTGCGCTGGGTGGACCCGCCGCTTGGTCACCGTCTCGAAGATGAAGAAGGCCAGGAAGACCAGGCCCATGAACATCGGCGCATATTTCAGCGACCGGCCGACCGACTGGTAGGGGTTGGTCAGCTCGACGAAGGAGACGCCCAGCTGGCCGCCGGCCAGGCGGTTGATCAGGCTGATGTCGCCCTCCTGCGGCACGCCGCGGGCGATGAAGGGGACGCTCCAGCGGGCGTCGAAGCCATCGTCCCGCACCGTGCGGGCGGTCGGCAGGAAGCCGCCATCGAAGCTGGGATGCGGCCAGTCGCTCTTGGCGGTGAAGCTGGTGGTCTTGGCCCAGGGCAGCACCGACAGCCGGGCGGCGCCGGAGAAGGTCAGGTCGGCGCGGGCGGTCAGCGCCTCGCCCAGCGCCCGGGGATCGCCCAGCCGGGCGCCGAACATCCGCAGGTTTCCGGTTCCCTCACTGCCGGCCTGTTCGGCCAGGACGGCGGGCGCCAGCGGCAGGCGGCGGTCGCCGACCACCAGCACGGCGTCGGCGCGGGCGCCGCGCGGGTCGGTCACCCCGACCAGGAACTCGGCGCGGGTCCAGTCGTACTGGGCGTTGGCCGGGCCGAGCGTCGTGGCCTGTGACAGGTCGAACCGCGAAGTCAGCTTCAGGTCCGCCTCCCAGACCGGCACCTTGAACAAGGACCGCTGGCGCACCTCCGAGCGGGTGTCGGCGCTGGCTTCCCCACTGGTCGGGAAGATCAGATAGACGCTGCGTCCCGGCGCCTCCCCGGCCTTCAGCGGCGGCGTCAGGTAGGGCACGGCCAGCACCGGCCCCAGGAAGGTCTGCTCGCCCCCGACCAGCTGGCTGATCTCCTGGCTGACCTCACGGGCTCTGTTGGTGCGGTCGTAGAGCAGCAGGAAGACGAACAGGGCGGTGACGCTCATGATCAGCGCCAGGGCGCAGACCAGCAGCAGCTTGAGCCCCATGGAACGCGCCGGCAGTCGCGGCGTCGGAATGGTGACGTGGGTCATGACGATCCTCCCCGGCCATGACGCGGCCGTTCGCGGGGATCATGGACGTGTCGGCGTGCAGATGTCGCGCATGCCTTGCGGAGCCTTCGCCCTGATGGGGCTCAGACCACCCGCTCGGCCAGCATCTTCTTGATCTCGGCGATCGCCTTGGCCGGGTTCAGGCCCTTGGGACACACCTGGGCGCAGTTCATGATGGTGTGGCAGCGGTAGAGCTTGAAGGGGTCTTCCAGGGCGTCCAGGCGCTCGCCTGCGGCCTCGTCGCGGCTGTCGATCAGCCAGCGGTAGGCGTGCAGCAGGGTGGCTGGGCCGAGATAGCGCTCGCCGTTCCACCAGTAGCTGGGGCAGCTGGTCGTGCAGCAGGCGCAGAGGATGCATTCGTACAGGCCGTCGAGCTTTTCGCGGTCCTCGGGGGCCTGAAGCCATTCCTTCTGCGGCTCCGGCGTCTCGGTGTGCAACCAGGGCTCGATCGAGGCGTACTGGGCGTAGAACATGGTCAGGTCGGGGACCAGGTCCTTGACCACCGGCAGGCTGGGCAGCGGGCTGATGGTGATCTGCTCGCCGGGGACTTCCGCCCAGCCGTGAGTGCAGGCCAGGGTGTTGCGGCCGCCGATGTTCATCGAGCAGGACCCGCAGACGCCTTCCCGGCAGGACCGGCGGAAGGTCAGGGTCGGGTCGATGTTGTTCTTGATGTGGATCAGCACGTCGAGAAGCATCGGGCCGCAGGCGTCGACATCCACGTCGTAAGTGTCCCAGCGCGGGTTTTCGAGACCCTCCGGATCGTACCGGTAGATCTTGAAGGTCTTGGTCCGCTTGGCGCCGGTCGGGGCGGCGAAATGCCGGCCCTTGCCGATGCGGGAGTTCTTCGGGAGCGTGAGCTGAACCATCGGGCGGTTACCTGAAAGGCTTTAGGACGAAAGGCGGCAGGCCGGATCTTAGTAGACCCGCGCTTTCGGCGGGATGTAGGCGATCTCGTTGGTCAGGGTGTAGCTGTGCACCGGGCGGTAGTCGTAGCGGACGGCGCCGGTGGCGTCGTCGAACCAGGCCAGGGTGTGCTTCATCCAGTCGGTGTCGTTGCGGTCCGGATAGTCCTCGCGAGCGTGAGCGCCGCGGCTTTCCGGACGGTTCAGCGCCCCGCCGACGGTGACCGCCGCCTGTCCGACCAGGTTGTCGAACTCCAGCGTCTCCATCAGGTCGCTGTTCCAGATCAGGCCGCGATCGGTGGTCTTGATATCGCTACGGCTGGCCAGGACCTTGGCGATGCGCTCGACGCCCGAGGCCATCGTCTCGCCCGTCCGGAAGACGGCGGCGTCCTCCTGCATGGCCCGCTGCATGTCGAGGCGCAGGGCGGCGGTCGGCGTCGAGCCGTTGGCGTTGCGGAAGCGGTCGAGACGCGCCAGGTGCTCATCGGTGAAGGCGGCCTTCATCTCCGGCTGGGTGGCCCCGGCCTTGAGCGTTTCGGCGCAACGCAGGCCGACGGCGCGGCCGAAGACCACCAGGTCGATCAGGCTGTTGGAGCCCAGGCGGTTGGCGCCGTGCACGGACACGCAGGCGGCCTCGCCCACCGCCATCAGGCCAGGCACCGGACTGTCCGGGTTGCCGTCCTTCAGGGTCAGCACCTCGCCGTGATAGTTCGTCGGGATGCCGCCCATGTTGTAGTGGACGGTCGGCAGCACCGGGATCGGAGCCTTGGTCACGTCCACCCCGGCGAAGACCTTGGCTGTTTCCGAAATCCCCGGCAGGCGCTCGGCCAGGATGGCCGGGTCCAGATGGTCCAGGTGCAGGAAGATGTGGTCCTTGTTCGGACCCACCCCGCGCCCTTCGCGAATCTCGATGGTCATCGCCCGGCTGACCATGTCGCGGGGGGCCAGGTCCTTCACGGTCGGCGCATAGCGCTCCATGAAGCGCTCGCCCTCGCTGTTGGTCAGATAACCGCCTTCGCCGCGCGCACCCTCGGTAATCAGGCAGCCGGCGCCGTAGATGCCGGTCGGGTGGAACTGCACGAACTCCATGTCCTGCAGCGGCAGGCCGGCGCGCAGCACCATGGCCCCGCCATCGCCCGTGCAGGTGTGGGCGCTGGTGGCGGAGAAGTAGGCGCGGCCGTAGCCGCCGGTGGCCAGAATCACCTTCTGGGCCTGGAACCGGTGCAGGGTGCCGTCGTCCAGCTTCCAGGCCGTGACGCCCCGGCAGACGCCGTCGTCCATGATCAGGTCGAGGGCGAAGTACTCGATGAAGAACTCGACGTTCCGGCGCAGGGCCTGGCCGTACATGGTGTGAAGCATGGCGTGGCCGGTGCGGTCGGCCGCGGCGCAGGTGCGCTGGATCGGGGCCTCGCCGTAGTTACGGGTCATGCCTCCGAAGGCGCGCTGGTAGATCTTGCCCTCTTCGGTCCGGCTGAACGGCACACCCCAGTGCTCCAGCTCGTAGACGGCGGCCGGGGCATTACGGGTCAGGTATTCGATGGCGTCCTGATCGCCCAGCCAGTCCGAGCCCTTGACGGTGTCGAACATATGCCAGCGCCAGTCGTCCTGGCCCATGTTGCCGAGCGAGGCGGAGATGCCCCCCTGGGCCGCCACGGTGTGCGACCGGGTCGGGAACACCTTGGTGACGCAGGCGGTCTTCAGCCCCGCCTCGGCGCAGCCCAGGGCGGCGCGCAGGCCGCTGCCGCCGGCCCCGACCACAACCACGTCGTACTGGTGGTCGATGAACTGATAGGTCGCCATCAGAGGGCGCCTCCGAACGCGATCTTGAGGATGGAGAAGATGGCCAGGCCGCCGGCCAGGACGCAGATGAACAGGTTAGCGACCAGAGCCGCGCTGCGGGTCAGGATGGTTTCGAGATAGTCCTCGATCACCACGCGCAGGCCCGAATGCATGTGCCAGAAGCCGACCAGGAAGGTCAGCACCAGCAGCACCGCATTGACCGGCTCCATCAGCCACAGGATGGCCCCGTCGCGGGTCAGGGTAGCCAGGTGGATGGTCGCCCAGACGGCCCACAGGGTAAGCGGCACGAGCGCCAGGGCGCTGACCCGTTCGGAAATCCAGTGGCCGGCGCCGTGGCCGGCGGCGCCCAGGCCGCGGGCGCGCGACAGGGGGGTGCGATAGCGGCTCATCACAGCGCTCCGGTCATGGCGGCGATGATCCACACCGCCACGGTGGCGACCACCGCGAAGACGATCTCGGCCCAGGCGATGGTGTTGGACAGCTTGATCTCGAAGGCCTTGCCGGCGTCCCACACCAGATGGCGGATGCCGTGAGCCAGATGGAAGAACACCGAAAGGGTGATCAGGAACAGAGCCGCCTTGCCGATCGGGCTGGCCAGCAGGCCCATGTATGTGGCGTAGGCCTCATACCCGGCCGCCAGGGTGATCGCCCAGACCGCCGCCAACAGTGCGGCGCCATAGAGGCCGCAGCCGGTCACCCGGTGCAGGATCGAGGTCAGCATGGTCACATGCCAGCGCCACACCTGTACGTGCGGCGAGCGCGGGCGTTCGCGAACGCCCCGATTGGCTTCAGTCATGATGGTTCCGGGAGCCGTGTAGGGACACGGGGTTGGGTTTAATCCGCGAACGGCGAGTGTCAACGCAAGCAGGGCTAGTTGCGAGACGGTTGCGACAGGACTGTCCCTGGGTGAGATCAATTCGATCCTGCCAGTTTTTTGCACTGCCGCGGCCTCGATCCAGCGGGTTAAGGCTGCCCACGACGCGGGGGGATCCGCGCGGGGGATAGACGGCGGGTTGGCGGGGGCCGACCCGCCGTCAGTCCCGCTCCTGTTCCAGCCACCCGGCAGATTGCATTTCTTCCAGGCGCGAGACCGTGCGCTCGAACTCGAACGCCCCCTCCCCTTCCGGATACAGATCGCGGGGCGCCACGGCGGCCAGGGTCACCAGCCGGGCGCGCGCCTCGTACAGCGCATCGATCAGGGTGTTGAACCGCCGGGCGGCAGACCGCTTCGTCAGGTCGAGCCGGGGCACGTCCTCCAGGAACAGGGTGTGGAACCGCTGGGCAATGGCGAGGTAGTCGTTGGGACCGAGCGCATGGTCGCAGAGGCTGGCGAAGCTGGCCCGCAGCAGGCCGCCGCTGGCGCGCGGCAGGTGCAGCTTGCGGCCCAGGACCTCGAGCGTGGCGCCGGTTTCGGCCTGGCCGTCCAACATGTCGGCCCAGAGCGTGTCGAAGGTGCGTTCATGGTCGGGATCGATCGGGGCGAGCCAGACCCGGGCGCTCTTCAGCCGGTCGAGGCGAAAATCCTTCGGCCCCTTGATGGCCACGACGTCCATGCGGGACTTGAGCATGTCGATGAAGGGCAGGAAAAGCTGCCGGTTCAGCCCGTCCTTGTAGAGGTCGTCGGGCGGGCGGTTGGAGGTGGCCACCAGCGTGACCCCGCGCTCGAACAGCGCCTCGAACAGTCGCCCCAGGATCATGGCGTCGGCGATATCGGTGACCTGCAGCTCGTCGAAACACAGCAGGCGCGCCTGGTCGGCGATCAGCTCGGCGGTGGGGACGATCGGGTCATCGCCCCCCCCTTGCTTGGTTCGGGCCTGGCCGAAGCGCAGCCTTCGGGCGGCCGCGTCGCCCTTGCGCCACGCATCGACATGGGCGTGGACCTCAGCCATGAAGCCGTGGAAATGGATGCGACGCTTCTTCGTCACCGGGGCGCTGTCGAAGAACAGGTCCATCAGCATGGACTTGCCTCGCCCCACCGGCCCCCAAAGATAGACGCCCTTCTGGCCCTTGGGCTTGCGCCCGAACAGGGAAAAGCCTGGCTCGCCAGCCTGGTCGAGGTCGGACTCCAGCCGGCCGAGCGCCTCGACCGCGCGGGACTGCGCCGCATCCGGAAGGATGTCCCCGGCGGCGAGGCGGTCGCGATAGGCGGTTCGTAGAGACACGGGCATCCTTTGCGGTTAGCCCGCTCTCGCCGCCGCTTCAACCCGCGATGCGAGACCCCCTACACGCGGGAGTAGCAGCGTCATTAACCACCAGAAGTTCAAAATCAGCATTCGCTGAACAATTGATTGTGCCACTACTGGATCGTTATTTCATGTAACCCTCAAATTGGTGCGTCAGGCGGTCGCAACCGCCCATTTTTGGGTGAACAAAATCTGCTTTAACCTTCGCAGTTCAGATTCTGTTACCATCTTCACGTCAGATCACGCCGATATTTCAAGCGGGGCGTTGGCATGCGGATCAGACGGTTTACCCAGGTGCTCGGCGGCGGGATGATCGCCGGGCTGATCGCCATCGCCGGCCTGTCGATCGTGAGCGTCGACAGTATCCGCATCGGCGGGGGCGCCTACGGGCAGATCATCGACGCCAAGGATTTCACCGCGGACATCCTGCCGCCGCCTCTCTATCTGATCGAGCCGTATGCGATCGCGTTGGAGGCATCGGAGACCCCGGAACATGCGCCTGAAGCGGCCAAGAAGCTGCGCAAGCTCAAGGCGGACTATCACGCGCGTGCTGAATTCTGGCGCGGACGCGACTTCGACCCCGAAATCAAGACCATCCTGCTCGGCCCCGGCCAGACGGCGGCGGACCGGTTCTGGGCCGTGGCCCTCGATGAGTTGATGCCGGCTCTGATGCGGGGTGACACCGAGACCGCGGCCAAGGCGCGGGCCGCCCTCCGCGAGGCCTATCACGCCCAGCGGGCCGCGGTGGACATCATGGTCCCCAAGGCAGCCGCCCTGGCGACGAAGGCGGAAGGCGACGCCAAGGCCGGGATGTCGCTGGCCCTGACCGCGCTCGGCCTGCTGACGGCCTTCGTAGGCGCCTTGGCGGTGGCCAACATGATCCTGATGGATCGGCGTCTCGTCCGTCCCCTGGTGGCCACCACCGAGCACATGCGCCAACTGGCGGGGGGCGATCTGGACCGCGATACGCCCCACGCCGGCCGCAACGACGAGATCGGCGACATGGGCAAGGCTGTTCAGATCTTCCGCCGCAACGCCCTGGACCTGAAGGCCAGCGCGGCGCGCCAGTCGGAGATGGAAGCGGCCGGCCGCGCCGAGCGCGACCGTGTCGAGGCCGAACGTCGCAGATCGGCCGAGGAGCAGAAGCAGGTCGTCGACACCTTGGCCTCAGCGCTTGCCCGCCTGGCGGCCGCCGACGTCACCGCCCGGGTGGCGGGCCTGCCGCCCGCCTACCGCCAGCTGCAGGACGACTACAATCGCGCCCTTGAGGTTCTGGAGGGCAGTCTTCAGGCGGTGGCTTCGGCCAGCCGGAGCTTCGCGGCCGGGGCCAGCCAGATCGCCCAGGCGTCGGACGACCTCAGCCGCCGGACCGAGCAGCAGGCCGCCAGCCTCGAGCAATCGGCGGCCGCCCTGGAGCAGGCGACCGCCAACGCCCGCCAGTCCGCCGGCGGCGCGGCCGAAGCGGCCAAGCTGGTCACCTCGACCCGCACCGACGCAGAGGAGTCCGGCGAGGTCGTGCGCCATGCCATCGGCGCGATGGAGGCGTTGGCCGCGTCCTCCGGACAGATGGCCCAGATCATTACCGCCATCGACGAGATCGCCTTCCAGACCAACCTTCTGGCCCTGAACGCCGGCGTCGAGGCGGCCAGGGCCGGCGAATCCGGTCGCGGTTTCGCGGTCGTCGCCCAGGAGGTGAGGGCGCTCGCCCAGCGGTCGGGCGACGCGGCGCGGGAGATCAAGGCGCTGATCGGGACCTCAAACGATCAGGTCGGCCAGGGCGTCGAACTGGTCGATCGGGCCGGAAAGGCGCTGATGCGCATCGCCGGCCGGGTCGCGGAGGTCGACAGCCTCGTCTCGGCCATCGCCGCGGCCTCCCGCGAGCAGGCGCTCGGCCTGGGCGAAGTCAGCAGCGCGGTCAGCCAGATGGACCAGATCACCCAGCAGAACGCCGCCATGGTTGAAGAAACCAACGCCGCCTGCAGGACGCTGCAGTCCGACGCTCGGGAGTTGATCGGCGCGGTGGACCGGTTCCAGCTGGGCTCCGAGCAGCGCCGCGCCGCCTGATGCGACGAGGACTGCTCAGATCAGCCCCTTGAGCCGGTAGAGCGCCTCCAGCGCTTCGCGCGGGCTCATGCCGTCCGGGTCCAGCCCCTTGAGCGCCTCCTCCGCCGGGCTTGGCCCGAACTTCGGCGGGGTCGGCGCGGCCATTTCGAATAGCGGCAGTCCCTCCAGCCTGGCCGGGCTGTGGCTGTCGGCCTCCAGCCGTTCCAGAACTTCGCGGGCGCGGACGACCACCGGCGGCGGCACCCCGGCCAGCTTGGCGACCTGAACGCCGTAGCTGCGGTCGGCGGGCCCGGGACCGCATTCGTGGAGGAAGACCAGGTCGCCGTTCCACTCCTTGGCCCGCAGGGAGAGGTTGGAAACGTGGGCCATCCGCTCCTCGAGGCTGGCCAGCTCGTGATAGTGGGTGGCGAACAGAGCGCGGCAGCGGTTGGTGTCGTGCAGGGCCTCGGCGCAGGCCCAGGCGATGGCCAGGCCGTCCCAGGTGGCGGTGCCGCGGCCGATCTCATCGAGGATGACGAAGGAGCGGGGCGTGGCCTGGGTCAGGATGGCGGCGGTCTCGACCATCTCGGCCATGAAGGTCGAGCGGCCGCGCGCCAGGTCGTCTCCTGCCCCCACCCGGCTGAACAGCCGATCGACGACGCCCAGGGTCAGGGCCTGGGCCGGGACGTAGCTTCCCGACTGAGCCAGCACCGCCAGCAGGGCGTTCTGGCGCAGGAAGGTCGACTTACCGGCCATGTTCGGGCCGGTGACGATGCTCAAACGCGCGCCCTGCGCCCCCGCGCCATCCAGGCAGCAGTCATTGGGGGTATAGGGGTCGCCCTGGCGGCGGACCGCCGCCTCGACCACCGGATGGCGGGCGGCCTTGGCGTCGAAGCACAGGCTGTTGTCCACCGACGGGCGGCAGGCGCCGGCGTCCTCGGCCCATTCGGCCAGGGCGCTGGCGACGTCCAGGCAGGCGAGGCCCGCCGCCGCCGCGCGCAAGGGCTCGGCCAGGGCGGCGGCCTGGTCGCGCCAGGCCTCGAAGGTCTGCACCTCGATGGCCAGGGCGCGCTCGCCCGCCTGGGCGATGCGGGCGTCCAGGTCGGCCAGCTCGACGGTGGTGAACCGAACCTGGTTGGCCAGGGTCTGGCGGTGGATGAAGGTGGCGTTCAGCGGCGGCTGGAACAGGGGGTCAGCCTTGCCGGCCGTGGTCTCGACGAAATAGCCGAGCACGGCGTTGTGGCGGATCTTCAGCGGCACCCCGCTCTCGGCCGCCAGCCGCGTCTCCAGCCCGGCGATCACCCGGCGGGAATCGTCGCGAAGGCCGCGCGCCTGGTCGAGTTCGGGGCGGATACCCTCGGCGACGAAGCCGCCGTCGCGGGCCTGGGCCGGCAGGTCGGGGCCGAGGCCCGTCTCGAGCGTCGCCAGCAGGCCCGACAGGTCGATGGAATTGCTGGGAGCGATCGCGGTCAGCGCCGCCTCGATCTCGGCCGGCGGCGGGGTCAGAGGTTCACCGACCGAAAGGCCGGCAAGGGCCTCCCCGACCTTCAAGCCATCGCGCAGGCAGCCAAGGTCGCGCGGACCGCCCCGACCGAGCGCCAGGCGAGACAGCGCCCGGGCCATGTCGCCTGCCCGGCGCAGGCCCTCGCGGGTCTCCTCGCGCAGGCGGCGGCGCTCCAGGAACCATTGCACGGCATCCAGACGCGCCTCGATCCGGGCAGGATCGAGCAGTGGCCGGGCCAGCCGCTCGGCCAGCAGGCGCGAGCCTGGCGCGGTGACGGTGCGGTCGATAGCGCCGAGCAGGCTGCCTTCCCGCTGGCCGCCAGTGGTCTTCTCGATCTCAAGGCTGGTCCGAGTGGCCGGGTCGATGGCCATGACGTCAGCCTCGCCCGCCCGGCGCGGCGGCGACAGGGCCGGCATCCGCCCCGCCTGGGTGACCTCCAGATGGGCGGCGATCAGGCCAAGCGCCGAGATCTCCGCGCCCGACAGGCCGCCGAAGCCATCGAGGGTCTCGACGCCGTAGAGCCGCTTGACCCGCGCCTCGCTGGCGGAGGGTTCGGCCAGGGCCTGGGCCATCGGCTGGACCAGACCGCCGGACAGCTTGAGGGCCGCCGACAGATGTTCGTCCGCGAACAGGCGGTCGGGCACAAGAGTTTCGGACGGGCTCAGCGCGGCCAACGCGGCAGCGAGGCCGGAGGGCGCCAGCAGCAGGCTCTCCACCTGGCCGGTGGATAGCTCGACGCTGGCCACCGCCGCCTGGCCGGCCCGCAGGGCCACGGCGGCGAGGCGGTTGGCGCCCCGGCTGTCGAGCAGGCTGTCTTCGGTCAGGGTCCCGGGGGTGATAATCCGCACCACGTCCCGGCGAACGATAGCCTTGGAACCGCGCTTCTTGGCTTCGGAAGGGTCCTCCATCTGCTCGCAGACGGCGACCTTGAAGCCTGTGCGGATCAGCTTGGCGAGATAGGCCTCGGCCGCATGGACGGGCACCCCAGCCATCGGGATCGGCTGGCCGTTGTGGTTGCCTCGGAAGGTCTGGCTGATGCCTAAGGCGGCGGCCGCCTTGATCGCGTCCTCGAAGAACAGCTCGTAGAAGTCGCCCATCCTGAAGAAGACCAGGGCGTCCGGCTGGCGCGCCTTGGCTTCGAAATACTGGGCCATGACCGGCGTGGCGCCGGCGGCTTCGGGCAGGGAAACAGGAGCGTTCATCGAACGGCCAACCTAACGGCGGCGGCGGTGAATCGACAGGCCCAAATGCGCCCTCTGTTCAGGGCGCGACGAAGGTGAAGGAGGCCTTGAACGGGTCGACCCAGGCCGGCGCCGCCACGCCCTCGGGGACGCCGATCAGCAGCTGATAGAGCTTGCCCTCCCGGTAGATCACCCGCTTGGTGATGGTGGTTCCGGTCGAGGTGACCACGACGATGTCCTCGGCCACGGCGCCGGGGATATCGATGCGCTGGCGCGACAGCTGGCGATCGCCGCGCGCCTCGCTACCCCTGGCGGCCGCGTCGAAGGAAGCGTCGATGTCGCGGTCCTTGTCGGCGAAGGTGGCGGAGATGACCGCGATCATCACATCCCCCTGCCGGGCTGCGTAGAATTTGAAGCGAATGTCTCTGCTGGTTTCGGACCGGATGTCGGGGGCGGCCGGCAGGTTGATGGAGAAGCCTTCGTCGGGATAGCTGAACCGCGTCCAGCCCGGCTGGGCAAAGGCGGCCGAGCCCACGACCAGCAGGACCAGGGCCGACAGCCAGGCAAACTTGCGCATCTTCAGGACTCCTACCCAACGAGGAGCAACTTAGCGCTGACCTGGAAACTCGCGAGACGAAAAGGGGGCTTAGTCGGCCACCGGCGCCATCTTTCCAGGCGCCGCCGGGGCGGCCGGGGCGCTCAGACGGAAGCTGTTGATGAAGCGGTCGGCGCCCTCCAGCGGGGCGTCGGCGGCGCCGACAGCCATGACCTGATGGAAACTTGTGCCCTGGATGACCATGCGGATCTGCATGGTGACGCCCGTCTCGGTGGAGCGCATGATCAGGTCCCGGGCCGGCGCGCCGTCGACGGTGAGGTCGGCCTTGCTGACCAGCTGGTTGCCGCCGACCGCCAGGGCGCCGCTGGTGGCGGCGTCCAGGGCGGTCTTGGGGTCCAGCGCGCCGCTGACCGAGATGACCAGGAAGGCGCCGGTGGTGCCGGCCTCCAGCCGGGCGATGTCCATCGTCGCTCCGCCGGGGGTGGTGTCCTGCGAGAGGGAGGGAACGCCGGGGAACTCGACGCGGTAGCCGTACTTGCTGTCCTTGTGGGTGCGCCAGGACCCCTGCGCGAAAGCGACATCATGCAGGATCGGAACGGCGGCCAGGCTTCCGCAAACCAGGGTCAGGGCCAGGGCCAGGGGTCGGGATGCGGAAAATAGGGCTCGCGACATTCACCGCTCCGAACGCACGGCCGTTCTGGCCGAATGGGACACGAGGGCCGTCCTAGGCCCTTTTGACGCCGCGGTCAGCCTGAGATGCGCTCAAGCGCCCGTGACGTTCGACCAGAAGCGCTTGGCTTTGCCCACGAAGTTGGCGGATTTGGGGTGCTGGGCTTCGCCGGTCAGATCGGCGAACTCGCGCATGATCTCCTTCTGGCGAGCCGACAGCTGCGTGGGGGTCTCCACGAACAGCTCGACCACCAGGTCGCCGCGCTCGCGCGAGCGCAAGGACGGCATGCCCCGGCCCTTGAGCCGCACGGTCTTGCCGGTCTGCACCCCTTCGGGGACTTTCACCATCAGCCGGCACTGGCCGTCGCACTTCTCACCGCCCATCAGGCAGGGCGCCTCGATGTCGCCGCCGAGTACGGCGGTGGCCATCGGCACCGGCACGGTGCACAGCAGGTCCAGCCCATCGCGCTCGAACAGTTCGTGCGGCGTGACCGACAGGAAAATGTAGAGGTCGCCGCGCGGGCCGCCGCGTTGACCGGCGTCGCCCTCGCCCGCCAGGCGGATGCGCGAGCCATCGTCGACCCCGGCGGGGATGCGCACCGACAGGACCCGTTCCTTCCGCACCTGGCCGGCGCCATGGCAGTTCTTGCAGGGGTCCATGATCATCTTGCCCGAGCCGCCGCAGCGGGGGCAGGCGCGCTCGATCGAGAAGAAGCCCTGCGTCGCCCGCACCCGTCCGGCGCCGCCGCAGCTGCCGCAGACGGTGGGGCTGGTGCCGGGCTTGGCGCCGGAGCCGTCGCAGACCTCGCAGGTGATGCTGGAGGGCACCTTGATCTCGACGTCGGCGCCGGCATAGGCCTGCTCCAGGCTGATCTCCAGGTCATAGCGCAGGTCGGCGCCGCGAGCCGGACCGTTGTTGCGCTGCTGGCGGCCACGGCCGCCGCCGAACATCTCGCCGAAAGCGTCGCCGAACACCTCGTTGAAGATGTCGTGGACGTCGTGGAAGCCCTGGCCGCCACCGCCGCCATTCATGCCGTTGACCCCGGCATGGCCGAAGCGGTCGTAGGCGGCGCGCTTCTGCGGATCGCTGAGGACCGAATAGGCCTCGTTCACTTCCTTGAAGCGAGCGGAGGCGTCTTCGCAGCCGCCGTTGCGGTCGGGATGGTGCTGCATGGCCATCTTGCGGAACGCGGACTTCAGGCCCGCGTCGTCGCAGCCACGCTGCACGCCAAGGATGTCGTAGTAGTCGCGCATGGCGGCTTAAGCTTACCCAGACGTCGATGTTTGGAGATGGGAAGTATCCCGTCCCGCTTCAAGCCCATTCTCCAAGCAGGAGACGGCGATGCGGGACGGGACTTCTGCGTGCGTTCGCGAAGGCGGCGGCGACGCTCCCCGAAGAGAGGTATGCCTAAACTGAGCCGCCTTCACGATGGGGCGCATTGTCACGCCGACTTCTTGTCGTCGTCCACTTCCTCGAACTCGGCGTCGACGACGCCTTCGTCCGAGGTGGTTTCCGAGGCCGAAGACTCGGAACCGGCGGCCTCGCCCTGCTGGGCCTTGTACATGGCCTCGCCGAGCTTCATCGACGCCTGGATCAGCGTCTGGGTCTTGGCGCCGATGTCCTCGGCGTCGTCACCCTCGACCGCCGTCTTGAGGTCGGCCAGGGCCGTCTCGATGGCGGTCTTGTCTTCAGCGCTCACCTTGTCGCCGTGTTCAGCCAGGGCCTTCTCGGTCGAGTGGATAACCGCGTCGGCCTGGTTCTTGGCCTCCACGCCGGCCTTGCGCTTCTCGTCGTCCGCCTTGTTGGCCTCGGCTTCCTGGACCATCTTTTCGATGTCGGCGTCCGACAGGCCGCCGTTCGCCTGGATGCGGATGGCCTGTTCCTTGTTGGTCGCCTTGTCCTTGGCGGTCACGTGAACGATGCCGTTGGCGTCGATGTCGAAGGTGACCTCGATCTGCGGGATGCCGCGCGGCGCCGGCGGGATGCCGGCCAGATCGAACTGACCCAGCATCTTGTTGTCGTTGGCCATCGGCCGCTCGCCCTGGAAGACCCGGATCGTCACGGCCGACTGGTTGTCGTCGGCGGTCGAGAAGGTCTGGCTCTTCTTGGTCGGGATGGTGGTGTTGCGCTCGATCAGCGGGGTGAACACACCGCCCAGGGTCTCGATGCCCAGGGTCAGCGGGGTCACGTCCAGCAGCAGCACGTCCTTGACGTCGCCTTGCAGAACGCCGGCCTGAACGGCGGCGCCCAGCGCCACGACTTCGTCCGGGTTCACGCCCTTGTGGGGCTCACGGCCGAAGAACTCCTTCACCGCCTCGACGACCTTGGGCATGCGGGTCATGCCGCCGACCAGGACCACCTCGTCGATGTCGCTCTTCTTCAGGCCGGCGTCCTTCAGGGCCTGCTCGCAAGGGCCGATGGTCTTCGCGACCAGGTCCTCGACGAGCGCTTCCAGCTTGGCGCGCGACAGCTTGATGTTCAGGTGCAGCGGGCCGGACGCGTTCATGCTGATGAAGGGCAGGTTCACCTCGTACTGGGTGACGCTCGACAGCTCCTTCTTGGCCTTTTCGCCTTCTTCCTTCAGGCGCTGCAGGGCCAGCTTGTCCTTGCGCAGGTCGACGCTGGTTTCCTTTTTGAACTCGTCGGCCAGGTAGTCGACGACGCGCATGTCGAAGTCTTCACCGCCCAGGAAGGTGTCGCCGTTGGTCGACTTCACCTCGAAGACGCCGTCGCCGATCTCCAGGATCGAGACGTCGAAGGTGCCGCCGCCCAGGTCGTAGACGGCGATCTTCTTGCCGTCGTTCTTTTCAAGGCCGTAGGCCAGCGCGGCCGCGGTCGGCTCGTTGATGATGCGCAGGACTTCCAGGCCGGCGATCTTGCCTGCGTCCTTGGTCGCCTGACGCTGGGCGTCGTTGAAGTAGGCCGGGACGGTGATGACCGCCTTGGTCACCGGCTCGCCCAGGTGCTGCTCGGCGGCTTCCTTCATCTTCTGAAGGGTGAAGGCGCTGATCTGCTGGGGCGAGTAGTCCTTGCCGTGGCTGCGAACATAGGCCGCGCCGCCGGGACCGGCCACGATCTCGTAGGGGACCATGTCCTTGTCCTTGGCCACCACCGGATCATTGTACTGGCGGCCGATCAGACGCTTGATGGCGAAGAAGGTGTTGGTCGGGTTGGTCACCGCCTGGCGCTTGGCCGGCTGGCCGACGATACGCTCGCCGTCTTCCTGGATGCCCACCACCGAGGGGGTGGTGCGGGCCCCTTCCGCGTTCTCGATGACCTTGGGGTTCTTGCCGTCCATGATGGCGACACAGGAATTGGTGGTGCCCAGGTCGATGCCGATGATCTTGCTCATCTCGCGGTCTCTCACTCCTCGTTTGGCGGACGGAATTCCTGGGGGCCTGGGATTCCAGCGCCCTTGACGTTTCCCTGTTCCGTCCCCGGCTTGATTGGCCTTGCGGCCGGTTGAAAATGGATCGCAACTTTCCGTTTGGGGAAAGCAACGGTTCGAGTCGCCATATGGGGATCGACCAACGTCCCGCAAGGGCAAAACCCCAATTGCCGTGGGGCTTTGCCCGGCGACGCGCTAGAAGTCCAGACATGTCTGTTCCATCGGGATTTCAACTGCTTCCCGCCGCGCTGGACGCCCCGGCGCAGCAGGCCCTCGTCGTCAGGGTGATGGCCGCCCTGGAGGTCGCCCCGGCCGAGCAATACCGGGTCCCGCGCGGCGGGCGGATGAGCGTGGCGATGAGCGGATTCGGGGCGCTGGGCTGGGCGTCCGACACGCGGGGCTACCGCTATTCGCCGGTCCATCCGGGCACGGGAAATCCTTGGCCGGCGATCCCGGACGTCCTGCTGGCGCTCTGGGCCCGGCTGGCCGATCCGGCGGTTCCGCCCGACAGTTGCCTGATCAACCTCTATCGCGGCGAGGCGAAGATGGGTCTGCACCAAGACCGCGACGAGGCCGACTTCCGCTTCCCCGTGCTGTCGGTGTCGTTGGGCGACACGGCGGTGTTCCGGATCGGCGGGACCAGCCGGGGCGGCCGGACGGCTTCGGTGCGGCTGGCGTCCGGGGATGTCTGCCTGCTGGCCGGCGAGGCCCGGCTGGCCTTCCACGGCGTCGACCGCATCCTGGCCGGCAGTTCCACCCTGGTTCCCGGCGGCGGTCGGATCAACCTGACCCTCCGCCGGGCGGCGCCCGCCTGATCACGGATGTTGGGCAACTGTCTTTGCGGTGCGTCATTCCGACGCTAGGTTGAGGAGACTATCAGGCTGGGAGGAGCCGACATGCAGACCCTGACCCGTCCGGAAGGCACTGAGCCTGGCGATCTCAACGTCTCGCGCCGCCTGCTGGGCGGCCTGTTCTTCGCCGGCTATGCGGCCGCCGCCGTCTCGGCCGAGGCCGCGCCGATCAAGACCGACGACAAGGATCTGGTGACCGGGGTGGAGATGATCCCCTCCTTCGACCGCGCCATCCCCGCCTATGTCGCCCGGCCCAAGGGTCGCGGCGCCTTTCCGGCAGTTCTGGTGGTGTCGGAGGTGTTCGGCATCCACGAATACATCCGCGACACCTGCCGGCGGCTGGCCAAGGCCGGGTATGTGGCCATCGCTCCGGACTTCTTCGTCCGCCATGGCGACCCGGCCCCTGTCACCGACTTCGCGGTGATCCGCAAGATCGTCGGCGACACCACCGATGCGGAGACCGAAGGCGACATCAACGCCACGGTCGCCTGGCTGAACGGCCAGCGGTTCGTCGACCCCGAGCGCAAGGCCATCACCGGCTTCTGCTGGGGCGGGGCTGTGGTCTGGACGGCCTGCGCCCGCAAGCGGGACTTCCGCTGCGGGGTGGCCTGGTACGGCCGCCTGGCCCGGCCGCCGGCCGGCAGCTTCCTGGGCGAGCCAGACCGCACCTGGCCGCTGGAAACCATCGGCCGGCTGAAATGCCCGGTGCTCGGCCTCTACGCCGGCAAGGACCAGGGCATCCCGCTGAAGGACGTCGAGGCCGCCCGCGAAATCCTGGTCCGAACCAAGAAGACCGGCAGCGACATCATTGTCTATCCGGACGCCCAGCACGGCTTCCACGCCGACTACCGCGCCACCTACGACGCCGCGGCGGCGCAGGACGGGTGGTCGAGGATGATGCTGTACTTCGCCCAGAACGGCCTGCCGGCGCGGCGACGGTAGGGCCCAAGGCGGGCGCTATGGTTCCGTAGTTCCGCCCGCCTTGGGGGCGGGGGACCGCGCGCGAATACGCGCGTGGTGGTGGGGGCAGCGCTCGCCTTTCGGTTTGATCATGAACGCGGCTGTCACAGGTGCGCCAGAACGCCACCTAACCTGACAAGCCGGCTCTGCCCCCTCAGTCCGGCGCCTATTCGCGCCGGACAGCTCCCCCAGAGGGGCAGGGCCATCGCATATGACCGTCGGTTCTAGGTTTCTTTCCCTTCTCCCTAAGGGAGAAGGAGGGGCCCGCCGCGAAGCGGTGGGAGGAAGAGGGTTTAGGGACGGTGGGAATAGGGCAAGCAGCGTAAACTCTCTCCTTCCCACGCTGCTTTCGCAGCGCGGGCCCCTCCCTCTCCCTCGCGGGAGAGGGTTTGAAGGTCGCTTGCCGCCATATGCGATAGCCCTGCCCAGAGGGGGAGCGACTTCGACTGCGAGGCTCCCCTGGCGGGGCTACCCCCGCAGCTTCCGGGTCAGCGTCTCCAGATCCCGCGCCAGCACCGCGTCATCCGCCTTCAGCTCCTCGATCCGTCGCACGGCATGGATCACCGTGGTGTGGTCGCGGCCGCCGAAGCGACGGCCGATGTCGGGAAGCGAGCGGGTGGTCAGTTGCTTGGCCAACCACATGGCCGCCTGGCGGGGCCTGGCGATCGCGCGGTTGCGGCGCTCGCTGAGCAGGTCGGCCTGGCGCAGGCTGTAGTGCTCGGCCACCGCCTTCTGGATGTCGTCGACGGTGACCCGCTTTTCCTGCCCGCGAAGGTGCGGGCGCAGGATGTTCTGGGCCTCTTCCAGGCTGAGCAGGCGCACGTCCTCGCCGGCCCGGGCGATCAGGGTGTTGAGGGCGCCTTCCAGCTCCCGCACGCTGTCGGTGAACCGGTCGGCCAGGAACTGCATGACCTCGATCCGGGCCGTGGCCTGGAAGCCGCCGGTGCGGCCCAGGGCCTCCAGCTTGCGCTCCAGGATGCCCAGGCGCAGGCCGCGATCCGCCGGCTCCAGCCCACAGACCAGGCCCGCCGACAGATGGCTGCGCAGGCGGGCGTCGACCTCATCCAGCGCCGCCGGCGGCCGATCGGCGGAGAACACCACCCGGCTTCCGTCCTCCATCAGAGCGGTCAGGGTGTGGAACAGCTCTTCCTGCGACGACTGCTTGCCGCCGATGAAGTGGACGTCGTCGATCAGCAGCAGGTCGGCCGCGCGCAGCTCTTCCTTGAAGGCCGCGGTCTGGCGATCCATCACCGCGCGGACGAAGGTCGACAGGAAGCGTTCGGCGGTCAGGTAGACCACCTTCTTCTCGGGGGCGTTGCGCATGGCCTCCCAGGCCATGGCGTTGAGCAGGTGGGTCTTGCCGAAGCCGTAGGGGCCATGGAAGACGACCGGGTTAAAGTGGCCGTCGGCCCAGCTGGCCACCCGCTTGGCGACCGCATGGGCGAACTCGTTGGCCGGGCCCGGCACGAAGGTGTCGAAGTTGAACCGCTCCTGCAGGCCGCTGTTGCGCTGGGGCCGGGCCCCGGCGGTGGCCGGCGAGACCAGCGGAATGTCGGAAGACACCGGGTCGGCCATCTCGATCACCTGCGCGCTGGAAGAGGCGGCGACCGGCGACACGCCGCCGGTGGACTCGAACTCCATCCGCGACTTGAGATCAAGGCGACGACCCTGCGGGTCGTTCTGAGCCCAGAGCTCGGAAATACGCCGCCAGGCGTTGCGGCGGATCCAGTCGCGGGCGACGCCCGTGGGGGTGACCAGAACCAGGGCCCCGTCAGGCCCCTCTCGCAGCGCGGCCTGGGCCAGCCACGACCCGAAATCCGCCTCGCCGAGCTCGCGACGAAGGGCCGTGCAGGCCTTTCCCCAAACCGAGATCGCCGGGGCCGAAGAGGTCATGCTCTGCCCGCCAGATGTTATCATTGCCCACCATCTTTTTTCTTGCTTCAGCCCAGGTCCGAAACGTCCGCCCCCACGACGAAAGTCCCGGTTCTCAAGGCGCAATTCTTCCCCGCGCGGCGGATAGACTCTATCCGTCGCCGCCGCCCGGGAGCCCGAAAACTCCGGGATGAAAAGCGCTGAGAAAGAAACCTTAGAGCCGCCGTTCAGGGGGGGTCAAACATGAAATTTGGAGTCTCTGGCGGATAAATCTGTTGACTCCAGAGAGCCCCTCGCCTGGCAAGGGAAAACCTTAATTCTAGTTCCGGGGACTGAGTTAATGGGTCGCACGGCTGTGATCAGCGGACGAACGAAAGCCGCCCGAGAGTGGCTCTCGGGCGGCTCGAAAAACTCTGAAAATTCAGAAGGTTGGCTTGGCGCCTAAAGCTTAGGCGGCCGACAGCTTCTTCAGCTGGGCGTGCAGGCGCGAGACCTTGCGCGAGCCGGTGTTCTTGTGAACCACGCCCTTGGAGACGGCCCGCATCAGCTCCGATTGAGCCTCGACGAAGGCGGCCTTGGCGGCGGTGGCGTCGCCGGAGGTCACGGCCTCTTCGAACTTGCGCAGGAAGGTGCGGACGCGCGAGCGGCGAGCCTTGTTCACTTCGGTGCGGCGTTCGATCTTGCGGATCGCTTTCTTGGCGCCGGGATTGTTGGCCATGGGTGTCTCTTGAAACCTTGAACGGAACAGCGGGAGCCTCGGGCCGCCCACCGGATAATCGGAAGCGCGGCGATATACGGGAAGGCGCCCCGGTGGTCAATGCGGATTCCCCCTCGCCAGCACCGCCCCGGCGGATAAGCTGGCGCCATGCGCCGTCGCACCGTCCTGCTCGCCTGGCTCGCCCTTCCCCTGGGGGCTTGCGGCCTGATGCCTCCCGCGCCGCTGGTCATCGTCTGCGACCCGGACCTGGCCGGGCCGCTGGAAACCGCGGCCAACGCCTGGCCCGGCCGCCGAGGCGCGGAGGTCCAGATCGTGACCGACATTTCCAAGCGCGAACTGGGGCTGAAGATGGAGGCGCTCCGGGGCGGCCTGATCGCCACCCGCGAGCTTCGGCAGGCCGACCGCATCCAGCGCCTGGGCTTGGCCAAGCTGGAGAACCGCTGGACCCGCAAGGTTGCCGAGGGCCCGGTGCAGCTGGTCGTTCCGCGCGGCGACTTCCAGTCCGAACACGCGGCCGTCGCCTTCGCCAAATGGCTGGCCAGCCCGGACGCCGACCGGTTCGTGGACACGCCGGCGGCGAGCCCCATGCGGCTGACCCTGCTGACGGCGCCTTAGGGGACCGGTTGGCCGAAGGCCTACCTGTCCCCGATCCGCGCCGGCGGTCGAGCCGAGCGCGATCCAGACGCTGGTGCTGGTCGGGGACAGGAAGCCCGCCCGTGGGCGAGCATCCGGTCCCCCCGACTACTGCCCGGTGAAGTTCGGCTTCCGCTTCTCGACGAAGGCCGCCATGCCTTCCTTCTGGTCGTCGAAGGCGAACAGGCTGTGGAACAGGCGGCGCTCCAGGGCGACCCCGGTGGTCAGGGTGGTCTCGTAGGCGGCCTCGACCAGTTCCTTGTTCATGGCCACGGCCAGGGGCGACTGGCCGGCGATCTTCTTCGCGGCGGCCAGCGCCTCTTCCATCAGCTTGTCGGCGGGCACGACGCGGGACACCAGGCCCGAGCGCTCGGCCTCTGCGGCATCCATCATCCGGGCGGTCAGGATCATGTCCATGGCCTTGGACTTGCCGACGAAGCGGGTCAGCCGCTGGGTGCCGCCGATGCCGGGGGCGACGCCGAGGTTGATCTCCGGCTGGCCGAACTTGGCCGTCTCCGAGGCGATGATGAAGCTGCACATCATCGCCAGCTCGCAGCCGCCGCCGAGCGCATAGCCGCTGACCGCGGCGATGATCGGCTTGCGGAAGGTCTCGATGCGCCGGGCGGCGGCGGTGAAGAAGTCCAGCTTGAACATCTGGGCGTAGGTCTTGTCCGACATCTCCTTGATGTCGGCGCCGGCGGCGAAGGCCTTTTCCGAGCCGGTCAGCACCAGGCAGCGGACGGCGTCATCCGCCTCCGCCGCGTCCAGCGCCCTGCCCAGGTCAGCCAGCAGCTGGCTGTTCAGCGCATTGAGCGCCTCAGGGCGATTGAGCTTCACCAGGAGGACTCCGTCCTCGGGAGTCTCGACGATCAGGGTTTCGTAGGTCATAGCCGAACTCATAGCCCACTGGCCGCGACGCTCAAGACATGAACACCGCCTTCGCCCTCCACTGCCTCAACCGCGATCTGACCAACCTGGCGCTGATCAAGCACCGCGACTGGGACGGCTATCTGGTCACCGGCCAGCATTCGGGGACGCACTGGATCAAGTGGATGCTGAGCTGGGCGATGGCCCACCGCTACGGCCTGGAGCCGCCGAAGTTCTACAACAACAACACATCTAACGCGGTGATCGGCCACCCGAAGCACAAACTGGCCTTCCAGGGCGTGCCACGCATCGCCTCCAGCCATTCGATCCCGGCCTATCCGGTGCAGTGGGGCTGGGTGCGGGGCCTTGCGCCCCTGCCGACCTATGCGGTGGTGATGCGGGACATGCGCGACGTGCTGATCTCGAACTACGAGAAGTGGAAGACCAAGTACGCCGTGCCGTTCGAGGTCTATGTCGAGGGCGACCCGACCTCGAAGACCTATGTCTGCGATGTCTGGTGGTACATCCGCTTCATGAACCGCTGGGGGGAGGTGGCCCAGCGGTTTCCGGCCGAGACCCATATCCTGAAGTACGAGGACTTCCGCCGCGACCCGGCCGCCCAGCTGGCGGTGATCGCGGGGCATCTGGGGATCGACCTGCGGCCCGAGGATATCGAGGCGGGGGTCAGGGCCGGGACCAAGGAAAACATGCTGGCCTTCGACGATCCGAGCGCGCCCGGCCGGGCCGTGCGCGAGGATGGTCGCGGCGATACGCGTTGGACGCCGGAAACCACGGCCCGGCTGCAGGCGATCCTGAAAGAGCACCTGAAGCACGACTTCGGCTACGACTTCGGGATCTGAGATGATCGCTCTCCCCCCGCTCGCGGGGGGAGTGGCTTTGGCGAGCGCTGCAAGCGAGCCAAACCGAGGGGGGTTCGTGAGACCGGGCTGGGTCTGAGCCTCATCCGGACAGAGTCCCAGGCAAGCCCAACCGTCCCGTCACTCGTCACGCCCCCCGCCTGGTCCGTCGCTCACGCTCCGAACCGTTCCCCCCCTCCCTGAGGGAGGAGGGCTATCGCATATGAGAATTGGTCCGGATTTCTTTTCCTTCTCCCTGAGGGAGAAGGAGGGGCCCGCGCCCAAAGGGCGTGGGAGGTAGAGGGTTTAGGGACGGTGGGAGTAGAGCAGGCAGCGTAAACCCTCTCCCTCCCACGCTGCATTCGCAGCGCGGGCCCCTCCCTCTCCCTCAGGGAGAGGGCTTGAAAGTCGCTTCCCGCCATATGCGATAGCCCTGCCGCAAGCGGGGGGAGAGCGACATAGTGGTCCCTACTTCTGGCATTTCGGGCAGTAAAACGTCGATCGCCCCGACTGGACCAGGCGTGCAATCGTCCCGCCGCATCCCGGCGTCGGGCAGGGCTCGCCCTCGCGGTCGTAGACCCGGAAGCGATGCTGGAAATAGCCCAGCGCTCCGTCGGCCGCCGCGAAGTCGCGCAGGGTCGAGCCGCCGACCTCGACCGCCTCGGCCAGCACGTCCTTGATCGCGTTGACCAGCGGGCCGATCCGCTTCTTCACGATCCCCCCGGCGGGTTTGAGCGGCGAAATCCCCGCCCGGTGGAGCGCCTCGCAGACATAGATGTTGCCCAGGCCCGCCACGGTCCGTTGGTCCAGCAACAGGGTCTTGGGCCCCTGCTTGCGGCCGGCAAAGGCCTTGATCAGGGTCGCCTCGGTGAAGTCGGGGCCAAGCGGCTCGGGTCCCATGCCGGCGAACCAGGGATGGCTGTCGATATCCATCTCCGGGATCAGGCTCATGAAGCCGAACCGCCGGGGGTCGTAGTAGGTGACGCAGGCCCCGGCCTCGGTCTCGAACACCACATGGGCGTGCTTGGGGTCGGGGTCGACGGCGCGGGCGAACTCGCCGGGCGTGGCGCCGTCGATCTCGAACCGGCCGGTCATCCCTAAGTGCATCACCAGGATATCGCCCCGGTCGAGGTGTCCAAGCAGGTATTTGGCGCGGCGGTCGAGGCGATCGATCCGCGCGCCCGTCAGCCGCTGCACGAAGCCGTCGGGCAGGGGGAAGCGCAGATCCGGTCGATTGAGCTGCACGCGGACAAGCCGGTGGCCCTCCAGGGCCGGCTGCAATCCACGGCGGACAGTCTCGACTTCAGGTAACTCGGGCATAGCAGTCCTTGGTTTGTCGCGCGTCGGGCGACGGAACCGGAACCACTTCCGCCTGACGCGCTCCAGTTGGCTAGCGAAGACCGGCCTCGCGGTCTATGGACAGCGCATGAGCGAGCAGCGCGCCACCTTTGGATACCGCGACGTCGATCCGGCCGAGAAGCCGGGACTGGTGCGGGGCGTTTTCGACCGGGTCGCCGGCAATTACGACCTGATGAACGACCTGATGAGCGCCGGCGTCCATCGGCTGTGGAAGGACGCGGTCGCCGCCCGGCTCAATCCCCAGCCCGGCGAGGTGATCCTCGACCTGGCCGGCGGCACCGGCGACATGGCCCGGCGGTTCGCCAGAATGGCCCGCGCCGCCCAGCTGCGTCGGGGCGGCGAGGACGCGGTCATCCACGTGCTGGACTACAATGCCGAGATGATCGCCGCCGGGATAGCCCGGGGCGGCGAGCCGGAGCTGACCTGGGGCGTTGGCGACGCCATGCGGCTGCCGCTGCCGGACGCCTGCGCCAACGCCTATTGCATCAGCTTCGGCATCCGCAACGTGACGGACATCTCCGCCGCCCTGCGCGAGGCGCGGCGGGTGCTGAAGCCCGGCGGGCGGTTCCTCTGCCTGGAATTCTCGCGACCGGTGAGCGAGGCCCTGCGGGCCGGCTATGACCTGTGGAGCTTCAAGGCCATCCCGGCCATCGGCGAGATGGTCGCCAACGACCGGGCCAGCTACCAGTATCTGGTCGAGAGCATTCGCCGCTTCCCGGATCAGGAGACCTTCGCCGCGATGATCCGCGAGGCCGGGTTCTCCAGAGTCACCTACACCAACTTCACCGGCGGGGTGGCCGCCCTGCATCACGGCTGGGCCATCTAGCATGCCGTCTCTATCGGCCATCGGCCGGCTGATCGGGGTGGGCTGGGCGCTGGTGAGGGCCGACGCCCTGCTGCCGCGCGAGATTCACGACCACCTGCCCCCGTCGGCGAGGTTGGCGGCCAGCCTGCTGCGGATTCCGGCCGGCGGCCCCGCGCGCCAGGGGCGGCCCGGCGAGCGGCTGGCGCGGGTGCTGGAGCGCCAGGGCCCGGCCGCCATCAAGCTCGGCCAGTTCCTGGCCACCCGCGCCGATATCTTCGGCGGCCAGTTCGCCGACGATCTGGCTCACCTCAGGGACCGGCTGGAGCCCTTCCCGACCAAGGTCGCCCGCGCCGAGGTCGAGCGATCGCTGGGCCGGCCGATCGAGGCCCTCTTCGCCGGCTTCGGCGAGCCGGTCGCCGCCGCCTCTCTGGCCCAGGCGCACGAAGCCAAACTGCTCGACGGACGCAAGGTGGCGGTCAAGGTGCTGCGGCCCGGCGTTGAGCTTCAGGTCGCCCGCGACAGCGGCGCCTTGCGGCTGGCGGCCGACTTGGTCGAGGCCATGGTCCCTCCGGCCCGCCGGCTGGAGCCCCGCGCCTTTGTCGAGACGGTGATCCGCGCCCTGGACCTGGAGTTGGACCTGCGGTTCGAGGCCGCCGGGGCCGACGAGCTGCGCGAGGTCATGGCCCGCGACGCCTTCATGGCCGTCCCGGCCATCGTCTGGGACGGAGTCGCCAAGCGGGTGCTGACCCAGGAATGGGCGGGCGGGCGGCCCCTCTCCGATCCCACGACCCTGGACGATCCGGCCTTCGACCGCCCGGCCCTGGCCAACAACCTGACCCGCGCCTTCCTGGCGCAGGCCCTGGACCACGGCGTTTTCCACGCCGACCTGCACGAGGGGAACCTGTTCGTCAGCCCCCCGGCGGGTCTGACCGCCATCGACTTCGGCATCGTCGGCCGGCTCGGCCCCATGGAGCGGCGGTTTCTGGCCGAGATCCTCTACGGCTTCCTGATGCGCGACTACCAGCGGGTGGCCGACATTCATTTCGAGGCCGGATACGTGCCCGCCCACCACGACCGCGCCGCCTTCGCCCAGGCCCTGCGGGCGGTGGGTGAGCCGGTGTTCGGCCGCGCCGCCAGCCAGGTGTCGATGGGCCGGCTGCTGGCCCAGCTGTTCGAGATCACCGCGCTGTTCGACATGCGACTGCGCCCCGAGCTGGTGCTGCTGCAAAAGACCATGGTCACGGTCGAGGGCGTCGCCCGCCGGATCGATCCCGAACACGACCTGTGGGCCGCCGCCGACCCCATCGTCCGCCGCTGGATCACTCGCGAGCTGTCGCCGGCCGCGCGGGTGCGGGAACTGGCCGCCGAGGTCCACCGCGCCGCCAAGGCCATCGTGCGGCTGGCCGAAAACCCCACCCCGACCACGGTGGTGGCGGTGGAAGAGAACCCCTCGAAGATGCTGTGGTTCTCGGTCGGCGCCGCCGTCGCGGGCGTCACCTTCCTGGCGGCGGTCGTGCTTTTCTAACCCGCTACTGGACCTTCTCGCCCTCCTCGAGCGGCATGCCGTAGAGTTCCAGCCGGTGATCGATCAGCCGGTAGCCGAGCTTGCGGGCGATGGCCTGCTGCAGCCGTTCGATTTCCTCGTCGACGAATTCCACAACCTGGCCGGTCTTCATGTCGATCAGGTGGTCGTGGTGATGATCAGGCGCCTCTTCATAGCGCGAGCGGCCGTCGCGGAAGTCGTGCCGCTCGATGATCCCGGCCTCCTCGAACAATCGCACCGTGCGATAGACCGTGGCGATCGAGATGTGCGGATCGACGCCGTGGGCCCGGCGGTACAGCTCCTCGACGTCCGGATGGTCGGTGGCAGTGGACAGCACGCGGGCGATCACCCGGCGCTGGTCCGTCATGCGCATGCCTTTTTCGATGCAGAGCTTTTCAAGACGGTCCATGGGGCCTCCGGCGAGTCAGCCGCAAGATAGTGGGACGGGGCTCACCTGTTAAGGGAAAGCCGCATCACGAGGGCGTCGATGGGCGGGCTGTCCGTGCGGCGGTAGTAGCCGACCCGACGGCCGGCGATCTCGAACCCCAGGCCGGCATAGAGGCGCGCGGCGGCATGGTTGTCCTCCGCCACCTCCAGGAACATCGCCTCGGCCCCCAGCGCGATGGCCCGGACCACCGCCTGTTCCATCAGCCGGGTGGCCAGCCCTTGCCGGCGGGCGGCGGGCGCGACGGCCAGGGTGATGATCTCCGCCTCCCCGGCGATGGCGCGGGCGAGAACAAAGCCCTCCTCCTGGGCGATGGCGAAGGCGCCGGGGCTGTCGAGGAGGGCGGTGAACTCGGCCGCGCTCCAGGGGTGGTCGAAGGCCTGGGCGTGCAGCGTGGCCAGCACCTCAGGCGGGGGCATAGGGATCGATGCCCCCCGGTAGCTTGGCGTCCGGCGTGCGCAGATACAGCGGCCGAGCCGGCGGAACCGGGTCCCGAACCGCAAGGGCCAGTCTGGCCACCGCCACCGGGTCCGGCCCGTTCGGGGTTTCAACCACCGCGTCGGGCAGCAGAGGCGAGAGCAGCGGCGCGCCGGAGCCGACCAGGGTGGCCGGGCCGTCCCCAGCCAGCTCGGCCAGGCGGGCGGCGGCCGTTTCGACCGCCAGGGCGTCGGGGGCCATCAGCGGGGCGCCGTCCCGGAAGGCCTGGAGATAGATCTGCGAGCGGCGGGCATCGACAGCCGCACAGACGAAGCCTTTTCGCCCCGCCGCCAGCGCCGGCAGGGCGCCGACCCCGACCAAGGGGATGGAAAGGGCCGATGCCAGGCCCTTGGCGAAGGCCAGGCCGACCCGCAGGCCCGTGAAGGAGCCGGGGCCGATGGTGGCCGCCACACGGTCCAGGTCGGCGAACGACCGGCCGGCCATCAGCTCCTCGACCATCAGCGCCAGCCGCTCCTGATGCCCCCGGCTCATCGGCTCGGAGCAGGCGGCCAGCACCGTTTCCCCGTCCACCAAAGCGGCCGAACAGGCATCCAGGCAGGTATCGACGGCCAGCAGGATCAATTGGCGATCGGGGCCTGCCAGAGGAACTCGCGCAGGAAGCCTTTCTCCGCCAGGGCGGCGGCGTCCGGCGCGTCCCCGGGATTGCCCTTCAGCTCGCCCGGCGCGCCATAGACCAGGGCCAGGTTCGGGGCGTCGGCCCGGCGGCAGAGGGCGGCGCCGGACATGCGGTCGGCGCCGAGCACGCAGTCGGTGGCGGCGAAGCCGGACACCTTGAAGGAGTCCATGATCTTCTCGCCCTTGGGACCGACCACCGGGCCACCCTGGGCCAGGATGCGGCTGACCTTGCCCTTGGCGCCCTGCAGCTCGAGCGACAGCTCCTGGGGGCCATAGGCGGTGATTATCGGCGTCTCGCCGCCTTCCTCATGCAGGTAGGCGGTCTTGATCTCGGAGCCCGGCAACAGGGCGGTGACCGTGGCGGCGTCGAAGGCGGTGGCGCCGTTGATCGGGCCGATGCCGTCGTTGCTGGCGGACCAGGCGGGAACGGCGCCGGACGCGTCGGCCGGCATCGTGGCCTCGGTGGCCGGGGCGACCTGAACTTTGTCGGCCTTCTCGGACTGGGGCCCACAGGCGGCCAGGATCAGCGAGCCGAGGAGCGCGCCGGCGAACAAGGGAAAGGAGGTTTTCATGGCGCCAGCCTACCCCGTCCCGGCGGCCGAATGAACTGTCTTCGGATCAACCCTCGGGCTCGCCGGCCTGCAAGGCGGCGGAGCCCGCGGCCGTAATCGTCCAGCCCTCGCGATTTCGGGCCGCCAGGCCAAGCTCGGTCAACGCCCGCGCATCGGCGATGTTGATCCAGTCCACCGGCTGACCGGAAGCCTTTTCGCCGAGGTTTTTCAGCGCCGTCCATTGGCCGTCGGTCAGGGTCACGTCATTGTCCTCCCGACAGGGGATCAGGGCGGGTGGCCGCCCGCCGGGCCAGGGTGTGGTCCAGCACCTGCCGCAGACGGTGGACCTCCGCGTTCAGGTCGCCGACGTCGCCCTCCAGGGTGGCGACCCGAAGCTTGAGATAGTCGTTCTCGCGGCGTAGGCGCGCCGCCTCCTCCTCGCTCATGGCCGCGCCGCCTCCCGACTGCGGATCACCGCCCGAAGCAGGGTCTGGCGGCGAGGCGACAGGCCGCCCGCGGAAAGCTCGGTGCGCGCGCCCTCCAGCACCTCGCCGCGATGGCGCCCGCCCAGAGCCCAGGCCTCGGCCCGCACCTCCGCATCGAGGATGGGATCGGCGCTGAGCGCCTTGAAGAACCCGTAGAGGCCGCTCATCGGGGCGACCGCGTCGAGCGCGGATCCCCAAGGACGGGAGCGAAGGACGGCCGGCTCGCGGAGCGTCGTCCGGTTGACCGGGGATCGATCAGGATCTGGCGGACTGGGGGAGGATTGGACACGGCGGTCCTTTCGAGCCGACGTGTCGTCGCGAAACGCGCATCTCCCGTCGGCTCTCAATCCTATAGGCGATCGCGGCGCCAAAGGCTCGCTGAATCAACCGCCGCAGGCCGGACAGGCCGGGTCGGCGCCCACCTTCACCGTGCGGCTCTCGCCCGCCAGGCCGTCGTAGATCAGCAGCCGCCCGGCCAGCGGCTGGCCCGCCCCGGCGAGCAGCTTTACCGCCTCCAGCGCCATCATCGAGCCGATGACCCCGGCCAGCGCCCCGACCACCCCGACCGCCACGCAGGTCTCCGCGTCGGGCGGAACCTCCGGCACCAGGCAGCGGTAGCACGGCTTTCCGGCAAACACCCCCACCTGACCGGTCCAGCGACCGATGGCGCCGGTGACCAGAGGGACGCCCGCCGCCAGGCAGGCGTCGCTGACCAACAGCCGGGTCTCGAAATTGTCCGTGCCGTCGAGCACCAGGTCGTGGCCAGCGACGATCTCCGCCGCGTTAGCCCCCGTCACCGCGGGCGCGGCCCGGGTCGTCACATGGGGATTCAGGCCCTCCAGCCGCTCCGCCGCCGCCTGCGTCTTGGCCCGGCCGACGTCGGCGGTGGCGTAGAGCACCTGGCGCTGCAGGTTCGACAGGCTGACCACGTCCTCGTCGCTGAGGGTGATCCGCCCCACCCCCGCCGCCGCCAGATACAGGGCCGCCGG
>NZ_JAAALA010000087.1 GCF_009905535.1 Caulobacter sp. SLTY | reverse complement strand
CCGTTCGCGGCCTGGGTGATCGAGCTGTAGACACCGCCGTAGCCGCTGATGTCGATCAGATCGATGCCATCCTGGAAGTCGTGGATGTTGTTGGGACCGTCCCCGGTCGAGAACACGAAGCGATCCGCCCCGGCCCCGCCGTACAGCTGGTCGGAGTGGGCGCCGCCGATAATGATGTCGTCGCCCTCCCCGCCATAGAGGTAGTCGGCCCCGTCCCCGCCCTCGAGCTGGTCGTTGCCGCCCATCCCATAGAGCGTGTCGTTGCCCACCAGGCCCTGGATCAACTCGTTCCGGCCATCACCCTCGATGATGTTGAACCCGTTCGTCCCCGTCAGCGTCCGGTCGAACACGCCGGGGGGCGGCGGCGGCGGCGGAGGCGGAGGCGGCGACACCGGCCCGGTGATGAAGTCGGCCGAGGTCAGATTCGTGGCCTGGAAGCCGATCAGGGTGACGAACCCGCCATCGGTGAAGGTGATCTTCGCGCCGTTCGCGGCCTGGGTGATCGAGCTGTAGACACCGCCGTAGCCGCTGATGTC
>NZ_JAAALA010000086.1 GCF_009905535.1 Caulobacter sp. SLTY | reverse complement strand
CATTCCATGCGCCTGTTCTCCGCCGCCCTTTTCGCCGCCGTCCTGGGCCAGGGCGGGGCCGCAGACCAGGGCGGCGGCGAAAAGGGCGGCGGAGAACAGGCGCATGGAATGGATCCTCAAGGCGCGGAAGAAACCGGCTGCGCCGGCGGGGTGAAATCCTGGGCCAGCTTGGCCGTGCCGCCGGTTCCCGGCGGCACGATGACCTGGCCGCCCTTGACCAGGCCCAACGCCCACAGCGAGCCGGCCGTGGTGTCACGGCCCCGGGCCGCGAACTGGAAGGCCTTCAGCGGGATGCGGACATCGCCGAGTTCCAGGTAGCGCGCGGCCAGCAGCAGTTCGCCCGAGCGTCCGCCGAGGCCGGAAGGCGCGACATGGACGATCTCGCCGACCCCCTTGGTTCCGGCCGGGATGATCACCTGGCCGTTCACCATCACCGGCTCGGCCAGCACGATGGCGAACTTGTCGCCGACCTTGTTGGTGTTCGAGCCGATCTGCTCGGCGATGGTGATCTGGACCACGGTGTTCTTGGGCGCCGAGGGGGCGGGCGCGGCGGCCGGCGCCGGATCGGGGGCCTGGGCCAGGG
>NZ_JAAALA010000085.1 GCF_009905535.1 Caulobacter sp. SLTY | reverse complement strand
ACTGGGGGCTGGACAACGGCGGGGAGTGGATGGGGCCGGGATGCTGGCCGGGATCACGGGGAACCGGGCGGACCTGATCGTGGTGGACGATCCGGTGAAGGGGCGGGCCGAGGCGGACAGTCCGCTGATCCGGCGGCGGACGCGAGAGGAGTTCGACGACACGGTGCGCACGCGGCTGAAGGCCGGGGGGCGGATCGTGCTGATCCAGACGCGGTGGCATGAGGACGACCTGGCCGGGAGCCTGTTGCCGGAGGGCTATGACGGGCGGAGCGGGCCGGTGCTGTGCCGGGACGGGGAGGTCTGGGAGGTGGTCTGTATCCCGGCGATGGCGGAGCGCGGGGATGACCCGCTGGGCCGGATGCCGGGGGACTGGCTGTGGCCGGAGTATTGGAGCGAGGCGCACTGGCGGCCGTATCGGCTGAACCCGCGGACGTGGAACGCGCTGTACCAGCAGCGGCCGACGGCGGCGGAGGGGAGCTATTTCGAGCGGGGGTGTTTTCGGCGGTTCGGGGAGCGGGAGCTGCCCGAGGCGCTGCGGTACTATGGGACCAGCGACTATGCGGTGACGGATGGGGGTGGGGACTACACGCGGCTGGTGGTGTGGGGGG
>NZ_JAAALA010000084.1 GCF_009905535.1 Caulobacter sp. SLTY | reverse complement strand
GGCGGGGGCGCAGAAGGCTTCGCATCCCGCGAAGCCTTCTGCGCCCCCGCCACCGTCCCCAGCGACGCCCTGCTGATCTACACCGCCAAGCCCAAGACCCGCCCCATGATGATGATCACCCTCCTGACCACCCCAGGCCGCGACCCCCGCTGCGATCCGCCGGGATGAGCGGGAGGGGGACTTGCAATCGCCGCGTCAGCGGGGGCGGAGTGGTTTGCTCGTAAAGGCCGTGTGCGCTCGAAACACTTGAGAATCCTGGGTGGCGCGTCAGCAGAACTGATGCACCCTGCGTCAGTGACCACGGCCCCACCCAACACCCCCTGGCGCGACGACGAACTCGACCTCATCGTCGCCGAGTACTTCGTCATGCTCGCCCTCGAGCAGTCGGCTGCGCCCTACGTCAAAGCCCGCCACGCCGAACGCCTGATGGCCCTGACCGGCCGCTCGCACCGCTCCGTCGAGTTCAAGTTCATGAACATCTCGGCGGTGCTGGAGCAGGAGCTGGCCCTGCCGCGCATCCGCGGCTACCGCCCGATGGACAACTACCAGGCCGCCATCTTCCCGGCCATCGAGCGCTACCTGACCGCCAACCCCGCCGTGCTGGCGGTCATGCAGGCCCCGGCGCCCGCCGCCGCAGCCCCCGGCTGGCCCCAGGCGGCGGAAACCCCCATCCTCTTCATCGACGCCCAGCCGCCCCTGCTGGCCCGGCCGAGGGCGCGGTTGCGGAAGTCGCGCTCCACGGGGT
>NZ_JAAALA010000083.1 GCF_009905535.1 Caulobacter sp. SLTY | reverse complement strand
TCCGCCGCCACCGCCGTATTCACAGCGCAGCTGGCCGCCGAAGTTCTCCACGCGGCCCCGGCAGTTGCGCATGTTCAGCTCGCTGCGGACCAGCCGGTTGGAGCGGTCGCGGCAGTTGGCGTAGAGCATTCCGTTGAAGGCGGTGATGTCGCGGCAGGTCCGCTGGTAACTGCCCTCCGGCAGCTCATCGAAACCGCCGTACCAGGACGGGGCCTGGGCCGAGGCGGCCATGGCCGAAAGGCCGAGCGCAGCCACCGCTGCGGCGGCCAGGTGGGTCTTCTTCATGGTCTTCTCCCAACGAAAAGGCGCCGGTCAGTCGCCGGCGTAGAAGCTGAAGCGGGTGTTGGCGAACTGGGTGTCGCCGACGCGCAGCGTGCCGTTCAGAACGGTCTGCTCGCTGGCTCCCTGGGCCTTGGCGTCGGACAGGGCGGCGACGTCGAAGTCCCCCTCAAAGGTCACCTGGCCGAGCTTGGGGTCGGTCCCGGCGAACTTCATGGTCTTGCCGTCGGTGGCATAGCCGGTCGGCAGCACGCGCACCTTGACGGTATGACTCTCCGCGCCGGTCTCGCCGGTCTGCATCGGGCTGGTGGTGTCGGCGAACTCCAGCAGGATCGGGCCGAAGGTCGACATCCGGTCGCCCTGTTCCCACTGGGCGAAGTCGCTGGCCGAGCCTACGCCAAGCTGCTCGAGCCGCCAGCTACCGACCCGCACCTCGGCCTGGGGCATGTAAAAGCCGGCCAGGTCGAAGGCCCCGGTGTGGGTGAAGCCGGTGACCGCCTCATGCGCCGCCGCCACGGGGCCTTCGACCTGGCCGGCTTTTACA
>NZ_JAAALA010000082.1 GCF_009905535.1 Caulobacter sp. SLTY | reverse complement strand
GGGGAGAGGAGGGCGGTGTCGGCCTCGCTCTGGGGGTTGTGCAGACAGTCGAGGGCGGCGCGCCAGCCCGGCCACTGCTCGCGGGCCAGCCAGGCGGGGTCCTGCCATTCGGGCAATTCAGGGGCGCGTTCGAACGCTTCGTGGGCCAGCTTGCGCACCACGCGGGCGGCGAGGCCGGCGGTGGCCGGATAGATGGCCTCGATCTCCGGCACCTCGTCGGCGCGGGCGATATCGACGAGGTAGTCGGGGTGGACGATGTTCCAGGTGTCGTTGAAGCGCTCGACCTTGCCGCTGACGATCCGCTTGGCGCCGACCGGATGCTGGCGCTCCAGGTGCGGGCCGTGGCCCTTGAAGAAGGTCAGGGTCAGGAAGCCGCTGTCGCTGGCGACCACCCGGATGCGCCAGGGCTGGCTGGGGCCGCGCGGCCGCTGGTGATCGTTCACGACCACCGAGAGGGTGGCGACCTCGCCGTCGACCAGGCTGAGGAAGCTGGCCGGTTTGCGCTTCACCAGGCTGTGGGGCTTGAGGAACAGCACGTCCCGCACCAGCGGCCCGGCCAGCTTCTCCACCAGCGGCGCAACCTTGGGCCCCACGCCCTTGAGCGAGGTCGCCGGCGCGAACAGGGGGAAGAGAATCTCGGGGCGCATTGGCGTGCAGGATAGCGCGGGTGCTTAGAACCGCCGATACGGGGCGATGCTCTTCAGGAAGTCCTCGTGCGTGCCGAAGCCCTGGTGATCGGCGATCTGGGGCTCCAGAGACGCGGCTTCCAGGAGCCAGCGTTGGGCGGAGCCGTAGCGTTCGGCGCGGCGCCAGCGGGTGGTGTCTTCGATCATGGCGCGGAGGACGAGGGCGGCGGCGAGGGGG
>NZ_JAAALA010000081.1 GCF_009905535.1 Caulobacter sp. SLTY | reverse complement strand
GCCGACACCGCCGCCGCCTCAGCCGGCCGGTGTCCCGCTCTCCGCCCTGCCCGGCTGGTCCGGCGAAGACCACGCCGCCGCCCTGGCCGCCGTCGCCCGCACCTGCCGGGTCAAGCCGCAGCCGCAGACGGCCGATGCCTGCCGCGCGGTTCTCGCCACTGGTCCCCTGCCCGGCCCCGAGGCCCGCGCCCTGCTCGAAGCGACTTTCCGGGCCGTCCCGGTCGGGGATACCGGCCTGCTGACCGCCTATTTCTCGCCCGAGTACGAGGCCCGCTTCTCCCGCACCGGCGACTTCACCGCCCCGGTCCGGCCCCGGCCCGCCGACCTGGAGATCGATCCTGCCTTCACCCCCGATCCGGCTCGCCCCGGCTGGAAGGGAGAGGGCGTGCGGGTGGACGGCAGGCTCCAGCCCTACCCGGACCGCGCCGCCATCGAGGCGCGCGAGGAGATCCAGCCCCTGGCCTGGATGCGGCCCGAAGACCTGTTCTTCCTGCAGATCCAGGGCTCCGGCACCCTTGTGCTGCCGGACGGCCGCCGCAAGCGCGCGGTGTTCGCCGCCACCAACGGCCTGCCGTTCAAGGGCATAGCCACCCCGATGCGCGACCGGGGCCTGCTGCCCGCCGATGGAACTTCGGGTGACGCGATCCGCAACTGGCTGGCCGAGCATCGCGGACCCGAGGCGGACGAGGTCATGGCCTTGAACCCCCGCTATGTCTTCTTCCGCATGCAGGATGACGATGGGGAAGAGGCGACCGGCGCCGCCAACGTGCCGCTGCTGGCCGGCCGGGCGATCGCGGTCGATCCCATCCACCACGACTACGGCGCCCTCTACTGGATCGACGGCAGGGCCCCGACCCTGACCGGGGCCTTCCCCCGCTACAGCCGGCTGGTCGCCGCGCTCGACACCGGCGGCGCCATCCGGGGCCAGGTGCGGGCCGACCTCTATATCGGCCGGGGCGAGGCCGCCGGTCGCGAGGCCGGCCGGGTCAAGCATGACCTGAAGATGTGGCGGCTGATCCCCGCCCCCCGCCCTGTCCCATGAAACGCC
>NZ_JAAALA010000080.1 GCF_009905535.1 Caulobacter sp. SLTY | reverse complement strand
CGCCGCCGCCACCGCCGCCTCCACCTGGCCGACGCTCGCGCCCGCCCCGGCCCAGACCGCCGCCCCGGTCGCCGGATCGATGCTCTCGAACCCCGCGCCCTCGCCGCCGACCCAACGCCCGCCGATCAACAATCCCTTGGTCACAGCTTCACACTCACCGCTTCACCCTCGCCCAGCTGCAGCGCATCGGCCGCTTCCCGGCTCATGATCGCCTTCTGCCCATCGACCAGCACCGGCGTCCGCACGGCTCGGAACCCGGCGATCGAGGTGCTGGAAACCAGCGCCTCCTCGCCATAGGCCTCCTCGTCTCCGCCCAGCGCCACGGTCAGCCGCCGCGCCTCCTTCACCGTCTTGATGTCGTCCCGGTGACAGCTCACCGTCGGCCCGGCGTCGAACAGGTCGACCAGCCCCTGGAACCGGAACCCCTCCCGCTCCAGCATCACCCGCGCCGCCTCGCCCTCGCGATGGCACTTGCCGATCACCTCCCGCGCCGCCTGCGGCAACAGGCCGACATAGATCGGGTGGCGCGGCGCCAGATCCAGAATGAACTGCCCGTTGGTCGAGGCGCTCATCCGGTCGGCCTCATCAAAGGCCAACGGGAAAAACTTGCCCGATACATGCTCCCAGAACGGACAATGCCCGTCCTCCCCGAACCAGCCGCGCAGCTCGGCCAGCACCATCTCGGCGAACTTGGCCGGATCGATCCCGATCAGCATGTAGCGCGACTGCGCCAGCAACCGCCCGGCCCCGCCCTTGCGCCGCTCCGGCCGCAGGAACAGGCTCCCCACCTCCGACCATCCGGCGCATTCGTTGACCATCACCAACGCCTGGTGATCGAACCGCAGGTCCAGCGTCGGCGAAGACTGCGCCAGGGTCACCACCCGCAGCGAAAAGTGCGGCCGCTTCAGCCCTACCCCGGCCTTCACCCCGGCCACCCCGGCGTTGGCCCCATCCGCCGTGTCCTCCAGCATCAGGGTGTACCAGGCCTCCGGCGCCGCCACCTCCCCGGCAAAACTCGCCGCCGACAGCGCCAGCCGATCCGCAATCGTCGGCTCATCCTCCGGCAGGCTGGTAAACCCGCGCCCGGAAAGGACGGCCAGCTCCATAAGGGTATCGAAATCCGAAGGCCCGGCAGGCCGCACCACCAACATCAGCAAAACCTTCCAAAAAACACCGGCCCGACAGCGCGTCCTCTCTCCCCCCGCCCTGCGGGGGGAGGACCGCTCTGGAGCCTCCAAGCGACAGAGCAGGGGGGGGGCAAGTCCGCCCGAAGGTTATCCCCCCAACCGCCGACGGGCCCGCCTCCTGGTCCGTCGCTCACGCTCCGAACCGTCCTCCGCCCGCAAGCGGGCGGAGAGCGAAACCACCCCGCCCCGCTCTCCCCCATGAAATGGGGGAGTGGATTTGGCGAGCGCTGCAAGCGAGCCAAACCGAGGGGGTCCCCCCCACCG
>NZ_JAAALA010000008.1:20000-137486 GCF_009905535.1 Caulobacter sp. SLTY | reverse complement strand
GCTGGCCAAGATGCGGCTGTTGCACGACCTGGGCCTGCCGCAGTTCGTGTTGCCGCCGCATGAGCGGCCGGATGTGGGGTTCCTGCGGCGCCTAGGCTTTGGCGGCTCGGACGCGGCGGTGATCGAGGCGGCGGGGCGCAACGCGCCGGAGCTGCTGAACACCGCCTGTTCGGCCAGCCCGATGTGGGCGGCCAACGCCGCCACGGTGACGCCGAGCGCCGACGCGGCCGACGGGCGGGTGCATTTCACCCCGGCCAACCTGTTGACCAACCTGCACCGCAGCCTGGAGGGGGAACAGACGACGCGGGCGTTGCGGGCGCTGTTTCCGGACGAGGCGCGGTTCGCGGTGCATGATCCGCTGCCGGCGCAGGGGCATTTCGCCGACGAGGGCGCGGCCAACCATGTGCGGCTCTGCGCCGAGCATGGGGAGCCGGGGGTCAACCTGTTCGTCTGGGGGCGCGACGCCTGGGAGGGCTGGAGCGGGCGCTTCCCGGCGCGGCAGACGCTGCAGGCGTTCGAGGCGGTGCAACGGCGGCATGGCGCGGGCGGCGCGGTGTTCGCCCGGCAGGCGCGGCGGGCCATCGAGGCGGGGGTGTTCCACAACGACGTGGTCTGCGTGGGCGCGCGAACCTGCCTGTTCTTCCATGAGGCGGCGTTCGAGGACCGGGCCGCGATGGAAGCGGATGTGCGCGCGGCGGCGGGCTTTGAGCCGCAATTCGTAGAGGTGGCCGAGGCTGACCTGCCGCTGGGCGAGGCGGTGCGGAGCTATCTGTTCAACTCGATGCTGGTCGCCTTGCCGGGGGATGGCCGGCTGACCCTGATCGCGCCGATGGAGGTGGCGGAGACGCCGTCGGCCAGGGCGGTGGCGGATGGGCTGGTCTCGTCCAACGGGCCGATCGGGCGGGTGGCGTATGTCGATGTCCGCCAGTCAATGCGCAACGGCGGCGGGCCGGCCTGCCTGCGGCTGCGGGTGGTCCTGACCGACGAGGAACTGGCGGCGACTAATCCTGGCCAGCGGTTCGATCCGGCGCTGCAGAAGCGGCTCGAGGCCTGGGCCGGGGCGCGGTATCGCGACCGGCTGCTGCCGGCCGACCTGGCCGATCCGTCGCTGCTGGTCGAGAGCCGGACAGCGCTGGACGAGCTGACCCAGATCCTGGGGCTGGGCTCGGGCTTCTATCCCTTCCAGCGCTAGCCGCCGCGCAGGCGGGCCAGGGCGTCCGGGAAGCGGCGGGAGAGGGGGGCGACCACGCCGCCCAGGGTGACCGCGTAGTCGCCGCTGCCCTCGTGCTTGAGTTCGGTGACGCGGGCGGCGTTGACCAGCCAGGAGCGGTGGGTGCGGACAAAGCCGTGCTGGGCGAGCTTGGTCTCCAGGCTGGCCAGGGAGGCGCGCATCAGCGGCTTGCGGCCGTCGGCCAGGTGGAACTCGGCATAGTTGCCGGCCGAGGAGACGGCGAGGATGTCGCTGACGGCGGCGCGGACCAGCTTGGCGCCGTCGCGGATGTCGAAGGTGGCGGGTTCGGCCTTGGAAGCCGCCGGCGTTGAGCGGCCGAGAATCCGCTCCCGCACCAGCCAGAAGCAGACCATCACCATGGTATAGTAGACCGCATCCTTGCGCAGTTCATAGACGTACCGGTCCAGCCAGGAGCCGATCTCATAGGGCCGTCCAAGCGCCTCGAAGATGACCACCCGCAGGGACATGAAGCCGGTCACCCGAACCGCCGAGAAGGCGACCAGCACCGCCGCATGAATGGCCAAGGTGCGCCAAAGCGGTGGCCGGTCCAGCGGCAGGCGGACCAGGACCAGCCAGGGAATCCAGATCAGCGCGACGGAAACAAGGCTGCTGCTGCACTCGGTGACCCAGACCACCCAGGGGGCGACGTCGGGCTCCTCCTGCATCCAGCTGAGCGCGTTGACGACGTTGATCGCGGCGATGAACAACACCGCGCCGGCCATGCAGATCCAGAAGGCGCGGCGCTCCGCTCCGTTCGTCCCTCTTGCGGCGCCGCTCGTCACAGGCCGCTCCCGCTGGTCACCGCCAAGGCGCCGGACGGCCCGACGGCCTTTCGGCGCGGGGAGGCGAGGCGCCATCCCTGTCCGCCGACCTTCCGCTGGACTGGAGCCATTCCGTGAATACCGACATCCCCCTTCAGCGCCGACACGACCTGGACTGGATCCGGGTCGCGGCGTTCGGCCTGTTGATCCTCTACCACGTCGGCATGTTCTACGTGCCCTGGGACTGGCACGTGAAGACCCCTCGGCCGGTGGAATGGCTGGAACCGGTGATGCAGCTGACCAACCCCTGGCGACTGACCCTGCTGTTCCTGGTCAGCGGGGCGGCGACGCGGTTCATGGCCGACAAGATGAGCGCCGGCTCGCTGGCCGGCATGCGGACCTGGCGACTGCTGCCGCCGCTGATCCTGGCGATGGTGCTGATCGTGCCGCCGCAGAGCTACTACGAACTCGTGGAGCAGGGGCCGGGCTTCGTGGACGACTACCTGACCTTCTGGGGGAAGTACCTGACGGCCTCGGGCGGCTGGTGCGACGCCGACGACTGCCTGATCACCCCCACCTGGAACCACATGTGGTTCGTCGCCTACCTGTTGGTCTACACCCTGCTGTTGGCGGCGATCATCGCCCTGGCGCCCAGGGTGTTGAAGGCGATGGAGAGGGCGCTCGAGCGCCTGCCGGCCTGGGGGCTGCTGCTGGCGCCGATCCTCTTCCTGGCGGCAGTCCGCATCAGCCTGCTGCCGCTGTTCGAGATCACCCATGCCCTGGTCGACGACTGGTACAACCACGCCCTGTCGTTCAGCGCCTTCCTGTTCGGCTACCTGATGGCGCGTTCCGAGCGGCTGAAGCAGGCGTTCATCAGCCTGCGCTGGCCTGCGTTGATCCTGGCCCTGCTAAGCTGGGCGGGCTGGGCGACCTACGCCTGGCTGTGGAGGGCGGATGACGCCATTGCCCCCGAGGCGCTGCGCCAGGCGATGCGGGCGGTCTATGCGGTCAACCAGTGGACCGCCATCGTTGCGGTGCTGGGGTTCGGGGCGCGGCATGTCGTGCGAGGCGGGCCGGTGCTGACTTGGCTGACCCTGGCGGTGTTCCCCTTCTACATCGTCCATCAGACGATCATCGTGGTCGCCGGCCATCATCTGGCGAAACTGGGGATGCCCCAGGGCCTGGAGGCGCTGGTCCTGATCGGGATCACCGCGGCCGGATGCCTGCTGACCTATCTGATCGTCAGCCGCGTCGGGTTCCTGCGGCCGCTGTTCGGGCTGAAGTCTCAGTCGGCCGTGGCCAGCCTGCCGCCACCGGCAGCATAGGCCTGGGTCCCCGCCGTGAAGACGCGGTCCTCGGCGAGTATCGCGTCGATAGGCACGTCGCTGGCCGTCTCCAGGGCGGCATAGATCGGGGCGAAGTCCTGCAGGGTGGCGTCGAGCAGGGCCTGGAGACTGGGGATGACGAAATAGACCTGCTGGAAATCGTCGATTCGATAGGGGGTGCGCATGGTGCGGACCAGGTCGAAGCCCAGGCGGTTGGGCGAGGGATCGTCGAGGGCGAAGATCGACTCGGTGCGGCTGGAGACGATGCCGGCGCCGTAGATGCGCAGGCCCTTCGGGGTTTCCAGCAGCCCGAACTCCACCGTGTACCAGTAGAGACGGGCCAGATTCTGCAGCCGGCCCAGGCCTTGCGCCCGCTGGCCGCCCTTGCCGTAAGCCTCCATGTAGTCGGCGAAAACCGGGTCGGTCAGCATCGGCACATGGCCGAAGACATCGTGGAAGATGTCGGGTTCCTGCAGGTAGTCGAGCTGATCCCGCTTGCGGATGAACTGGCCGGCCGGGAAGCGGCGGTTGGCCAAATGGTCGAAGAACACCTCGTCCGGGACCAGGCCGGGAACGGCCACCACGGTCCAGCCGGTGAGGCGCTTCAGCTCCGGATTGATCTCGTCGAAGTTGGGAATGCCGCCGCGATGCAAGTTCAGCGCATCGAGCCCGTGAAGGAACTCATCGCAGGCGTAGCCGGGCAGTAGCGCGGCTTGGCGTTCATACAGAATGTCCCAAGTCGCGTGCTCCTCGGGCGTGTAGTCCGCCCAGCCCTGGTCGATGGTCCAGTCCTCGCGCGCGCCCGGGGGCGGCGCGGCGGTAAAGCCGTCTGCGCTCATAGGGGAAGCTTACGTCGCGCCGCGCGGAAAGTTCCGCCGGATTTGCCCGGCTTTGGCCGGTCCGGCGGAATGAAGTTGCGTCAGTGCGCGACGCGGGGCCGCATGTTGTAGTGGCCGTCCTCGAAGCCGTCGAAGATCAGCGCGGTGTGGGGATGGCCCACCGGCTCGCCGCTGTCGTCGGGGAGCAGGTTCTGCTCGGAGACGTAGGCGACGTAGGTGTTCTGATCGTTCTCGGCCAATAGGTGGTAGAACGGCTGGTCCTTGCGGGGCCGGATGTTCTCGGGAATGGAATTCCACCATTCCTCGGTGTTGGCGAAGGTGGGGTCCACGTCGAAGATCACTCCGCGGAACGGGAAGATCCGGTGCCGGACCACCTGGCCAATGGCGAATTTGGCGAGCTGAGTGTTCATAATGACCATAGTTTACGCCTCCCGCCTGACTGAATCCTGAACGTAGTCATCAGCCGCCGTCTGACAAGTCTCTGCCTTTCGGACCGCGGACCTGTGGTCTAAGGTCGCCGGGAAACCGGGCGCCGATCCACGGCGTCCGCGCAGACAGGTGACAACCATGTCGGAGGCGCCAAGCGCCCGGCGCGAGCCTGATGAGGCTCGGCGCGGGTCGGCCGGGCCGCCGTGTTATGCGGCGCTCGACCTGGGCACGAACAATTGCCGCCTGCTGGTGGCGACGCCGACGCCCGGCGGCTTTCGGGTGGTCGAGGCCTATTCGCGAATCGTGAGGCTGGGGGAGGGGCTAACCCAGACGGGGCGGCTGTCCGACGCTGCCATGGAGCGAGCCATGGCCGCCTTGACCGTCTGCGCCGAGAAGGTGCGGCGGCGGCGGTGCGTGAAGTTCCGGGCCATCGCCACCCAGGCCTGCCGAGGGGCCGAGAATGGCCCGGCATTTATCCAGCGCGTGGCAGACGAAACCGGCCTGAAGCTGCAGATCATCACCCCGAAGGAAGAGGCGCACCTTTCGGTCGCCGGCTGCGTCAACCTGCTGGACCGCCAGGCCGAGGCGGCGCTGGTGGTCGATGTCGGCGGCGGTTCGACCGAGCTTTCCTGGGTCGACCTGAAGGGCGACGGGCTCGACTCCCGGCCCCGGGAGTTCGCGCCCTGGAAGCTGCCGATCAAGGCCTGGCTGTCGGTGCCGATCGGGGTGGTCACCCTGGCCGAGCGGTTCCCGGAGGGGGAGCGTGCGTCGGAGGCCTGGTTCCGGGGGATGGTCGAGGCGGTGAAGGAGAAGATCGCCGCCTTCCCCCACGCCGAGCCGCTGCGCGAGGTATTCGTCGGCGACCGGGCGCATATGGTCGGCACGTCCGGGGCTATTACCAGCCTGGCGGGGCTGCACCTCAACCTGCCGCGCTATGACCGTAACCGGGTGGACGGCATGTGGATGACGCGGGCCGAGTGCGAAGTGGCGGCGGACCGGCTGATCCAGCTGACCCGCGCCGAGCGCGGTCAGCTGGCCTGTATCGGGCCCGACCGGGCCGACCTGGTTCTGGCCGGGGCGGCGATCCTGCAGGCGGTGCAGGAGCTGTGGCCCTGCTCGCGGGTGCGGGTCGCCGACCGGGGCCTGCGCGAGGGCATCCTGCTCAGCCTGATGAGCGAACAGCGGCCCCGGCGCCGCCGACGTGGCGGTCGGGGCCGGCGGGCTGTAGAAGCAGCCGCATGAGTGATGAAGAGCCCCCCAAACGCCGTATGGTGCGCCCACCCTCCGGCGGGCTGGAGGCCGGGCGCCACAAGCCGGCGCGACTGAAGACCGCCTACAAGCGCACGCCCAGCCAGCAGGCCTGGCTGGAGCGGCAGATCAACGACCCGTTCGCCGCCGAGGCGCGGGCCAAGGGCTATCGCAGCCGGGCGGCCTTCAAGTTGAGCGGCATTGATGACCGGCTGCATATTCTGAAGAAAGGCGTGAAGGTCATTGACCTCGGCTGCGCGCCTGGCGGCTGGATTCAGGTGGCGCTGGAGCGCGGAGCGGGCAGGGTGGTCGGCGTCGACCTGCTGCATGTCGATCCGCTGTCGCCGGCCGAGATCATCCAGATGGATTTTACCGACCCGGCATGCGGCCCGAAGCTCATGGAGCTGCTAGGCGGCCAACCGGACATCGTGCTGTCGGACATGGCGCCCAACACCGTGGGCCACCGGGAGACCGACCACTTGCGTATCGTCGGGCTGATCGAACTGGCCGCAGACTTCGCGATTTCGGTGCTCAAGCCCGGCGGGTCGTTTGTGGCCAAGGCGTTCCAAGGCGGCGAGACCGCTGAGGTCATCGCCAGGCTGAAGAAGCGCTTTGACAAGGTTCAGCACATCAAGCCAAAGGCGAGCCGGACCGACAGTTCGGAAGTGTTCCTGGCGGCGACCGGCTTCAAAGGTTGAAAGGCGCCCGGGCCGGGCGCCTTTCTCCTCAATCGGACTGATCAGTTCAGCGCGTGCTTGATGCGGCTGATCTCGTCATGGTCAGCCTTGACCGAGCTGTAGGCCTCGGTGACCAGGCCCTTCACGGTGCTCGGAAGCTCTTCGTCCCGGCAGGCGTGCTCGTACTTGGCCTTGATCACGTCTTCGCCACGCTCGACTTCGTTGATCACGCCCTTGTCGTTCGGCCCGCCGGTGAGGGCGGTCTTCAGGTCCACGAACTTGTTGTGGAGCTTGCCCATGATCGACTGATCGTCCTCGGGCTCGCCGCCGAAGCTGCGCACCTCCTGCTGCAGGCGGCGCGTCAGGTCCATCCGTTTGGCGGCCCGCTCGTTGAACATGGCGCGATATTCCTGGCTCTCGACGTTCTCGGCCGCTTCCTTGTAGCCGTTGGCGCTGTCGAGGGTGGTTTCGATGAGGCCGTTGAGGACCTTCACGGCGTGGTCGTTGTTGGTGTCCATGGGGAAACGCTCCGTTACTGCGATGAGCCGACAAAACCCCTGAGCCCGCCGCCTGTTCCGATTGCACGAAGGGCAGGCCGTCCGGAGGCGATGTCACAAGGCCGCGGTTGACACCCGCCCCCGGCTGACACATACGCGGCCCGCAAAACGGAGAGTCTCATGGAGATTCGCGAAGGGCTCACCTTCGACGATGTTTTGCTTGAACCCGGTGCGTCGGAAGTAATGCCGACCCAGGTTTCGACCGAAACCAGATTGACGCGTGAAATCGGGCTGAACATCCCCTTGGTGTCGGCCGCCATGGATACGGTGACCGAAAGCCGGCTGGCCATCGCCATGGCCCAGGCCGGTGGCATGGGCATCCTGCATCGCAACCTCACGGTCGATGAACAGGCCGACCAGGTGCGCGAGGTGAAGCGGTATGAGAGCGGGATGGTCATCAACCCGCTGACCATCCATCCGGGCACCACTCTGGCCGAGATCCTGGAGATCAAGGCGCGGCGGAAAATCTCGGGATTTCCGGTGGTTGAACCGGAAACCGGAAAGCTGGTGGGAATTCTCACCAACCGCGACATGCGGTTCGAGAGCGATCCCAAGAGCAAGGCCTCCAGTCTGATGACCGCCGCGGGGCTGGTCACCGTGCCGGAAGGGGTGACCCAGGCCCAGGCCCACGCGCTGCTGCGCAAGCACAAGATCGAGCGGCTGATCGTCGTGGACGAGGCCGGCCGTGCGGTCGGACTGATCACCGTCAAGGATATCGAGAAGGCCCAGGCCCATCCCCTGGCCGCCAAGGACGAGAAGGGCCGCCTTCGCGTCGGCGCCGCCTCGACTGTGGGCGACGCCGGGTTCGAGCGGTCGATGGCCCTGGTCGAGGCGGGCGTGGACGTGGTGATCATCGACACCGCCCACGGCCATTCGGCTCAGGTGAGCGAAGCGGTCAGCCGGCTGAAGCGTGAAACCAACCGGGTGCAGATCGTGGCCGGCAATGTGGCCACCTATGAAGGCGCCAAGGCGCTGATCGACGCCGGGGCGGATGCGGTGAAGGTTGGGATCGGGCCTGGCTCGATCTGTACGACGCGCATCGTCGCCGGGGTGGGCGTGCCTCAGCTGACCGCCATCGAGGAGGCAGTCCGCGCCGCTCGCGACAGCGGCGTGCCGGTGATCGCCGACGGCGGGATCAAGTCGAGCGGCGACCTGGCAAAGGCCATCGCGGTCGGCGCCTCGACGGCCATGATGGGCTCGATGTTCGCCGGCACCGACGAGAGCCCCGGCGAGGTGTTCCTCTACCAGGGCCGGTCCTACAAGAGCTACCGGGGCATGGGCTCGCTCGGCGCCATGGCCCGGGGCAGCGCCGACCGCTACTTCCAGAAGGAAGTCAGCGACGCCCAGAAGCTGGTGCCCGAGGGCATCGAGGGCCAGACGCCCTACAAGGGGCCGATCGGGCCGGTGATCCACCAGATGGTCGGTGGGCTGCGCGCCGCCATGGGCTATGTGGGGGCGCCGACGATCCCCGAGCTGCAGGCGCGGGCGCGGTTCATCCGCATCACCAACGCCGGCCTGCGCGAAAGCCATGTGCACGACGTGATGATCACCAGGGAGGCCCCGAATTACCAGGGCTCCAATTGAAGTTGAGTGAGGGTACCCAGTGAGGGATGGCGGACGCATCGCGGCGGCGATCCAGGTGCTGGATGACATCGAGCTGCGCCACAAGCCGGTTCGACAGGCGCTGAAAACCTGGAGTGACGGCGCGCGCTATGCCGGGTCCAAGGACCGGGCCTGGGTGTCGGGGCTGGCGCTGGACGTGCTGCGCCGGCAGCGGTCGCTCGCCTTCATGATGGGTGAGGAGAGCAATCGCGCCCGGGCACTGGCGGCACTTCGAGCGGTTTGGGGATGGGAGCCCGACCGAATCCTGGAGGCGTGCGCCGATCCCCATGGACCTGGCGCCCTGTCAGGCGACGAATTCGAGGTTCTTTTCAGGCTTGGCAGCCCGGGTGCGCCGCCGGTTGTCTACGCCGCCGTCGACAAGCTCGGCGAGGTGACCGAAGCAACCGGTCCAAAGTACGATCTGTCGAAAGCAAAGGCCGATGTTCGCGGCGACTATCCCGACTGGATCGAGGCCAGCATGGCCCGCACCTTCGGCAAGGACCGGGTCGAAGAAGGCATCGCCTTCGCCCAGCGCGCGCCGGTGGATCTGCGGGTCAATCGGCTGAAGAGCGACGCCTACGAGGTGCTGAAGGCGCTGGAGGGCATGGGCGCCGAGCCGGCGGGCGTGCTGCCCGACGCGTTGCGCGTGCCGGCCCCGGCGGCGGCGGAGCGAGCGGCGGCGGTGGAGATCCATCCCGCCTTCGCCATGGGCTGGTTCGAGGTGCAGGACCTGGGCAGTCAGATGGCGGCGGCGGTGGCCGGCGACGTGAAGGGTTGCCAAGTGCTGGACTATTGCGCCGGCGGCGGGGGCAAGACCCTGGCCCTGGCGGCGGCGATGGGCAACACCGGCAAGATCTACGCCTACGACAGCGACGCGCGGCGGATGACCGACATCATCCCGCGGGCGACGCGGGCCGGCGTGACCAACCTGGAACTGCGGACGCCGCTCAACAAGGAGCCGCTGAACGGCCTGCAGGAGACGATGGACATGGTGTTCGTCGATGCCCCCTGCACCGGCTCTGGCACCTGGCGACGGCATCCGGACGCCAAGTGGCGGCTGACGCCCGATACGTTACAGCGGCGTCTGAACGAACAGCGCAAGGTGCTTGATCAAGCGAGTGAATTCGTCAAACCCGGCGGGCGGATGGTCTATGTGACCTGCTCCTTCTTCGCCGAGGAGAACGAGCAACAGGTCGAGGCCTTCCTGGCCCGCAACAGCGCCTTCAAGCTGAGCAAGATCGACCTCTTTCCGGATTTCACGACGCCGCAGGGCTACCTGCGGCTGTCGCCCCGCAAGGCCGGCACGGACGGCTTCTTCGCAGCGCTATTGGACCGCAAAAAATGAACCACCAGTCCGTTCTCATCGTCGACTTCGGCAGCCAGGTTACGCAGCTGATCGCGCGGCGGGTCCGGGAGAGCGGGGTCTATTGCGAGATCCATCCCTACGACAAGGCGAAGGCGGCGCTGGAGAGCCTGAAGCCTTCGGCGATCATCCTGTCGGGCGGGCCGGCCAGCACCACAGAGGACGAGAGCCCCGCCGCCGACATGGCCCTGTTCGAGGCCGGCGTGCCGCTGCTGGGGATCTGCTATGGCGAGCAAACCCTGTGCGCCCAGCTGGGCGGCAAGGTCGAGGGCGGGCATCACCGCGAGTTCGGCCGGGCCGAGATCGAGATCCGCAAGGCTAGCCCGCTGTTCGAGGGCATCGGGGAGGTGGGCCACCGCGAGACGGTGTGGATGAGCCACGGCGACCGCGTCACCGCCATCCCGGAAGGGTTCGAGGTCATCGCGGTCAGCGACGGGGCGCCGTTCGCGGCGATCGGCGACGAGGCCCGAAAGATCTATGGCGTGCAGTTCCACCCGGAGGTCGTGCATACCCCCAACGGCAAGGTCCTGCTGGCCAACTTCATCCACCGGATCGCCGGCTTGAGCGGCGACTGGACCATGGCGCGGTTCAAGGACGAGGCCATCGCCCGCATCCGCGAACAGGTCGGCAAGGGCCGGGTGATCTGCGGCCTGTCGGGCGGGGTCGACAGCTCGGTGGCGGCGGTGCTGATCCATGAGGCGATCGGCGACCAGCTGACCTGTGTCTACGTCGATACCGGGCTGATGCGGAAGGGCGAGAGCGACCAGGTCGTCTCACTGTTCAGGAACCACTACAACATTCCGCTGATCCACGTTGATGCATCAAAGGAATTCCTCGGTGGGCTGGCCGGCGTCAGCGATCCGGAGACCAAGCGGAAGATCATCGGCAAGCTGTTCATCGACGTCTTCGACAAGGAGAGCGCCAAGATCGAGGGCGCCGAGTTCCTGGCCCAGGGGACCCTATACCCCGACGTGGTCGAGAGCGTTTCGGCGCGGGGCGGGCCCAGCGCGGTGATCAAGAGCCACCACAACGTCGGCGGCCTGCCCGACTACATGAAGCTGAAGCTGGTCGAGCCGCTGCGGGAGCTGTTCAAGGATGAGGTGCGGGTGCTGGGCGTCGAGCTGGGCCTGCATCCGGATTTCGTAGGCCGCCATCCCTTCCCGGGGCCGGGCTTGGCCATCCGCATTCCAGGCGAGATCACGCCGGAGAAGGTGGCGGTGCTGCAGGACGCCGACGCCATCTACCTCGACGAGATCCGCAAGGCCGGGCTGTACGACCAGATCTGGCAGGCGTTCGCCGTGCTGCTGCCGGTCAAGACGGTCGGGGTGATGGGCGATGCCCGCACCTATGAGAACGTTCTGGCCCTGCGGGCGGTGACCTCGACCGACGGGATGACGGCGGACTTCTTTGAGTTCCCCTGGGAAGTTCTGGGCCGCACCGCGACCCGGATCATCAATGAGGTGCGCGGGGTCAACCGGGTCGTCTACGACGTGACGTCGAAACCGCCCGGCACCATCGAGTGGGAATAGCGCGCCTGGGTTAGAGGCGGCGCTCAAACACCGAGATTTCCTGGCGCAGCCGGTAGAGTTGGGCCTGACGGCCGCCGGTTTCGGCGCGGAGTCCCTCGACCGGTTCGATCAGGGCCAGTTCGTTCAGCTTGCGGCGGAATGAACTCTTGTCGATGCGGGGGACACCGAGGGCGATCTGGTAGGTGGCCTGAAGTTCGGTAAGGGTGAAGACCTCGGGCAACAGCCGGGCGGGCAGGGTGGAATAGGCCCCCTTTGACCGCAGCCGGCCGACCGCTGCGGCCAGGATCTCACCGTGGTCGAAGGGCAAATCCCGCGCCTGATCGACCGGAACCAGCGACACCCGGCTCGCCTCGCCCAGGACATTGGTCAGCCGCTGCAGCGGGGTGAGGGCGAGGTAGGCCACGGAGATCGACCAGCCGCGCGGATCGCGCTTTGGGCCCGAAAAGGTGGCCAACTGTTCGATGAAGAAGCCCTCGAGGCCGGTCTTGTCGCGCAGCACGCGGGCGGCGGTCGCGTCGGTGTCGCGGTCCTTATCGGCATGGACATAGCCGCCGATCAGCGCGCCGCGACCGGCGAACGGTTCGTTTTCCCGGGTCAGCAGCCCGACCGCCAGCCGCCCCTCTACGACGGTGAGCAGCACCACGTCGGCGGTGACGATCTGTTTGTGGTCGGGATGGACGGTCTGAGGCATGCGCCAATCTGACATCTTCTAAGTTAGTTGCAAAATACACTTTACAACAAAGTTTGACGATCCTAGGGTTCGGCTATCGGAGCCACCGTGGTGGCGGACAGAGGAGAGACGAACATGGGCTCGGGACGTTGGAGCCGGTCGGCTTGGGACGATTACGCCAGCCGCAACGTGCACGGCCGCTCGCGCGACCAGATTTTCACGGCGCGCCGGATGGACCCTGAGTTCGATCCGGCCTTGATCGGGGTCCGGGAGTCGCGGGACAGCGAAGACAATCCGATGTCCACGCCGATCATCCTGGCCTCGGATGTGACCGGTTCGATGGGGCTGATCGCCCACGAACTGATGAACAGCGGACTGAACACGCTGGCGACCGAAATCTATGAGCGCAGGCCGGTGCCCGATCCTCATGTGATGGTCATGGCCGTGGGCGATGCGGAGACCGACATAGCCCCGCTTCAGGTCACCCAGTTCGAGGCCGACATCCGCCTTGCCGACCAGGTCCGGCGCCTGTGGCTGGAGGGCGGCGGGGGTGGCAATGGCGGGGAGTCCTACTCGGCCGCCCACGCCTTCGCCGGACTCCGCACGGATGTGGACTGCATGGCTCGGCGGGGCCGGCGGGGCTATCTGTTCACCATCGGCGACGAGCCTATCCTTGACGGGATGACCCGCGACCAGATGATCGACGTCTTCGGCGAGGACATCGAGCGCGGCCTGTCCGCCCGGGAATGCCTGGCGCTGGCGCAGCGCAATTTCGATGTCTTCCACGTGGTGGTGATGGAGGGCTACGCTGGGCACGATCTCGGGCGGGTGCTGCGGAGCTGGAAGCCGTTGTTGCCGGGCCGCCTACTGATCCTCGACGATCACCGCAGGCTGGCGGAGGTGGTGGTGTCGGCCATCCAGGTCGCCGAAGGCGCCGATCTGGGCTCGGTCGCCGGCAGCTGGTCGGGGCCTGCCTCGGCCGTGGTGGCCAAGGCCCTGCAGACCATGCGGCGCCCGCCCGGAGCAGGCGGCATGCTGCGCCGGCTGCTGGGTTAGGGAGGGGGCGATGAGCAGGCGCGTCGCCCAGGCCGTCATCGGGGCAGGGTACGGAGACGAGGGCAAGGGGCACCTCGTCGACGTCCTGGCGGCTGGTGCCCAGGATCGCCCGGTCGTGGTGCGCTCCAACGGCGGGGCGCAGGCCGGCCATACCGTGGCGCTGGCCGATGGCCGGCGTCACGTCTTCCACCACATCGGGTCCGGCGCGTTCGCCGGGGCCGCCACCCACCTGTCGCGGTTCTTCGTGCATCACCCGATGCTGCTGGAGGCCGAGCGGGAGGCGGTGGCAGCGCAGGGCGGTTGCGTGGAGATCAGCGCCGACGCCCGCGGCCTTGTGACGACCCCCTGGGATATGCTGATCAACCAAGCCGTGGAGCGGTCGCGCGGCGACGGTCGGCACGGCAGCTGTGGCCTGGGCTTTGGCGAGACCATCGAACGGGCGTTGGATCCGGCCTTCGCGCTGACAGTGGCCGACCTGGCGGGCGCGGGCCTTGAAGACCGGCTCGGGGCGATCCGCGACCATTGGGTTCCGCGCCGGCTGGCGGCGCTGGGCGTTGTGGACCTGTCGGCGGAGGAGGCGCGGGTGTTGGCGGACGATGGGCTGCTGGCGGTGTTCATCGAGGACTGCCGGCGCTTTGTCGAAACGGTGCGGCAGTCGCCGGACGGCGGCCTCGGCGACAGGGGCCCGATTGTCTTCGAAGGGGCGCAGGGATTGCTGCTGGATCAGGCCATCGGGGTCTTTCCGCACGTGACCCGGTCACACACCGGCCTGGTCAACATGACGGCCATCGCTCGCGAAGCCGGCCTGGACGCCATCGAGGCGACCTACATCACCCGCGCCTATGCGACCCGGCACGGGGCTGGGCCGCTGCCTGGGGCTACTGCACGGCTGGAGGCCTTCGACGTCGTCGATCCGACCAATGCCCCCAACCCCTGGCAGGGCCGCATCCGATATGCGCCGCTCGATCTCGACCGCCTGGCAGGGGCGATCGCCGCCGACCGGCGGCTGGCCGACCCGGGACCGGTCGCGGTCCGGGCCAGTCTGGCGGTGACCTGCCTGGATCAGGCGCGCGGCCCCGCGCCGCTGGTTGAGGCCGGCGGGACGACCCGGCATTCGGCCCACGCGCTTGCCGGAACCGTCAGCACGAGGCTAAGTCTGCCGCTGAAGGCGGAGAGTTGGGGTCCCGATCGCGTCGGGGTTCGTCTGCGCGAACCCGCTGTTGCTTGACGGCGTGACCACCGGAGTTCCGCAACGTGCCGCCCAGACCGCAGATCTCGCCGTCTTTGTCGACCGCTCAGCCGTTCATCCGGGCGATGGTCGCGTTGATCGACCGGGCCTAGCAGGACGCGCCTCATGGACTTCGCCAAGCGGGCTTTCGACCAAAGCTTCCAGATCGATCCCATCGTGCGGTCGCTGCTGGACACGGATTTCTACAAGCTGCTGATGGGACAGTTCATTTACGAGCGGTTCCCGAATGTGGAGGTCACCTTCGGTCTGACCAACCGCACGCGCTCGGTCCGCCTGGCGGACATCATTCCGGAAGAAGAACTGCGCGCGCAGCTGGATCATGTTCGCGGCCTGCGCTTTCGGCCGAACGAGCTGATCTGGCTGTCTGGGGCGACCTTTTACGGCCAGAAGCGCATCTTCCAGCCAGCCTTCATCGATTTCCTGCGCGCCCTGCGCCTGCCGGACTACGACCTGCGCAAGGAGGACGGACAGTACGTCCTTACCTTCACCGGTTCCTGGGCGGCGACGACCTGGTGGGAAATCCACGCCCTGTCGATCGTCAGCGAGTTGAAGAGTCGGGCCGGGCACCGTCAGCGTGGCGAGATGGAGCTGGATTTCCTCTACGCCGGGGCCAAGTCCAAGCTGCTGGCGAAGCTGAAGCAGTTGAAGCGGCTCGAGGGTCTGGCGCTCTCAGACTTCGGGACGCGGCGGCGCCACTCGTTTCTCTGGCACGAGTGGGTGGTGCTGGCGATGGCGCAGGTCCTTGGCGACCGCTTCGTAGGCACCAGCAACGCCTATCTGGCGATGAAGCACGGGTTCGACGCCAAGGGCACCAACGCCCATGAGCTGCCGATGGTGCTGGCCGCGCTGGCCAATACCGACGAGGAGCTGAAGGCCAGCCAATACGAGCTGTGCAAACAGTGGCAGGGCGCCTATTCGGGCAACCTGCTCGTCGCCTTGCCGGACACCTTCGGCACCACCCAGTTCCTGCGCGATGCGCCGACCTGGCTGCCCCTGAACTGGCGAGGGTATCGGCCGGACTCCAAGGCGCCGGTGGAGGCGGGCGAAGAGCTCATCGACTGGCTGCAGGGGCACGGCGTCGATCCGACTAGCCGCTTTGTGCTGTTCTCCGACGGCCTGGATGTCCGCGTTCCCGGCTTCGAGCCGCACGGCGAGGACATCGGCGAAATCCACGCCCATTTCGATGGTCGTGTCGGCAGGGCCTATGGCTGGGGCACCAACGCCAGCAACGATTTTCGGGGGTGCGACCCACGCGGCGAAGGCCTGTTCGATCCGGTTTCCCTGGTCTGCAAGGTGACCACCGCGAACGGCAGGCCGGCGGTCAAGCTATCCGACAATTACAACAAGGCCTCCGGTCCGGCGGAGGAGATCGTCCGCTACCGGCGGGTGTTCGGGGTCGAAGGCGTACACGGCGCCCCGGTCCTGGTCTGATCCGAAGGATATCCACGCATGATCGACCTGAACAATCCCGCGGACGGCGATGTCCTGATCGTCATCGATCCGCAGATCGACTTCTGTCCCGGCGGCGCGCTTGCCGTGCCGGGCGGTGACGAGATCATGCCGCTGGTCAACCGCATCGCCGAGCGGTTCGCCCATGTGGTGCTGACCCAGGACTGGCACCCCCGTAATCAGATCTCGTTCGCCTCGACGCACGGCGCCGAGCCCTTCTCGACGATGACCGCGCCCTATGGCGAGCAGGTTCTGTGGCCTGATCACTGCGTGCAGGGTAGCCCTGGGGCCGACTTCCATCCGCTGATCAAGTCCGGCGGCCTCGTCGACCGGGCGGAGGTCATCCTTCGCAAGGGCTACAACCCCGCCGTCGACTCCTACTCGGCCTTCTTTGAAAACGACAAGACGACCGCGACGGGCCTGGCCGGCTATCTGCGGGACCGGCGCCTGACACGATGCGTCTTCGTGGGCCTGGCCCTCGACTTCTGCGTCCGCTACTCGGCCGAGGACGCCGTCAGTGAGGGCTTTGAGGCAATGGTGGTGACCGACGCGGCGCGCGCCATCGACATGAACGGGTCCCTGGATGCAGCGATGCTGGCGCTTCGCACCCAAGGTGTCGCCCTGGCGACAGCCGCGTAGCGGCCTCGGGCCGCTGATCTCCTCACCGCTGTCGGTTTCGACAAGCCGCGGACTGCGGGCGAGAAAAATCGCCGGGTGTCGTCGGCTGGACCCGCCGTCGGTCCAGTCCGGCGGCTGCCCTGACCTAGAAGCCGAACCTCAGGCCATAGCCGATGCCGACCGTGAACTGGTTCTCGTCGCCGCGCAGGCGCACCAGGGGAGAGTCCGCGGCGTTGTCGGCGAGGCGGTCGTAGGAGGCGAAGGCCAGGATGGCGCTGCGCCGGTTGAGCGGCTGGATTAGTTGGGCGCTGACGCCATAGGAGAGCAGCCCGCCGTCCGCCTGGTAGGTCGGCAGGCCGGACCGCACCGACTGGAGCGGATCGATGCCGAAATAGGTCTGCATGTAGTCTTCGCTGGCCACGGTCAGCTTGGGGCCGACGTTGAGCTGGGTGTAGCCGAAGCGGGCCTGGTAGGTGGCCGAGGCGTCCAGCAGCAGGCCTTCGTGGCCGCCGAAGCCACGGCGGGCCTCGGCCTTAACGCGCCACTGTTCGCGGTCGCCCAAGCGCTTCTCGACGAACCCGCCGACTTCGACGGCCGCGTCGACATCGCCCAGGCCGATCAGGGCGTCGCTGTCGCCGGAGATGCGGAAGGGCGATCCGCCATCCTCCTCATCACGGCCGAAGCGGATCTTGGCGACCGGGCCGGCTTTCCAGCCGTCCGAGTTGATCGCGTTCCAGCCGATGCCGTCCGGCAGGGAGGCGAAGAAGACGTCTTTGTAGCCGACGCGCAGGTCCGGGAAGAGCGAGACGGCGGTGTCGTCAGAGCCCTGCCAGACGGGGCTGGCCACGGCCGCGGCGCCTACGGTGACGGTCCACCCCTCCGGCTGATCCTGGGGCTGATCCCGGGGCTGGGGGTCGGCGGCCAGGGCGAAGCCGGGGGCGGCCACGGCAAGGGCCGCGGCGAGGAGGGCGGTACGCATGGTGAACTCCAGAAAAACGACAACCGACAAGGGCCCCCGGACGGCCACGCTGGCCGCCCGAGGACGTTGTGTCGAGACTTAGTCCCGTATCACGAGCTTTCCAGGGAGGGTCGCTCGGAGACGTTGCGGGTTCGCCACAGCGACCAGCCGATGCCGGCCGCCAGGATGGCGAAGGTGACCCCCAGTGACAGCGCCGGCGGGAATTTCTCCCAGCCCAACAGGTCGGCGAGGAAGATCTTCGAGCCGATGAAGATCAGCAGCACCGCCAGGGCCTGCTTGAGATAGGCGAAGCGATGGAGGACGGCCGCCAGGGCGAAATAGAGGGCGCGCAGCCCCAGGATGGCGAAGATGTTGGAGGTGTAGACGATGTAGGGGTCGGTAGTGATCGCGAAGATGGCCGGGACCGAGTCGACGGCGAAGATCAGGTCGGCGATCTCGATCAGCACCAGCGCCAGGAACATCGGTGTCGCCGTCCAGACCAGGGCGCCGCCGGGTCCATTCGGAAGCTTGGCGAAAAAGCGCGTACCGTGCAGCTGGTCGGAGACCGGCATGACCCGCCGCACCAGCTTGAGCACCGGGTTCTTGGAGAGGTCCACCTCCTTGTCCCCAAGCCACAGCATCTTCACCCCGGTGAGCACCAGGAAGGCGGCGAAGAGGTAGAGGACCCAGGAGAACTCGCTGACCAGTGTGGCGCCCAGACCGATCATGATCGCGCGTAGCACGATCACCCCGAGGATGCCCCAGAACAGCACCCGGTGCTGCAGCGCCGGAGGAATGGCGAAGAAGCCGAAGATCAGGGCGATGACGAAGACGTTGTCGATCGCCAGGCTCTTCTCGACGATGAAGCCGGTGAGGTACTCGATGCCCGCCGTCTGGCCCAGCTGCATCCAGACGAAGCCGCCGAAGGTCAGACCCAGGGCGATGTAGACCAGTGACATCACCAGGCTTTCGCCGACGCGGATTTCGCGGGTCTTGCGATGGAGCACGCCGAGGTCGAAGGCCAGCAGCGCAAGCACCAGCACGATGAAGCCGGCCCACATCCAGGCCGGTTTTCCAAGGAAATCCTGGAACAGGATGTCCATCAGCCGGCCCTCCGTCGCCAGCCTTGGGCGCTCAGTTCGATCTCCAGGGCGATCAGTTCCTCGCGCAGTTCCGCCCGGCGTTGGCGAAGCCGTTCCATCTTCTCAGGATCGCGAAGCCCGGCGAGCGCGGCGCCGATATGGTTGAGTTCGGCCCGCAGGCCATTCAGTCTGGCAGGATGTGTCATTCCGTTGCTCCTCATGAAGGAGCGCGACGCAGTCGGGCCGACGGCATCGGGCGCTCCCGATGCGGTCCGACATCACGACATCAGTCGCCAGAGGGGCCCGGTCCGCGGGCTGGATTTGTAGGCTCGCCCCTCAATCGCAAGGGGGCGCAGGATGATGACTGCTGAACGGCATGATTGGAAAACCTAATCATGGCGTCCGGAAGCTACGGCGCGTCCGAAGTCATGGCATGTCGGCGGTCGAGGGCCGCCAGGACGAATTCCGCCAGGCGATTGGCCGCCGTCGGCACCGCGGTTCTGGCCCGCAGCAGGGCGATCTCGGTGTCCGGCAGCGCTGGCAGGCCCTCTCCCTCGCCCAGGATCGCTAAGTCCGCTGGCGCCATGTCCCGGGGCAGCACGGTGATGCCGAGGCCCGCCCGCAGCGCCGCGTGCTGCCCGGCCAGGGAGGGGCTGGTATAGGCGCAGCGCCAGGGCCGCCCGGCGGTGTCGAGGGCGGCGATGGCGCGCTTGCGGTAGACGCAGGGGGAGGGGGCCAGGATCAGCGGGGCCGCCGCCTTCCCGTCGAGCAGGCTGCGGTCCGCCCCGACCCAGACCAGCGGTTCGCGCCACACACGGATGCCCTGGTCGGGACCCAGGGGCTCGCGCTTGACGAGGGCGACGTCGAGCTGGCCCTCCCGCAGTCGCTCCAGGAGGTGGAGGGTCAGGTCGCAGGTGACGGTCAGCGCCACCTTCGGATGCTGGCGCGCGAACTCGCCGAGGATCTCCGGCAGGTGGACGGTGGCGAAATCCTCCGGCGCGCCCAGCCGCACCTCGCCCTCTATATCGTCACCGCGCACCTCGGAAAGGATCTCGTCATTCAGCCGCAATAGACGGCGCGCCTGGGGGAGAAAGGCCTCTCCCGCCGCGGTCAGCACCACATGGCGGGGATCGCGGGACAGCAGGACCGCCCCGACCTGATCCTCCAGCCGCCGCATCTGCAGGCTGATCGCCGACTGGCTGCGGCCTAGCCGCCGGCCGGCCTTGGTGAAGCTGTGCGCCTCGACGACCGCCACGAAGGTGCGGATGAGGTCGAGGTCAAGATTGACGTTTCGCTTGGTACGTTCAGGCATGATTGAGAAATCTTATTGTTGCCATGGCGCATTTCAACCCCAGCCATCGACCTGACGCCTCTATGGGGCGCGGCGTTCACGGAGCTCCGCATGTCCATAGATCTCGCCTCGACCCTGCTTGCGCCACCCATCCTGTTCTTCCTGCTGGGAATGGGAGCCGGGTTCGTGCGCTCGGACCTCAGTATCCCCGAGGCGGTGTCCAAGACCCTGGCGCTCTATCTGATGCTCTGCATCGGCTTCAAAGGTGGGGTGGCGGCCCGGGCGGAGGGATTTCACGCGGAGATGGCCATGGTCGCCCTGCTCGGGGTGGGGCTGAGCGTGCTGCTGCCGCTCTGCGTCTTTCCGGCCGTCCGCAGGCTGTGCGGCCTGGATCAGGCGACGGCGGCCGGCCTCGCGGCGGCCTATGGTTCGGTGTCCCTGGTGACCTTCGCCGCGGCCGGCGCCTACTTCGCGGAGGCGGGCTCCCCGGCCGGCGGCTACATGGCCGCCGTGCTGGCGCTGATGGAGGCGCCGGCCATCCTGGTCGCCCTGCTGCTGGCGCGGGGGACGACAGAGACAGAGGGGCGGGGCCAGGGGCGCCTGCATGAGGTGTTCACCAACGGGGCGCTGGTGGTTCTCGCGGGCAGCTTCCTGATCGGCCTGGCGACCGGCGCCTCCGGTCTGGCGAAGCTGTCGCCGTTCGTCGTGGACCTGTTCCCGGGCGTGCTCTGTCTCTTCCTGCTGGACATGGGGCTGGTGGCGTCTCGCGCGTTGACCAGCGGTCGGCGGATCGGTGGGCCGCTGTTGGCCAGCGGCGTCCTCATCCCGCTGTCCGGAGGCCTCGTCGCGGGACTGCTGTCGGCCCTGTTCGCGGTGCCGGCGCCGGAAGCGGCCATGCTGATGGTGCTGGCGGCCTCAGCCTCCTACATCGCCGTTCCGGCCGCCATGCGGCTGGCGCTGCCGCAGGCGGACGCTGGCGTCTATGTGACCGTTCCGCTCGCCGTGACCTTCCCGTTCAACCTGCTGATCGGGATCCCGCTCTGCCATGCCATGGCGACCCGCTTTCTCACCGGATAGCCCGCCCCAATCGCGGTGATTGCGGAAACTCATGTGGGGACCTCTTGGCGACGGGAGGGGCGGCCACCATGTCCATAAATGAACCGGGCCCCTCTGGTGACGCAGGCCGCTATGCCGCTCACGATGTCGGTTCCCGTGCGCCTGGCTCTGCCTCCCCCCAGCCCCTGGAGCCAGGCGCACACCCCTTCCAGCTCAGCTTGAGAATTGGCCGGCCGACCCCATCTGCCCTGGATGCAAGATCTCGCCGCCTTCCCGATCACCCGCCGCTGGCCTGCCCGGCATTCCGACCGCATCCAGCTCTATTCGCTGAACACGCCGAACGGGGTGAAGGTCTCCATCATGCTGGAGGAGACGGGCCTGCCCTACGAGGCCCACCTGGTCGACTTCGGCGCGGATGACCAGAAGACGCCGGAGTTCCTGTCGCTGAACCCCAACGGCAAGATTCCGGCGACCCTCGATCCGGACGGCCCAGGCGGCAAGCCGCTGGCGCTGTTCGAGTCCGGGGCGATCCTGATCTATCTGGCGGAGAAGACGGGCCAGTTCCTGCCCGCCGATCCGGCGGCGCGTTACGAGACCATCCAGTGGCTGATGTTCCAGATGGGCGGCGTCGGGCCGATGTTCGGCCAGCTTGGCTTCTTCCACAAGTTCGCGGGCAAGGACTACGAGGACAAGCGCCCGCGCGATCGCTACGTCGCCGAGGCCAAGCGACTGCTGGGGGTGCTGGAGACGCGGCTGACCGGGCGCGACTGGCTGATGGGCGAGGACTACACGATCGCCGATATCGCCACCCTGGGCTGGGTGCGTAACCTGATCGGCTTCTACGAGGCGCGGGAGATCGTCGACTTCGACAGCCTGAAGGCGGTTCCGGCCTGGCTGGAGCGGGGACTCGCGCGACCCGCGGTTCAGCGTGGCCTGCTAATCCCCAGCAAGGGTTAGTCGGAGGCCGCTTGAACGTCCATTGCGCGGAACTTGTCGCGCACCTGGGCCAGGCCAGCCAGAACTTCGCCGAGGCCGGCGACGCCCAGGGCGTCGGGGCGGCGTAGCAGGCGCAGGGCCTGGACATGGACGCGGGCCGCTTCGCGCTCGAAGCGGCCGGCGGCGATCATCCGATCCGTCAGGTCGGCCAGGCTGTAGGCGGCGGTTTCCAGTTCCGAGAGGCCGACGATGCCGGGCAGGCCGATCAGGCCGTTGGCCGCCTTGTAGAGGCCATGGAGGGCCTCGGCGTCGAAGTCGGCGGGCAGGGCGGCGAAGGTCGCCTCAATGCGGCCGATGAAGGCGTCGACCTCGTCCATGCAATCGGCGCTGATGCTTTCCAGCCCGGCATTGGCGTCTCTGACCGCCTCGGCCACGGTCTTGCCGCCCGGCTCGCGGAGCATCTTCGCCAGCTTCATCTTCGGCCGGTAGTAGTGGACTTCACTCATATCGCTACCTTGCGCGGCGCCATCAGGGCGTCGATCTGGTCTTGGGACATGTTGGGTTCGACGGCTTCGCCGACGGTCTCTGGCAGATCGTCGCGTCGCCGCCCGCCCGTGGCCGGCGGCCCTTCGAATTTGAAGCGCCGCTCCGGCCCCACATAGGTGTCGCAGGAAACGAAGGGGCGCTGCGAGCGGGCGACCCAGATGATCCGCTCCAGGATCACCGCGGGCGTAAGCGGCTTGGCGACCAGGAAGTGCGCGCCGCAGTCCCGGGCGCGGGCGACCTTGGACTGCTCGGTGTGCGGCGAAACCATGATGATCGGCGCGAACTTGTTGGGGTCCGGTGCTTCTCTGCGGATCCACTGCACCAGCTCATAGCCGCATTCGTCGGCCAGGAATGGCGAGATCACCATCAGGTCCATCTCGGTGCGGCCGATCGTGGTGCGGGCGTCGACTGCGCTGTCGCAGCGGTGCATCGCCTTGGCCCCGAAGCCCATCAGGATCTGGGACAGGATGTCCATATTCACCCCGGGCGTCTCGACCAGCAAGATCGTGGCGCTCTTGAGGTTGAACCGGGCCCGGGATTCGATGTCGAGGGCCACTAGAACAGGTCCATGTCCCCGGCCGCGACCGGCTCTACCGGCGCTCCGGTCAGCCGGCCGACCAGGCCGGACAGGGAGACGTCCCGCAGCACCGGTTCGGCAGGCACCCGCCATTCGGCCGGAGCCTGGTCGGCGGCGCGCGAGACGATCACGGCCAGTTGGGCCATGTGCTGGAAGACGTGGTCCAGAGCCTGCGCCTGATGCAGCAATTCAGGGTTCTGGCGGGCGCCCAGCAGGACGTCTGACAGCGTTTCCTGCAGCTGCTCGACTTCGCGAGCCAGGTCGTCGAACTCCCGGCCGACCTGGGTGAGCAGGTCGGGCAGGGGGATGGTGGCGTGGGGCTGGCTCATGGTCAGAACAGTTCCAGATCATTGCCTGTTTCACGGGCCGCCGGGCGCCGTCCGGCGCCGAAGTCGTCGAACAGTTCGATGTCCTCCTGCGCCGCCCGGCGCTCGCGGGGACGGCTCTCGGCGGCGAAGGCAGTGGCGTCGCCGACCAGCTTCTGCTGACGCACCCGGCCGCTGACCGGCCAGAACTGGATGCGGCGGGCGTGATCCCCACGCAGACTGCCACCGCCATAGGCGATGCCTTCGTCCTGCAGGAAGCGCTCGGCGAACTCGGCGTTCTGAAGCCCGATGTCGGTCAGGCCCTTGAGCAGTCGGCCGCCGCCGAACAGCTTGGCCTCAAGCCGCTCACGCCGCGCGCCCCGCTGGAGCAGGCCGTTGACCAGCAGTTCCATCGCATAGGCGCCGTAGCGCAGGCCCTCCTGGCCGGCGCCTTCGCCGGGCAGGAGGAAGTGGTTCATGCCCCCGACGCCGGCCACCGGATCGCGCATGCAGGCGGCGACGCAGGACCCGAGAATGGTGGAGACGACCGCGCGCGGATCCTCGCTGACGAAATACTCGCCCTGAACGATATGATGTTTCTCGTCCGCGAGCATGTTCATCCGAGGGGACCGAAGACTTCGCTGATCTTCTGCTTCAGCGTCTGGGTGGTGAACGGCTTGACGAGGTAGTTGTTGACCCCGAACTGGCGCGCGCGGGCCACCAGGTCGATGTCGGCCCGGCCGGTCAGCATGATGAAAGCAGTGTTCTTCAGCGGCGCGTAGGAGCGCACGGCCCGCAGCAGGCCAAGGCCGTCCAGCTTCGGCATGTTGTAGTCGCTGATCACCAGATTGGCCGGACTGGAGACAAGGCTGCGCAAGCCGGCCTCGCCATCGGGCGCCTCGCGGATTTCGGTGATGCCGATCTGATTCAAGGCGGCGCGGACCAGGGCCCGCATGGTCATCTGATCATCGACGATGAGGGTGGAAATGGAAGCGGGAGCAGGCATCTAATTGACCCTCGACAGGGATTCACAGGCGTCCAGGATAAGCCCCCCGATTGCATCCAACGGGGCCTCGCGTTCGACGGCGCCGAGGCCGTAGGCGGCGCGGGGCATGCCGTAGACGACGCAGCTGGCCTCGTCCTGGCCGAAGGTTCGGGCGCCGGCCTGGCGCATGGCCAGCAGCCCGTCGGCGCCGTCCTTGCCCATGCCGGTCAGGATGGCGCCGACGGCCGGGCGGCCGGTCGCGGCGACGGAATGGAACAGGACGTCCACTGAGGGGCGGTGGCCGCTGACAGGATCTTCGGCGACCAGCTGACAGGTCAGGTGGCGATGGCCGGCGACCTTCAGGTGCCGTTCGCCGCCGGGGGCCAGGTAGACCATCCCTTCGGACAGCGGGGCGCCGTCATGGGCCTCCTGCACCTTCGGGGCGCAGATGCGGTCCAGGCGGGCGGCGAAGCTGGTGGTGAAGTTGGCCGGCATATGTTGGGTGATCACCGTCGGCGGGCAGTTGGCCGGGAAGGCGCTCAGCACGGTGATCAGGGCCTCGACCCCGCCGGTTGAGGCGCCCAGCGCCACCAGCATGCCCTCGCCGCCGCGGAAGTCGCGGCGGGTGGCGGTCGGCTGGCGGTCGCCCGTGGTGCGGACGCGGGCGCGGGCGGCGGCCTTGACCTTCTCCGCCAGCCGGTCGAAGCCGTCGCCGGCATGGGCGCCAACCGGCTTGCCGACACAGTCGACGGCGCCGATCTCCAGCGCCTCCAGGGTGATCTCGGCGCCGCGCTGGGTGAGGGTGGAGACCATCACCACCGGCATGGGGCGCAGCCTCATCAGCCGCTCCAGGAAGTCGATGCCGTTCATGTTCGGCATCTCGACGTCCAGGGTAATGACATCCGGGTCGAGGGCCTTGATGGCCGCGCGCGCCTCCAACGGATCGCCGGCCGAGCCGACCACCTCGATCTCCGGATCCCGGCGCAGGCTGGCGGAGATCAGCCCCCGCATGGTGGCGGAATCATCGACGACGAGGACGCGCACCCGGCTCATGCCACACCGTTCGCAAGGCGGTAGGCGGTCAGGCCGGCGGTGACGAACTGGCGATCGTTGACCCGTTCCGAATGGCCCACGTAGAGGCGGCCATCGCTGTTGAGGAGCGGCGCGTAGCGCGCCCACAGCCGCTCCTGGGTCTCTTCCTCGAAGTAGATCGCCACGTTGCGGCAGAAGATGGCGTCGAACCGACCCTTCATCGGCCATTGGGCCATCAGGTTCAGCTCGCGGAAGGCGACCAGCTGGCGCACTTGGTCAGACACGGCGACCTCGTCCTGGCCATGGCGGACCAGGAAGCGGTCGCGCATCGCCGGGGGCACGGACTCGGCGTTCTTGGCGGGATAGACGCCGTTGCGGCCCTTCTGGACGATGATCGGGTCGATGTCGGTGGCCAGGATGCGGACGTCATGCTTGGCCGCGTCCGGAAAGGCCGCAAGCACGGCCATGGCGATGGAGTAGGGCTCTTCGCCAGACGAACAGCCGGCCGACCAGATGCGCAGGCGCCCGCCCGCCTTGACCCGGTCGATCCAACCGCCGCGCAACTGCTGACCCAGGTCGATGAAGTGGTGCATCTCGCGGAAGAAGTGGGTGACGTTGGTGGTCAGCGCCGACAGCATGGTCTGGCGCTCCTGGGCGCCCTCGTCGCTGCTGACCAGGTCACAGTAGTCGCGGAAGTTCTCGAGCCCCAGCGCGCGCAGGCGCTTGGCCAGCCGGGAATAGACCAGGCTGGTCTTCCCGGGCGACAGGTGGATGCCGGAGTCCTCGTGCAGGATGGCCGCGATGCGGCGGAAGTCCTGGTCGCTCAGGTGCGCCGGCGCGTCGAGGCGGGCGCGACCGGCCGGGCTGGCGGGAACCTGGATGGCGGCTGCGCCCGTCATGCGGCTTCAGCTTCCAGTTCGGGCAGGATGCGGTCCAGGGCAACCAGGCTGATCATCCGACCGTCGATGGCCAGGATGCCGCGCACGAAGCTGCGGACGGTGTCGCAGGCGACGTCGGGCGTGGGCTGGATGGAGTCGTTGGTCACCGTCAGGATGTCCGACACCGCATCGACCAGCAGGCCCACGAGCCTGGCGCCGATATGCGTCACGATGATCACATGGCGGGCGGAGGGCTCGACGGGGTCACGGCCCAGGCGGCAGTTGAAGTCGATGATCGGCAGCACCGCCCCGCGCAGATTGATCACTCCGCAGACGTAGGGCGGGCTCTGGGGCAGGGTGGTGGAGGGGGTCCAGCCGCGGATCTCGCGGACGGCCATGATGTCCACGCAGTATTCCTGGTCCCCGGCCCGGAAGGAGACCAGTTCGCGTCGCGGTTCGCTGGCGTTGGTGACGGCTTCGATCATGGTTCAGCTCGCGAGGGCCAGAGTGGAAACGGGGTTGGCGGCCTTGCCGCGCATGGCGATTACGGCATCGACGTCGAGGATCAGGGCGACCCGGCCGTCGCCCAGGATGGTCGCGGCGGCGATGCCGGCGACCTGCTGGTAGTTGGCTTCCAGGCTCTTGATGACCACCTGGCGCTGGCCCTGGATGGCGTCGACCAGCAGGGCGGCGCGGCCGCCTCCCTCGTTCTCGACCAGCAGGCAGACGCCCTCGCAGGGGTCGGGCGCCTCGGTGCGCCAGCCGAGGACGGCGCCGATGTCGATCAGCGGCACATAGGCGTCGCGCACCGCGATGACGCGGCTGGTGGGGCCCAGGGTGCGGACGTCGGCGGCCTTGGGTTGCAGGGTCTCGATGATGGCGGTCAGCGGGGTGACCAGGGTCTGTTCGCCGACGCTGACCACCATGCCATCGAGCACCGCCAGGGTCAGCGGCAGGCTCATGGTGAAGGTCGAGCCCTTGCCGGGCGTCGAGCTGATCGAGATGCGGCCGCCCAGCGCCTGGATCGACCGGCGGACCACGTCCATCCCGACCCCGCGGCCGGAGATGTTGGACACGGTCGCCGCCGTGGAGAAGCCAGGCAGGAAGATCAGGTTGTCGACTTCGTCGTCGGTCAGCGCCGCTTCCGGGTCGATCAGGCCCTTGTCAATGGCGATCTGGCGCACGCGGGAGCGGTTGATGCCGGCGCCGTCGTCCGACACCTCAATGACGATGCGGCCCGACCGGTGCAGGGCGGCCAGCTTGACCACGCCCTCTTCCGGCTTGCCGGCCTCCAGGCGCTTGGCCGTGGATTCCAGTCCGTGGTCGATGGCGTTGCGGATCATATGGGTGATCGGGTCGCTGAGCCGCTCGATGACGGTCTTGTCGACTTCGGTGCCCTCGCCTTCAGTGACCAAGCGGACCTGCTTGCCGGTGCTGGCGGCGATCTCGCGGACCAGGCGCGGGATGCGCTGGAACACGGACTTCACCGGCTGGGCCCGGATGGCCATGACACTGTCCTGGATCTCGCGCGTCAGCTGTTCCAGCTCGTCGAGGCCGACCGAGACGTTGGAGGAGCGGGCGATGCCGGACTCGGCCACCCGCTGGGTCAGCATGGCCTGGTTGATCACCAGCTCGCCGACCAGGTTGATCAGCCGGTCGACCCGCTCCAGGTCGACGCGGATGGTGGCCTGGGCGGTGGAGGCGCCGCTGGCGTCGGCCGTGGCCTGGGCGGCCGGCGAGGCGGCGAGCGGCGAGGCGGCGACGGGGGGCGGGGAGACATTCACCGGAATGGCCGGCACCACCTCGTCGATTACCGCCTGGATCTCGTCCTCCGGGGTGGGCGGAACGGGGGCACGGGCCTCGGCCAGGAGGGCCTCAAGGTCGAGCGGCGCCTCGATCGCCACGGCAGGGGGCGTGTCGAGCGGCTCGATGCTGAGGACGCAATCGCCCTCGACGAATTCGAAGGCCTCGGCGACCTGGTCGCGGGCGACGTCGGCGGCCAGTTCGACCGTCCAGCTGAGGTAGGCGCCTTCGGCGTCGAGCGCGGTGAGGTTCGGAACGCCGGCGGCGTCGAGGCTGGTCAGGCAGGGGCCGAGACGCTCCAGCTCACGCAGGAGCGGGGTGACGTCGTTGGCCTTGGCGTACATGTCCGCCGCAGGGGTCAGCTGGATGCGCCAGCCTCTGCCGGCGGGGGGCGCCGGGGGCTCGTCCAGGATGACGCGCATCGGCGTGAAGCCCAGCTCATCGGCGATGGGCTCGTCGATCGCCGACGCGGCCTCTGCGACGAACGCGGGCAGCGGCGTGAAATCCAGTCCGGGGATGTCGCTCTCCGGCTCCGCGTCGGCCCCGGTGGGGGTATGGCCAAGAGCGGCCAGTTCCTGAGCGATGACTTCAGCCCGCGCCAGGTCGGCCGCGCCGTCACCCTGGGCGGCGGTAACTAGGTCGGCCAGCATGTCGGAGGCTCGCAGCATCACCTTGATGACGTGGTCGTCGGCATCCAGGCGGCCGGCGCGGGTATCGTCCAGGGTGGTCTCAAACACATGGGCGAACTGGACCAGATCCTCCATGCCGAAGGCGCCGGCCCCGCCCTTCACCGAATGCACGGCGCGGAACACCGCGTTGATGGTGTCTTCGTCGGCCTCGCCGGCCTCCAACGCCATCAGCCCGGCCTCCAGGTCGGCCAGCAGCTCCTGGCATTCCTGGAAGAAGGTGATCTTGATCTGTTCGAGCGGATCCACGGGGGCCTCGAGGCTTTGGGTTAGGCGGCGACGCGGCGGATGGCTTCAACCAGCTTGGCGGGGCTGAACGGCTTTACGATCCAGCCCGTGGCCCCGGCCTGGCGGGCGCGGTCCTTCTTGCTGGGGTCGCTCTCGGTGGTCAGCACCAGGATCGGCACACCGCGGTGGCGGTTGTCGCGCCGCACGCCCTCGATGAAGCCGAAGCCGTCCATGCGGGGCATGTTGATGTCGGTGATGATCACCTGCGGGCTGCTCTGGTCGAGCACTTCCAGGCCATGGACGCCGTCGACGGCCTGAACGACGTCGAAGCCGGCGTCCTTCAGGGCGAGCATCAGCATGTCGCGCATGGTTCGGGAGTCATCGACCGTCAGGACGGTGAGGCTCATGAGTTGAACTCCGGCAGCTGGGCCGCGCCGGTAAGGCGCAGCATCTCGATGAGTGAGGGGGAAGGTTGGTTAAGGCTGAGTGTGTGGCCGTCGGCGGCCCAGGTCCGCTGGGCGGAAATCAGCACCTGCAGCCCCAGGCCCCCGATGCGCTGGACCGCGTCGCCCTCGACGATCAGGTCCTCGCCGCGCAGGGCCAGAAGATCGGTGCGCAGGGCGCCGACCGAGGCGGGATCGATGACGGGGGGGAGGGTGTAGCTACGGGCGCTCATGGTCAGAACTCCTCCCAGCTGTCGTCCACCGGGGCGGCGCGAACCTGTTGGGTGGTCTTGAGGGCAGGGGCGGAATAGCGGTTGCGGAAGCTGTTGGCTGCGGTCGGCGCCGGCGTGGCGACGATCGGGGCGGCGACGGGAGCCGCCCTCGCCACCGGAGCAGCGCCGCTGGTGCGGAAGCGGGCGACCAGGCGGACCAGCTCCAGCGCTTCCTGGGACAGGGCGTGGCTGGCGGCGGTGGACTGCTCGACCATGGCCGCGTTCTGCTGGGTGGCCTGGTCCATCTGGTTGACCGCGATGTTGACCTGGGAGAGGCCGGTGGCCTGTTCCTGGGTCGAGGCGGTGATCTCGGAGACCAGACCGGTGATCTCGGCCACCCGCTCGACGATGCGGCGCAGGGCCTCGCCGGTCTGGCCGACCAGCTGCACACCCTGGCCGACCTGCTGGCTGGACGCGGTGATCAGGGCTTTGATCTCCTTGGCCGCCTCGGCGGAGCGCTGGGCCAGGGCCCGCACTTCCTGGGCGACGACCGCGAAGCCCTTGCCGGCGTCGCCGGCGCGGGCCGCCTCCACCCCTGCGTTGAGGGCCAGAAGGTTGGTCTGGAAGGCGATTTCGTCGATCACGCCGATGATCTGGCTGATCTGGTCGGCGGAGCGCTCGATCTCGCCCATGGCGGCGACGGCATTGGAGACGACCACGCCGCTCTGCTCGGCGTCGGCCTTGGCGCCGGTGACCACGCTGTTGGCCTGTTGCGCGCCCTCGGCGGTCTTCTTCACCGTGGCGGTGATCTCTTCCAGGGCGGCGGCGGTCTCTTCAAGAGTCGCGGCCTGCTGTTCGGTGCGGCGGGACAGGTCGTCGGCGGCCTGGCTGATCTCGCCGACGCCGGACTGCATGGCCGTGGCGTTGGCGGTGATCACGCTCATCGCCTCTTCCAGCCGGCCCATGGCCAGGTTGAAGTCGTCCTTCAGGCGGCGGTATTCGCCGGGGAAGTCGGCGTGGATGCGGTGGCTGAGGTCGCCTTCGGAGAGGGCGGAGAGGGCGACGCCGGTCTCCTCGACAACGGCCGCCAGTTCGGCGGCGGCGCGGGCGCGGTCGGCCTCGGTGCGTTCGCGGGACAGTCGCGCGTCGCCTTCCATGCGGTCCTTGTCCGCGGAGGCGGTCTTCAGGGCCACGGCATTGTCTTTGAACACCTGAACCGCGCGGCTCATGGCGCCGATCTCGTCGCCCCGACGAGCGGAGGCGATATCGACCGACAGATCACCCACCGCCAACCGTTCCATGACCGAGGTCAGGCCGCGAACCGGCCGGCTGATGGTCCGCGCCAGCAACAGGCCGGCGAAGGCTGCCAGGGCGGCGGCCAACAGGACCCCGACAATGGCCAGGGCGACGGTCAGGCCGATCAGATCGGCGAACTCCTTGCGCTCGGCGGCGATGCGGCCGTCGGTGGCCTTGGTCAGGACGTCCAGATTGTTCTCGGCCTTCTCCATCAGGCCGTCGGCCTCGCCATCCCGGCCGACCAGGGCGATAGCGTCGGCGACCCCGCCAGACTGAATCATGCCGTCGACGCGCTGGACGACGCCGGTGTGCCAGCCGTCGGCGGCCTGGGCGGTGTCGGCGATACGCTGCAGCTGAGCGGCGTCGCCGCCGGCATTGCTCTCGATGACCGTCAGCTGCTTCTTGAAGTTCGCCCGGTGGGCGTTCAGCCGTTCAAGGTAGTAGGCGTCCTGGCTCAGGATGTAGCCACGCAGGCTGTTTTCCTGGCGGGCGAGGTAGAACTCGGCCCGGCGCAGAGCGATGTCCTCGTTCCAGGCGCCCTCAAGGCTCTTGTTGAGGACGCTGATGTTGTTGACCTGGTAGACGGTGAAGGCGCCGGTCGCGGCGACGATCGCCACCACACCGGTGAACGCCGCACCGACTTTTCGGGCGATGGTCCAGTCCGCGAGGCTCATGGGTCCCCCTCCTTAGAAGCTGTAGGTGAGGGCGGCGACGAGGCGGCCTTCGTACCGCTCGCCGAGCGAATGCGCATCGGTGTCGTACCAGCGCAGGTCGCCGCCGAAGGCCTTGGTGAACTTGTGGCGGTAGCCGATATTCCAGGCGTCGTAGTCCGCGCCGCCCTCGATGCGGCGCACCGCATAGGCTGCGGTGATCTGCCCGGCTTCGCCTGCTTTCAGGCCGCCCTGGGCCTCGACCCACCAGGCCTCGTCGCCGTAGCCGTAGGTGTCAGGCGAGTAGTTAACGCGGAGGCGGGCGCTGAAAATCTTCCCGAACTTGCGGGAGGCGTCGCCTTGCAGTTCGAAGTAGCCACTGTCGACGCCGTTGGTTTCGCCGAGCATTTCCCGGTACATCAACTGGCTGTCGAACTCGAACCCGCCGGCCTCGGCTTCGAAGCCGGTAGCCAGGATCAACTCGGCGTCGGCGCCGCGGCTGGACGCGGCCTGGGAGATGAAGGCGTCCGCATAGAGGCCGCTGTCGGCGGTGTAGCGCACCGAACCCAACAGCGCCGGTTCCTCGTCGCTCTTGCCCAGCCCCTTGCCCAGGTATTGGCTGGCCAGGCCGACCTTGCCGGAAAATTCGCCCGCGACCGAGGGAGATGCGGTGACGCAGCCGGCTGCCAGCACGACTGCGAGATAGCGGTAATTCATGTTTCTAATCGGCCCCAGGTTGAGCCTTGACCTAGACGCCGGTTTGGCTTGCCGCTTAGTTAACTGACGGTGGCGTCAGACGCCGCTTGGGCCGATTTTGGCCCCCTGCGACAATTGGCACAGCCCAGCGTGAGTTGTGTCAAATCTAGAACCGAACCGCGAAGGAGGCCGAAACAGTGTTGCCGTCCTCCCCGGGCGCGTCGATCTCGCGATACCAGCGCAGGGAGATTGTGGCGGGCTTGCCGACCACCGAGGTGTCATAGCCGACGATGGGACCGACCGCGTTGCCCTGCCACTTCATCGGCCCCAGGCGCGGGCCTCGGCCGGCCTTGTCGCCGACCGTGCGCGCCGTGTAGCCGACCGCCCCGACCCGGAAATCTCCGACCCGCCGCACCACCGCGCCTTCGGCCTCGAACAGGCCGGGGGTCTGGAAGTCGATGGCGTTGGCGCGGGTTTCCTCCACGAAGCGGGTGCTGGCCGACAGATCCCATTCAGATCGCTTGTCTGGCGCCTTGATGCGGATCGAAGGGGGCTCGTCGGCGGCCGCCCAGCCGTCCTGGGCGCCAGGGTCGCGCAGACGCGGTTCCAGCCGCCCGTCGATCGGTCGCTGGCGCAGGCTGTCGAGCGAAGGATCGCTTAGTTGCTGCGCCGCCGCCGGCATGGCTGCGGTGGCCGAGACGACAAGCAGGGCGGGAACGAACAGCCTCATGTCCGAAGAACGACGCGAGCCGCTGACCGGTTGCAGCGCCGTAACGAGGATGGAAGGGAATCTTCGAGGCCGCTATCTGCGTGCCTGTTTTGCAAGGCGAGAGGCAGCCCAATGACCCTGACCATGTACGGCATCAAAAACTGCGATACGGTCGCCAAAGCCCGCAAATGGCTGGAGGCGCAGGGGATCGGCTACGACTTCCATGACTACAAGGCGCAGGGGGTGACGGCGGCGAAGCTGAAGGCCTGGGCCGGTCAGGTCGGCTGGAAGGTGCTGCTCAACAAGGCCGGGACCACCTTTCGGGCGCTGCCCGACTCCGACAAGCGGGATATCGATGAGGCCAAGGCGATCGCCCTGATGGCGGCCAGCCCCTCAATGATCAAGCGCCCGGTGGTCGAGGGGGCCGGGCCCCTTCTGGTCGGGTTCAAGCCGGAGCAATACGCCGCTGCTCTGGGCAAGTGACGACGCCGCGCCGGCTGTGCTAGCCATGGCTGGCCGAAGGGGAGGGCGCGCGATGCGGGTTCGGGATCTGGTTCTGGTCGGGGCGCTGTCCCTGTTGGCCGTCGCCTGCGAGAAGGCCGCGCCGCCGCAGCCGGCCAGCCTGGAGGAGGGCAACCGCTGCTTCGGAGAGGGTGACTGGAACTGCGCCGGGGCGAACTACAACGGCTATCTGAAGACCTATCCGAACGACCCGACAGTGAACGCCCGGCTGGCCATCGCCCGCACCCGCGCCGGCCACCACAAGGAATCCATCCACTTCTATCAGAAGGCCGAGGAACTGGGTGTGGTGACCTACGACCTCTACGCCAACTATGCGGTCAGCCTGGACGCGATCGGCGACCTTGACGGGGCGATCCGGGCCAACCTCAAGGCGCTGGAGATCGTGCCGAGGCTGGTCGACGTGCGTGGCAGCCTGGCCAACCAGCTGGTCCGCAAGGGCCAGACCAAGGACGCCATCGAACTGCTCGAGGAATTCGACGCCTACCTCAAGCGCGAGGGCGAGGCCCCCTACTTCACCGCCCAGATCGCCTCCATCAAGGAGAAGGCGGGGGAGAAGCGGCCGGAGACCTATTCGCGGCCGGTGAACAAGGGCGGGCCCGCCGATCGCGTCGGATAGCGGGAAAAAAGTTTCGAGCCCCTGCATCCGGGGACGTCTTCGGTGGCGACTACCTCTCGAAACCGCGCGATGATCGCCGCGGGCTGGAGGGCAAGACCTTGGAAGACCTGTTCCGATCCTACTGGTGGTTGCTGTTTCCCATCGGCTACTTCATCTACGCGGCGTTCGATCAGTACATGCGCTATCGGCGCCACCGCGACACCCTGGACCTGATCAAGACCTACGCAGATCAAGGCCGCGATCCGCCGCCGGAATTGATGGCCAGGCTTAAGAGCCGGTCGCTCGATCCCGACGACTCCGGCGAGGAGGACGAGGATTACGGCGAGGACCGCCGCGCCGCCCGCCGGCGCTACCGGTCCTATCGCCGCCGCGAGGGGCGCTGGTACCAGGTGGTGCTGTTCGGGGTGATGGCGGCCGGGTTCGGCTTTGCCGCCGCCACCGACATCTACGGGGCCGGCGAGGCCTTCGTGATCGTCACCTTCGTCATGGGCGCCCTGTGCCTGGCGTCCCTGGTCACCGCGTTGACGAGCCGGCGTGACTGATGGACGCCGCTCTGGTGAGGGCGGCCCGAGAGGGATCTCAGGCCGCCTTCGCGAGACTGGTCGCGCTGCACGGACCAGCCCTGCGCGGCTTTCTGCGCCGGGCGCACGGTTGGGCGGAGGCCGACGACATCGCCCAGGAGGCGCTGGTTACCGCCTGGTCCAGCCTGGACCGGTTGCGGGACGACGCCAGGTTCCGGTCCTGGCTGTTCGGCATCGCCTGGCGAAAGGCCCAGACCGCGGGCCGATCGGCAGTGCGGTCGGCCCGGCGGGACGGGGAATGGGTGGCGGAAGCGGCGCCGGCCGAAGGGATCGGGGCCGAGGACCGGCTGTCTCTGGAGGCGGCCTTGGCTGGGCTGGCGCCGGACCAGCGGGCGGCGGTGACCCTGTGCCTGGGGGAGGGCTGGACCCATGAGGAGGCGGCCAGCACCCTGGGCCTGCCGCTCGGCACGGTGAAGTCGCATGTGGCGCGCGGACGCGATAGACTGCTGGCCAGCCTGGGAGAGAGCGCATGAGCCCCGACGACCGGATCGCCGCCTTCCTCACCGCCGCCCGCCCGGCGGTCGAGCCGGCCTTCGACGCGGCCGTGATGCAGCGGGTGGCCCGCCAAGCATTCGTGCGCTCGCTGATGACCCTGGGCGGCTTCGCCCTGGTCGGCGCCCTGGCCCTGTGGGCGGCCGCCCCGGTGCTGGCCACCGCGCTGGAGCCGGCGGCGCAGAGCCTGGGGACGGGGGTTGCGGTCCTGGCGGTGACATTCAGCCTGCTGGCCCTCGGCGAAAGAATTTTCCGCCCTGCCTGAGGGTTACGGAGATTTCATGCGTCCGGCCGCATCCGTTCGGGGGCCCCGGCGCCTCTCATGGTCATAGGGCGCACGCAATCGCGCGGCGCCGACCGGCCCAAAGAAGAGAGACTGACATCATGGAAATCCTCATCCCTCTGGCGTTCTTCGCGATGATCGCGGCGATCGTCCTCGTTCCCGGCTGGCTGAAGAGCCGTGAGCGCAGCGAGATGCAATCGACCCTCCGCGCGGCCATCGACCGCGGCCAGGACGTTCCGCAGGAAATCATCGACGCGATGACCAAGAACGTTAAGACCGCCCCGACCGCGTTGAGCGATATCCGCGCCGGCATCATCTGGATCGCTATCGGCCTCGGGATTGGGGTGATGGGCTATCTGATCAGCTATGAGGCCGACGGCGCTCTCCATCCGATGCTGGGCATTGGCGCCATCCCGGTGATCATCGGCCTGGCCTACGTCGTCCTCAGCTTCTTCAACCCCAACAAGGGCAACCGGTCTTAAGCCGGTCGCAGGGGGAGTTTTCACCATGGCCCAGTCAAGGGCTGTAACAGGACTGCACGATGTCGAGCTCGCCGCCCTCGCGGCGGCGGGCGACCGGGCGGCCTTCGGGGAACTGGTGCGTCGGCACGGCTCGGCCGTCCGCGGCCTGCTCCGCCGGATGGGCGCCCAGCCCTCGACGGCCGACGACATCGCCCAGGACGCCTTCCTGACCGCCTTCGAGCGGATCGCGGAATTCCGGGGCGAAGGCACCTTCGCCGCCTGGGTGAAGCGGATCGCCGCCCGGCTCTATGTGCGCAAGTGGCGCAAGGACAGCCGGATGACCGACGAGGTCGAGCAGGACGACGAGGGCCACGGCGGCGAGGTTTCGACCGTCAGCCGTATCGATCTGGACGAGGCCATGAAGAGCCTGTCCGAACAGGAGCGTTTGTGTGTGTCGCTTTGCTACGGCGCCGGCCTATCTCACGCCGAGGCGGCGGAAACCATCGGAGCCCCCTTGGGGACGGTGAAGTCTCATGTCAAACGTGGTTTGGATAAGCTCCGGCTCCGACTTGCGCCTGCTGAAGGCGCGGGGCGCGATGCGGAAAGGCAAGGTCATGTCTGATCTCGAGTTCGAAACGCGACTGGACCGGCTGTTTGCCGAGCCGCCGCACTTCAAGGACGCCGAGCTCTTCGCCCGTCAGGTGGAGGCCCGGCTTGAGCGGGGCTGGTCGCTGCGTCGCGTCATGATCGGCGGGGCCGGCCTGGTCGCCGGTCTGGTCGGGGTCGGGCAGATGATGGGCGCTGGACTGTTTCTGCAGGCGGCCGGCAGCGAGGTGACCGCGCAGACTCAGGCCATGAGCAAGGCCTTCGGCGAGGTGATGAACGTCGGCGGCGCCCTGGGCGCTCTGCCGGTCAGTCCGGAAGTGCTGTGGATGACGGCGGCCCTGGGTGTTATGGCCGTCGGCTTCGCGATTACCCGGGCCACCCAGGAGTTCTAGTTGTCCTCGCATCGTAACGACGCGGTCCGGCGCCTGGCGGCGCCGGACATCGCCGCCCGCAAGGGCGGCGAGCCCATTGTCTGCCTGACCGCCTACACCGCGCCGGTGGCCGAGGTGCTGGATGCGCACTGCGACCTGCTGCTGGTCGGCGACAGTGTCGGGATGGTGGTCCATGGCCTGCCCAACACCGTGGGCGTGACCATGGAGATGATGATCCTGCACGGCCAGGCGGTGATGCGGGGGGCGCGGCGGGCGATGGTGGTCGTCGACATGCCGTTCGGCAGCTACGAGGGCAGCCGCGAGGAGGCCTACGCCAACGCCGCGCGGATCATGAAGGAGACCGGCGCCCAGGCGGTGAAGGTCGAGAGCGGCCCGACGGTGCCGGAGACCATCCACTACATGGTCCAGCGGGGCATCCCGGTGATGGGCCATGTGGGGCTGCGTCCCCAGGCGGTTCTGGTCGACGGCGGCTTCAAGGCCAAGGGCCGTGACGAGGACGGCCGGGCGAAGATCCTGCAAGAGGCGAGGGCGACCGCCGACGCCGGCGCCTTCGCCGTGGTGGTCGAAGGAGTGGCTGAGGGGCTGGCGCGGGACATCACCGCAGCCATCGCGCCGCCGACCATCGGGATTGGCGCGAGCGCCGGGTGCGACGGCCAGATCCTGGTCACTGACGACATGCTGGGGCTGTTCGACTGGACGCCGAAGTTCGTGCGCCGGTACGCCGACCTGCGCGGCGAGATCGGCGAGGCGGCGGCGAAATACGCCGCAGACGTGAAGGCGCGGACGTTCCCGGGCGAGGCGGAGACGTACTTCTCGAAAAAGGGGTGAGGCGCGAACTGTGGACTGTCGGGGACAGGTACTCCGTTCGGCAGTCATCGCGCCTTGAAGCCCTGGGGCGCGGAGAACCAGTCCCCAGGCCGGCGCCGGGGACTGGTTCTCCGCATCTCCATCGCTAGCAGGTTCGCGCCGCTGTTTCCCGGAGTACCTGTCCCCGACACGCCACCGTCGCACGCGATCGCTTTCCGGGGATGGGAAGGGCTTTATCCCGTCCCCAACGCACACTAGACAGATCGCCTTCCCCACCCCGGCCAACAGACCCATGCACGACATCCGAGCCATCCGCGACAATCCCGCCGCCTTCGACGCCGGCTGGAGCGCGCGTGGGATGTCCGCCCAGACGCCGGAGATCCTGGCGCTGGACGAGCGGGCGCGGGCGGCGACCACGGCGTTGCAGGCGGCGCAGAGCCGGCGGAATGAGGCGTCCAAGCTGATCGGCCAGGCCAAGGCCAAGAAGGACGAGGCCGGAGCGGCCCAGCTGATGGCCGAGGTCGAGAGCCTGAAGGCCGAGATGGCGGCGCAAGGAGAGATAGAGGCCCAGGTCGGAGGTGAGTTGCGCGACCTGCTGGCCCGGCTGCCCAACATTCCCGACGCCATCGTGCCGGCCGGAGAGGACGAGACGGGCAATGTCGAGCAGCGGCGACATGGGGAGCCGGTGCGGCTTAACCAGGCGCGGGACCACGTCGACCTGGGCGCGGCGCTGGGCGGCATGGACTTCGAGGCGGCGGCGCGGATGAGCGGGTCGCGGTTCGTGGTGCTGAAATCGGGCATCGCCCGGCTGGAACGGGCGCTGGGCCAGTTCATGCTTGACGTCCAGACGACTGAGAACGGCTACACCGAGGTCAGCCCGCCGGTGATGGTGCGCGACCATGCCCTGTTCGGCACCGGTCAGCTGCCCAAGTTCGAGGAAGACCTGTTCCGCACCAACGACGGGCTCTACCTGATCCCGACGGCCGAGGTGTCACTGACAAACCTGGTCCGCGAGCAGATCGTCGCCGAGGAGGAACTGCCGCTCCGCCTCACCGCCCTGACCCAGTGTTTCCGCTCGGAGGCCGGCGCCAGTGGGCGGGATACGCGGGGGATGATCCGGCAGCATCAGTTCCAGAAGGTCGAACTGGTTTCGATCACCACGCCGGAAGAGTCTGAGAACGAGCACCAGCGGATGGTCGAGTGCGCCGAGGGCATTTTGAAAAAGCTCGGCCTTTCGTTCCGGACTATGCTGCTGTGCACCGGCGACATGGGGTTCACGGCGAGGAAGACCTATGACCTGGAGGTCTGGCTGCCGTCGCAGAACACCTATCGTGAGATTTCCAGCTGCTCCAACTGCGGGGACTTCCAGGCCCGGCGGATGGACGCCCGAACCAAGAAGGCCGGGGAGAAGGGCACGCGGTTCGTCCACACCCTGAACGGATCGGGCCTGGCGGTGGGCCGTACCCTGGTGGCCGTGATGGAGAACTACCAGGACGAGGCCGGCCGGATCGCCATCCCCGAGGTGCTGCAGCCCTATATGGGCGGCCTCAAGCATATCGAGGCGGCATGAGAATTCTCCTCACCAATGATGACGGCATCCATGCCGAGGGGCTCGTCGCACTAGAGAACATCGCCCGCGCCCTGACGGACGACGTCTGGGTTGTGGCGCCGGAGTATGAGCAGTCGGGGGCCAGCCGGGCGCTGACCCTGGCCGATCCGCTGCGGGTGCGCAAAGTGGGCGAGCGGAAGTGGGCGGTGACCGGTACACCGACAGATTGCGTGATGTTGGGCATCCGCAACCTGGTCGAGGGGGCGCCGCCGGACCTGGTGCTGTCGGGGGTCAACCGGGGCCAGAACATCGCCGAGGACGTGACCATGTCAGGCACGGTGGCCGGGGCCATCGAGGGGATGGCGCTGGGCATCCCCTCGATCGCGCTGTCGCAATCGATGCTGGCCTTCCATGGCGAGGTGAAGGCCTATTGGGAGACCGCCGAGGCCTACGGCCCGGGGATCGTGAAACGTCTGCTGGAAATCGGCTGGCCCAAGGACGTGATCATGAACGTCAACTTCCCCTCGCGGCCGCCGGAAGAGGTGACCGCGGTGGAGGTGACCCGCCAGGGCTTCCGCGACATGCACATCCGCCAGGCCGAGCGGCGCACCGACCTGCGCGGCCGGGACTACTATTGGATGGGTTTCTCCGGCCAGCTCTCCAACCCGCCGGAGGGCACCGACCTGCGCGCGACCTACGAAGGCCGCATTTCGGTTACCCCGCTGCACATCGACCTGACCCACAACGAGACCGTCCACGCCCTCAAGGGGCTACTGGGCGGGGCGCCGCCGAAAGCCTGATGTCCAAGACGCCGTCCGAACACGAGGGAGAGGATCGCGCCAGGCTGATCCTGGCGCTGCGCGAGCAGGGCGTCACCGACCTGAAGGTGCTGGGCGCGATCGAGAAGACGCCGCGCGAGCTGTTCACCCCCGACCTGTTCAAGGACCGGTCATGGGAGGACTCAGCCCTGCCGATCGCCTGCGGGCAGACGATCAGCCAGCCCTACATCGTCGGATTGATGAGCCAGGCCCTGACCCTGGACCGCCGCTCGCGCGTCCTGGAGATCGGCACCGGCAGCGGCTACCAGGCCGCGATCCTCAGCCGGCTGTCGCGGCTGGTCTACACCGTCGAGCGCTACCGCACCCTGATGAAGGATGCGGAGGACCGGTTCAGGAAACTGGAACTCACCAACATAATCACCAAGTTCGGCGACGGCGGGGAAGGCTGGGCCGAGCAGGCGCCTTTTGACCGCATTATGGTCACGGCGGCGGCGCCGGAAGAACCGACAAGACTGCTTGCGCAACTGAAACCGGACGGGGTTCTGGTGGCGCCGGTGGGCAAGGGGCCGGTTCAGCAACTGATCCGCTATGCGGGAGACGGGGCGGGCGGCTTTCTGAAGGAAACCCTGTGCGACGTGCGCTTCGTCCCCCTGCTGGACGGCGTCGCCCGGGAGCTCTGAAATCTCCGGCGTCTTCGTGTGCTTAACGCGAGCTTAACGCGCATCACCGCAGGTGTGTGCGGCTAAACCGATTGGAAACGGCGATGCCCCAAGTCCTTACCCGCGCCCTCCTCATTGCCGCCTCGACCGCGGTGCTTGCCGCCTGCGCCACCGCGCCGACGCCCCGCTATCCGGTGGTCGAGGGAGCCCCGCGCGGGGAGGGTCTGCAGCCCGTCGAGATGCCGCGTCCGGCCTATCCGACCCGCCGCGAGGGCGACGCCCAGCCGGGCCCTGACCTGTATGACAACTCAGAGGCTGATCCCGCCCCCGAGGCCGCCCCGTCGGAAGGGGTAGAGGTCGCTTCCCTGGCGCCCGTCGGGGCGCCTGGCCGGATCGAGGTGGCCCAGATCCAGCCGCCGCGCCAGGAGGAAAGCGCTCCGCCTGAGCCTGAATACCTGCCCCCGCCGCCCCCGCGCACCGAGACCCGCACGGTGACCAGCGTCAGCGGCAAGGTAGTCGACGTCGGCGGCAAGCCCAAGACCCACACCGTGAAGTCCGGCCAGGGCCTGGACGCGGTGGCCCGCGAACTCGGCACCACCCGCAAGCAGCTGGCCGCCGATAACAATCTGAAAGAGCCCTACCTTCTGAAGCCCGGCCAGGTGCTGAAGGGCCCGGCCAGCAAGGGCAAGGCCTATGTGGTCAGCAGCGGCGACACCCTCTACGCCATTGCCCGCCGGTTCGGCGTCTCGGCCAAGGCCCTTGCCGAAGAGAACGACATCGACGTCGATGACCCGATCCGCCTGGGCCAGAAGCTGCGCCTGCCGCAGGGCTACAAGGACAGCGGTCCGGTCAAGAAGACGGTGACCGTGACGGTGCAGGATCCGGCTCCGGTCCGGCCCGCCCCGCGCCCGACACCCCCGGTCTACACCCCCCCGCCGGAAAGCCGCCCGGCGCCGCCGCCGGTGGTCACCACGCCTTCGCCCGAGACTCGCCCCGCGCCGCCCGTGAGCCGCCCGCCGGAGACCAGGCCCACGACCCCGCCGGTCACGAAGCCGCAGCCGCAGCCGCAGCCGCGTCCGCCGGAGACCAGGCCGGCCACGCCGCCAGCGACCCGGCCCGTCACCCCGCCGCTGGCCAAGCCGCCGACCAACACCCCGGTCACGCCGCCGCCGGCCACCCGTCCGCCGCCGCTGCAGGACGACCGTCCGCCGACCTACACCGATGGCGACTACACCCGGATGGCGGCCGGCCGGTTCGATTGGCCGGTTCGGGGCTCCGTACTGTCCGGCTACGGCCCCAAGGGCGTCAGCAGCCGCAATGACGGCGTCGATATTGGCGCCGCGGCCGGCACGCCGGTGCGCGCCGCGGCCGACGGTGTGGTGGTCTATTCGGGCGGCGATGTGCCCACCTTCGGCGTCACGGTGCTGATCCAGCACGCCGACGGCTGGGTCACCGTCTATGGGCACCTGCAACGAGCCGACGTGAAGATGCAGCAGCGGGTCACCAAGGGCCAGCAGATCGGCCTGGTCGGCCAGTCCGGCGACGCCCCGCGCCCGCAGCTCCACTTCGAGGTTCGCCACTCGCCTTCGCCGCGCTTCAAGGCGAAGGCCATCGATCCGCAACTGGTCCTGCCGCGGTAGAGCTCTGCATCCTCCCCCGCCAGCGGGGGAGGGCACGGGTTACGGAAGCGCCTTTTCCAACTCACCCGCCAGATCGCGGATGAACTGCCACGCTACCCGCCCGGATCGCGAGCCGCGCATCTGGGCCCATTGCAGGGCGCGGCGGTCCAGGTCCTTCGCCGCCAGCCCGAACCGGTCGGCATAGGCTCGCACCGCGTCCAGATAGGCCGGCTGGTCCATCGGAGGGAAGCCAACCCACAGGCCGAAGCGGTCGGAGACGCTGACCTCCTCCTCGGCGTCCTCGGCGGCGGCGATCATGCCTCGGCCTTCGGCATGGTCGCGGGGCATCAGGTGGCGACGGTTGGACGTGGCCACGAACAGCACGTTCTCCGGCGGGCCGGCGACCCCGCCCTCCAGGGCCGACTTCAGCGCCTTGGCCGCCGCCGCCCCGTCCTCGAACGACAGGTCGTCGCACAGCACAACGAACCGCTCAGCCCGGCCGCGCAGCAGGTCGAACAGGGCGGGTAGGGCGGTGACCTCGTCACGATCGACCTCGACCAGCTTCAGATCCGGATGGTCCGGAACGGCGGCCATGAAGGCAGCCTTGGCCAGGCTGCTCTTGCCCGTGCCCCGAACGCCCCACAGCAGGGCGTGGTTCGTGGGCAGGCCGCGCGCGAACCGGTCCAGGTTCTCGACGAATCGCGCCTTCTGCCGATCCACCCCGACTAGCAGGTCCAGCGGCAGCGGATAGTCCGGCGCCGGCAGGAAGGCGGCGCGGGCCGGGTCGTGGCGGAACAGCTTCGCCGCGCCGAAGTCCGGCTCGGCCGGGGCCGCCGGGGCCAGGCGTTCCAAGGCGTCGGCGATGCGGGAGAGGAGGGGAGTGAGGTCGCTCATCGGTCGCCGTTCTAGCGGCTTGTGACGACGAAAAGCCACAGGCTCCGGCCCATTCCGCCCCGCTCATTGCAAACCGCAGGGTCAAGCCCTAGTTTCCGCCGACCTGAAACAGGCGCGCCCGTGTGGCCGCGCCCACGAGCTATTGCCGGAGCCAGAGCGTGGACCCCAATCTTCTGAATATCCTTCCGATCCTGCTGCTGATCCCGCTCTTCTATTTCATGATCCTGCGGCCGCAGCAGAAGCGCGCCAAGGAGCATGCCAACATGGTCGCCAACATCAAGCGTGGCGACATGGTCGAGCTGAACAGCGGCCTGATCGGGAAGGTCGTGCGGGTCGAGGACCGTGAGGTCGGCGTCGAGATCGCTCAAGGCGTCACCGTCAAGGTCGTGAAGGCCATGATCGGAGTGGTCCGCGCCAAGGGCGAGCCCGCCCCCGCCAACGACGCCAAGAGCTGATCGCCCTTTTCGACTGATCGCCTCGGAGCGACCCAGACATGATGACTGTGTCCCGCTGGAAGATCATCGCCGTTGTTGCGGCGGTGCTTCTCAGCCTTTTGTTTGCCATGCCCAACGTGCTGTCGCAGAGCGCGCGCGACAGCCTGCCGGGGTTCCTGCCCAAGAAGGGCCTGAACCTGGGCCTGGACCTGCAGGGCGGCTCACAGCTGCTGCTGGAGGTGGAGACCTCGGCGCTGCGCAAGGAGCGGGTCACCAACCTCGTCGAGGACGTCCGGCGGCTGACCAACGAGGCCGGTATCCAGACCGCCAACATCGCGGTGGCCGGCGACGGGGTGTTGGTCACCCTGCCGGACGACAGCCGCGCCGGCGAGGTGCAGGGCATCATCAGCCGCCAGCTGATCTCGCCGACCAAGTCGGGCGCGGCTGACAAGATCGTCAGCCGCAATGGCGCCCAGGTGCGGGTCAACTTCACCGATGAAGCCATCCGCGAGGTCTCGACCAACGCCGTCGAGCAGTCGATCGGCATCATCGCCCGCCGGGTCGACGAGCTGGGCACCCGCGAGCCGCTGATCAACCGCCAGGGCGAGAACCGCATCGTCGTCCAGGCGGCCGGTGAGAGCGATCCGGAGAAGCTCAAGTCGCTGATCGGTCAGACGGCCAAGCTGACCTTCCAGATGGTCGACGAAAGCGTTTCCCTGCAGCAGGCCGAGGCCGAGGGCGTGCCCGCCGGCTCTGAAATCCTGGTCAGCACGGACCGCTACGCCCCGGCCTATGTGGTCAAGAAGCGGGCCGATGTGACCGGCGAGATGCTGACCGACGCGCGCCAGGACACCGACCCGCAGACCGGCCAGATCGTGGTCTCATTCCGGATGAACGGCGAGGGCGCCCGGCGCTTCGCCGCGGTGACCAGCGCCAACATCGGCAAGCCGTTCGCCATCATCCTGGACGGCAAGGTGATCTCGGCTCCGAACATCAACAGCGCCATCACTGGCGGCTCGGGCATCATCACCGGCAACTTCACCGTTCAGACCGCCAACGAGCTGGCAATCCTGCTGCGCGCCGGCGCCCTGCCGGCGCCGCTGAAGGTGGAGCAGCAGTCGACGGTCAGCGCCAGCCTCGGCGCCGAGGCGGTCGACGCGGGCCTGATCTCGACGATGATCGCCTTCGTCTCGGTGCTGGTGTTCATGGTGCTGGCCTATGGCCTGCTGTTCGGCGGCATTTCGGTCATCGCCCTGGTCGTCAACGGCATGATGATCGTGGCGGCTATGTCGATGACCCAGGCCACCCTGACCCTGCCGGGGATCGCCGGCCTGATCCTGACCCTGGCCGTGGCGGTCGACGCCAACGTGCTGATCTACGAGCGGATGCGGGATGAGATCAGGGCCGGGCGAACGCCGCTTGCGGCGGCGGACGCGGGCTTCTCCCGCGCCATGCTGACCATTTTCGACGCCAACATCACCCACCTGGGCGCTTCGCTCATCATGTTCAGCCTTGGGGCTGGGCCGGTTAAGGGTTTTGCCTGGACCCTGGCCATCGGGGTGTTCACCTCGGTGTTCAGCGCCGTTCTGGTAACCCAGGTGTTGCTCGCCTTCTGGTTCCGCGTCGCGCGGCCCAAGAAACTTCCGATTACGTGAGTGGCCCGATGATCCAGCAAGAAACCAAAGGCTTCTGGCCCCTCATCAAGCTGATCCCCATCAAGACGAATTTCCGTCTGATGCGGTTCGCGACCCCGCTGGCGATCATCTCGCTGGTTCTGTGCATCGGCTCGATCGGTGTCACCATCTTCCCGTTCAAGCCGCCCTGCGCGGGCCTCGCCTGCGGCGTCGACTTCACCGGCGGTACGGTGATGGAAGTCAGCACCGCGCCCAAGGCCATCGACACCGGCCGACTCGACGCGATCGTCTCCGCCCAGGGCGTCACCGACGTGACCGTCCAGGGGATTGGGGACGCGGTCATTGGCCAGACCGCCGCCACCATCCGCTTCAAGACCCCGGAAGGGGTCAATGGCGCCGAGAAGAACACCGAAATCCAGAACGTGCTGCGCCAGCAGTTGGGCCAGGTCGCCTTCACCCGCACGGAGGTGGTTGGTCCCAGCGTCTCCGGCGAGCTGTTCCAGAAGGGCCTGCTGGCCCTGGCGCTCGGCATCGGCATGATGATGACCTACATCTGGTTCCGGTTCGGTCGCTCGTTTGGGATCGGCGCGGCGCTGGCCCTGCTGCACGACGTGGTGCTGACCTTCGGCCTGTTCGCCCTGACCGACATGGAATTCACCCTGACGGCGGTGGCGGCGATCCTGACCATCATCGGCTACTCGGTGAACGACACCATCGTGGTGCTCGACCGGATCCGCGAGAACCTGCGCAAGTACAAGAAGATGCCGATGCAGGAGCTGCTCGACCTGTCGATCAACGAGACCTTCTCGCGGACCGTGATGACCGGCGTGACCGGCCTGATGGCGCTGACCGGCTTGGCGGTGTTCGGCGGCGAGGCGCTGTTCGGCTTCTCGGTGGCGATGATCTTCGGCATCGTGGTCGGCACCTTCTCCTCCTTCTTCATCGCCGCTCCCATGCTGATGTGGCTGGGCGTGGCGCGCGGTGACGAAGAGGCCGAGGTTCAGGTGCTCGGGCCGGCCTCGCGGGCCTGATGCGCCAGCCGCCCTCCATAGATGCCTGGGGCGGCGGCGGCTTCCGGGTGTCCGGCCTGTGGCGGCCGGGCTCTCTGCTGATCGTCGATGACCTGCCCCAGGACTGGCCGGTGGCCAGCCTGGCGGCCCTGACCCTCGACCATTTCGCCCCGGTGTTCGCCGCCGGTCCGGCCGTGGAGTTCGTGCTGCTGGGCACCGGCCTGACCCAGGCCCTGCCGTCCCGCGAGCTGCGAGAGGGCCTGCGCGCCAGGGGTTTGGGCCTCGAATTCATGTCCAGCGAGGCGGCTGCCCGCAGCTACAACGTGCTGGCCTCCGACGGCCGCCGGCTGGCCGCCGCCCTGATCGCCGTCTGACCCCGCGACATCTTTGCACCCTGCGCGAACCGGCCTATAGCTGAGCCCCTGGGTAGGACTTTTCGAGGGGCAAAAACATGACGGCGCTGCTGTCCAATTTCCGAAACACCATCATTGTCAGCTCGCTTCTGGCGCTGGTGATGATCTACGCCTTCTTTGCGATCAATCAGGGCACGGCCGCTGATTTCGCCGTTGCCGTGCTGCGGTTCCTGCACGTGTTCTTCGGCATCCTGTGGATCGGCCTGCTGTACTATTTCAACTTCGTCCAGATCCGGAAGATGCCGGACATCCCGGCCGAGCTGAAGCCGGCGGTGTCGAAGTACATCGCCCCCGAAGCGCTGTTCTGGTTCCGCTGGGCCGCCCTGGCGACCTGGGTGGTCGGGGTCTTCCTGGCCTTCCACCGCGGCTACCTGGTCCAGGCCTTCACCCTCGATGCCGGCAACGGCTTCGCCAACAAGGGCATCATGCTGCTGGGCATCGGCATGTGGCTGGCCACCATCATGTTCATCAACGTCTGGGGCTTCATCTGGCCGGCCCAGAAGATCGCACTCGGCATCAAGGAAGGCTTCGACGCCGACCAGAAGGCCGCCGCAGCCAAGAAGGCCATGCTCTTCTCGCGGACCAACACCCTGCTGTCGATCCCGATGCTGGTCACCATGACCATGTATCAGACCATCGTCGGCTAACACCGCGACATCGGTTATGAGGAGGGCCCGCCGGCGACGGCGGGTCCTTTTCTGTTGAGCGCATGACCCAAGACCTCGACGCCAAGCTTTCCGAACAGGATCCCGACCGCTGGCTCTCCAGCCGGTTCGCGGCTGAGCCGTCGGCGCGCGCCGATCTGGTGGCGCTCTACAGCCTCGACAACGAACTGGCCGGGGTAGCCAGGAAGGTCCGCGATCCGCTGGTCGGGGAGATGCGGCTGGCCTGGTGGCGCGAGGCGCTGGAGGGGCTGATCGCCACCGGCGATACGCGCGGCCATTCGGTGCTCGAGGCGCTGAAGGCCGCCGCCTTGCCGATGGACGCTGTCGCCGGCCTGCCCGACCGCTACATCGGCGCCCTGGAGCCGGCGCCGGACGACGAGGGCCTGCTGGCCCGCATCGACGAGACCGACGGCGTGGTCATGGCTCTGGCCGCTCTGCGCCTCGATGCGGCGGCGCGGGTGGAACAGGTGGCCGACGCCGCGCGCGCCCTGACCCTGGCCCGCACTGGCCAGGCCGACCGGGCGGCGGTGCGTGAGGTCCTGCGGCGAGGACAGGGGGCGCTGGCCGCCCTGCCGCCCGCCGCCTTCCCGGCCGTGGCCCATGTGGCACTGGCAAGGGCCTACGCGGGCGGCGGCAAGCCGGGGCCGCTGGGCAAGCGGCTGCGGATCACCTGGGCGGTACTGACCGGCCGGCTCTGACTATTTCTCGGCCGTGTACTTGCCGAGCCAGCCCAGCACCTCGTCGTGCCATTGGACCGAGTTCTGCGCCCGCAGCACCCAGTGGTTCTCCTCCGGGAAGTACAGGAAGCGGCTGTCCACCCCGCGCCGCTGCAGGGCGGTGAAGGTGGCGATGGCCTGGTCGGTGGGGACGCGGTAGTCGCGGCCGCCCTGGATGACCAGCATCGGGGTCTTCCAGGTCTTCACATGGTTGGCCGGGTTGAAACGCTCATAGGCTTCCGGCTGGTCATAGGACGTGCCGCCGTTCTCCCATTCGGTGAACCACAGCTCCTCGGTCGAATAGCCCATGAACCGGGTGTCGAAGATGCCGTCGTGGTTGACCAGGCACTTCCAAGGCTCGGACCAGTTCCCCGCGATCCAGTTGACCATGTAGCCGCCGTAGGAGCCGCCGAGCGCGCAGGCGCGGTCGCCATCCAGGAAGCTGTAGGTCTTCAAGGCGTGGGCCCAGCCTTTCTGCAGGTCCTCCAGCGGCCGGTCGCCCCAGTGCTGGCTGATCGCGTCGGTGAAGCCCTGGCCGTAGCCGGTGGAGCCGTGGAAATCGATCATCACCACCGCATAGCCAGCCCCGGCGTAGGTCTGGGCGTTCCAGCGGTAGTGGAACAGGTTGCCGAACGAGCCCTGCGGCCCGCCGTGGATCAGGAAGGCGACGGGGTACTTTTTCGCAGGATCGAAGTTGGCCGGCTTGACCAGGTAGCCGTGGACCTTCTCGCCGTTCCAGCCGGCGAAGCTGAACTGCTCGTACTCGCCCCAGTCCACGTCCTTCAGCGCCTCGGCGTTGTGGTCGGTCAGGGGCCTGGGCATGGCCTTGGCCTTGAAGTCCTGGACGAACAGCTGGGCCGGCGAGGCCAGTTCATCCTGGCTGTAGACCACCCCGGTCGGCGTCAGGCTGAAGGCGCCGACATGGCCGGCGCCGGTCTTGGCGGTGACCTTACCGGTCTTCGCATCGACGGCGAACAGACGGGTCTGGCCGACGTCCTGGGCCGTGGCGTAGAGGGTCTTGCCGTCCGCCGACCAGGCCAGGGTGTCGGGCGAGCGATCCCAGTCGGTGGCGATCTCGCGGGTCTTGCCGGTGGCCACGTCGCGCAGGACGATCTGCCAGCGGTCGGCCTCGAAGCCGGGCCGCTTCATCGCGCGGTAGGCCATCGTCTTGCCGTCGGGCGAAAACACCGCGCCGGTGTCCCAGGCCTTGTTGGCCTCGGTCAGGTTGACGGCGCCCTGGCCGTCCAGGCCGACCTGCCAGAGGTCGAAATTGGTCGACCAGGCCTCGGTCTTTCCGGCGATCCGCACGGAATAGACGACGGCCTTGGAGTCGGGGGTGAAGGTGAACTCCGAGTCGTCCCCGAACGGCATGGAGGGGGTGTCACCGTCCACGCCCTGGGTCAGGTGGGTCGGCGCACCGGCCACGCCGGAGGCGTCCAGCGGCAAGGCGAAGAGTTGGTTTCGGTCACCGTTGGCCCAGGCGTCCCAGTGACGCACGAACAGCCGGTCGTGGACCTCGCCGGTGGATTTGGGCGTCTCGTCCGGCGCCTGCTTGATGGTGCAGACCAAGGTGGGGCAGGGCGAGCGGTCGGCGACCGACACCACCAGGGTCTTGCCATCTGGCGAGACAGCGAAAGCGCCGACGTCCTTGGCCAGCCTGGTGACCTGGCTCGCCTTGCCCGTAGCGACGTCCAGGCGGAACACCTGGCTCGATCCGCCCACGCGGCCGGAGAGGAAGTAGACCGCCTTGCTGTCGGCCGACCAGCGCGGACTGTTGGCCCCGCCGTCCGAAGCGGCCAGCCGCGTCGGCTTTCGGTCCTTGGCCTTCAGGTCGATCATCCACAGGGCCATCGTGGCATTGTTGGCTTCGTAATCCACGGTGCGCAGCGAATAGACCACCCAGCGGCCGTCCGGCGAGACGCGCGGATCGCTGACCCGGTCGAGGGTGACCATGTCCTTGGCGGTGAAAGGCGCGGCCTGGGCAAAGCCGGAGGACAGCACGGCGGCCAGGGCGGCGCCGGCCAGCAGGCGGAGGGCGGACTTCATCTGTGGACGTTCCCGGAGCGATATCGTTGCGGCGGAAACTAGTCCGTGAGGTCCGTAGGCGCCAAGGCCTACTCCGCCGCCATCGCCCGCGCGCCCAGCCAGGCGTCGAGGTCGTCCAGGGCTCGCTGGCTCATCAGCGCCTTCTTGGCCCGGCCGCGTTCCTTCATCGGCACCTTGTTTCCGGCGGCGTCCTTCTTGGGCGCATCCATGGGCGGCAGCAGGCCGTAGTTGATGTTCATCGGCTGGAACTTGGCCCCGCCTTCAAGAAACCCGCCGGTGATATGCGCCGCCAGGGCGCCCATGGCGGTGGTCGGAGGCGGAATTTCAATCGGCGCGCCGAGCCGCTCGGCTGCGGCCAGCCGACCGGTCAGCAGGCCCAGGGCCGCGCTTTCCACATAGCCCTCAACGCCGGTCACCTGGCCGGCGAAGCGAAGGCGGGTGTCAGCCTTCAGCCTAAGCTTGTCGTCCAGCAGCCGCGGGCTGTTTAGGAAGGTGTTGCGGTGAAGGCCGCCGAGGCGGGCGAACTGAGCGTCCTGCAGCCCCGGGATCATGCGGAAGACCTCGGCCTGGGCGCCGTGCTTCAGCTTGGTCTGGAAGCCCACCATGTTCCATAGCGTGCCCAGCGCATTGTCTTGGCGCAGCTGGACGATGGCGTGGGCCTTCACCGTCGGATCGCGCGGGTTGGTCAGGCCGACCGGCTTCATCGGCCCGTGCCGCAGGGTCTCGCGGCCCCGCTCGGCCATCACCTCGATGGGCAGGCAGCCGTCGAAATAGGGGACGTTCTCCCAGTCCTTGAACTCCGCCTTCGGCCCCTCCAGCAGGGCGTCGATGAAGGCCTCGTACTGCTCCTTCGTCATCGGGCAGTTGATGTAGGCGGCCGCGTCGCCGCCGGGGCCTTCCTTGTCATAGCGGGACTGGCGCCAGGCGATGTCCATGTCGATGGACTCGAGGTGCACGATCGGGGCAATCGCGTCGAAGAACGACAGGCTGTCCTCGCCCGTCAGCTTCAGGATGGCGTCGGCCAGAGACGGGGAGGTGAGGGGGCCCGTGGCGATGATCACGCTGTCCCAGTCGGCTGGCGGCAGGCCGGCCACTTCCTCGCGGACGATGGTGACCAGGGGGTGGGCTTCCAGCTTTGCGGTGACCGCCGCGGAGAAGCCGTCGCGGTCGACCGCCAGCGCCCCACCGGCCGGCACCTGGTGGGCGTCGCCGCAGGCCATGATGATGGAGTCGCAACGGCGCATCTCGGCGTGCAGCAGGCCGACGGCATTGTACTGCCAGTCATCGGAGCGGAAGCTGTTGGAACAAACCAGCTCGGCCAGGTCCTGAGTCTGGTGGGCGTCGGTGCCGCGGACCGGGCGCATCTCGTGCAGGATCACTGGCACGCCGGCGCGGGCGATCTGCCAGGCGGCTTCGGAACCGGCCAGGCCGCCGCCGATGACATGAATGGGATTGGTCATGGCCGGACAGATAGGGCCGATCCCTCAACCCGCAAAATGATTATCGATGGCGTGAGTGGGCCGGCTGTGGTGTCCTTGCGGCAGGACTTTGCCTGGGGAGGCTATACCGATGGCTAAACTTGATATCGCCCAGACCGCCTTCTCGGGCTTTGGTCTGATCCGCCGCGAACCCATTGCGCCCCTGGTCTGGGGTCTCGTCCAGACCCTGCTGGCGATGCTGCCGCTGGTCTTCATCGGACCGGTGCTGCTTGAGATGTTCAGCTCGCTTGCCGCATCGGGCGGAACCGGCGAGCCGGACATGAGCCAGCTCCTGGCGTATCAAGCGCAACTCAACCTGTTTGCCCCGGTGAGCTGGGTGTTGGGACTGCTGTCCTATGGGGTGATCACCGGCGCCACCTTCCGCGCCATACTGAGTCCGGAGGACAAGGCCTGGTTCTTCATGCGCGTGGGCATGGCCGAGGTCATGCTGGTGGTGGTCAGCATCGTCTGGGTGATCCTGCTCGTTGTGGCCATGGTCCCGCTGGGCCTGATCGTCGCGATCTTCGCCTTCATCGGATCGATGGTCTCCGAAGGGGTGGCGATCCTGCTGGGGGTGCTGCTGGGTTTCGTTGCCGTCGGTGTGTTGATCTGGGGCGCCATGCGCACCTCGCTGGCCTTCGCCATGAGCTTCGAGCGTAAGGGGTTCCTGCTGTTCGAGAGCTGGAAACCCACCAAGGGCAATTCGTTCCGGCTGTTCCTGATGTGGCTGCTCAACTTCATCGTGGTGGTTATCCTAAGCTCGCTGGTGATGGGCGTCGTGTTCGGCATCCTCGCCGGCGTGGCTCTGGGCGGTGGTGGAATGGAGGCCTTGATGGCCGAGGACTTCGCGGCCTTCTTCACCCCGGAGCGACTGAGCCTGCTGATCCCGCTAGGGATCGTCGCCATGCTGCTGTCCGCGGCGCTCCAGGGCTATCTGAACGTCCTGCTGATCGCGCCCTGGGCCGAGGCTTATCGCCAGCTGGTCCCGAAAACCGCCGAGGTCTTCTAAGCCTGTCGCGTCGGGGTGGGGTGGTGGCGTAAGCTGCCTCGGCCGGAGGATGAATCGAATCAGCCCCGGCCGGGGATAGATCGGTTCGTATGTCCTTCTCGCCCGTTCAGGCGTCCCTCGAGGGCTTTCGCTTCATTCGTGACCGGCCCCGGCCGGTCACCGTCTGGATGCTCGCCCTGCTGGCGCTGAACCTGGCGGCTACGGTCTTCAACCTCACCCCATGGGCCGGCCGTCTGCGCGACCTTCAGCAGGCGACCGGGATCCAGTGGTCGTGGGAGACGGTCCGCGATCTTGCCATCCACCTGCTGCCGGCCGCCACCATTGCCCTGTTCCTGACCTTTGCCAGCCTGTGCATCGTCGTGCCGTCGATCTTCCGGGTGATGTTGGGCAAGACCGACGGCCCCGTGTTCCGCCTCGGCGAAGACGAATGGCGGATGTTCTGGCTGTTCCTGGCCGTGCTGGTGCTGGTCACACTGGCCGCGGTGCCGACCGGCATCATCTTCGGCTACAGCCGGGTGTTCGCCGCGAACTTCGGCCTGGCCCAGGTGGTCTCGGCCATCACCTCGGTTGCGTCGTTCCTGCTGTTCTGCTGGATCGTCATGCGCTCGTCCTTTGCCGCCCTGATCGAGGTCGACACCCACCGGCTGGACATTCAAGCTTCCTGGCGGCTCACCCGGGGCGCCTTCTGGCGGCTCATGCTGACCGCCCTACTGTGCTTCATCTGGGCGGGTTTGGTGATCCTGGCGGCGCGCGGCCTGTCCTATGTCGTCGGCACGGTGCTCGCCTTCGTGCTCGGCTTCAGCCAGCAGGAGTTCCACGAGTTCCTCTGGCCGAACAACGGCGACCTTCTGGACCTCTTCGGGGCCGGACCGATGATCTGGAAAGTGCTGGCGGCGGCCGAGCTGACCGTCGCCTACTGCGTGGCCTGCGGCGCGCTGGTCTACGCCTACCGCGCCCTGCGCCATCCGGACGAAGAGCCGGTCTTCTCGGATGACGTCTCCAGCTAGTCGTTGGCCTCGGCGCTCGGCCGGGCGCTGACCCGCTCATGCCAAGCCCGCAGGGCGGTGGCGTCCTCTGGCAGCGCCAGGCCGGTGAAGGCCGCGAAGTCCACCGTCGTCTGGGCAACGATGTCGGCCATGGTGTAGTCGCCGCCGGCGATGAACGGTCCGCCCTCGGCCAGCTCCCGATCCAGCCAGCCGCAGGCGCGGGCGTAAAGCTCGCGGTTCGATTCGCCGAAGTCGGTGAACTGGGTCAGCAGGGCGGCGGTCAGCGGATGGGCGTGGCGCCAGAACATCCCCACCGGGGTCATCAGCTGGAACTCTATGCGGCGGATCCACATGTCGATCCGCGCCGCTTCCACCGCATTCCGCCCGAACATCGGCGGATCCGGATGCAGGCTTTCCAAGTAGCGGCAGATGGAAACGCTCTCGGAAATCGCCGTCCCGTCGTCGAGGACCAGGGTCGGTAGCTGGCCCAGCGAGTTGCGGGCCCGGTGCTCCGGGCTCTTGTGCTCGCGGTCGCGCATCTTCACCCGCGTCTCCGGCAGGTCGATGCCCTTCTCGGCCACGAAAATGCGCACCCTGCGCGGGTTCGGCGCCGGGTTGCGTTCGCCGTACAGGATCATTCAGATCAGCTGCAGGGGTTGGTGGCGCAGGTAGTCAGGCCGGCGCGCTGGGCGTCTTCCAGGTTCTGCTTGTCGATCTCGGCCTGCTTTTCCCAGTCGCCCTGGGTGCGGCACACCTTGGAGGGGAAGCGGGTGCCGATGACCGGGGTCTTCTTGCAGACCATGCGGCTCGGGTCCTTCTTGGCTTCCTGCTTCTTGGTGGTTTCCGCCGGCTTGGCGGCCGGTTCGGCGGCCGCCGCCATCGAGGCGGTGGCAAGCGCCGCAGAGGCGAGGGCGGCGAGGATGAGCTTCATGACTTACTCTTCTACGAAGTGGATCGAGGAGTTCCGGCCCCGCCCAGGCGGAACCAGCCAGTGATCAAGGCTAACACGGGGTATGCCGGAGCGCTACAGGCTCCGATTGCGCCTATGCGCCCGGACCCTGGCTGATAAGGTGTCAGGATCACCACTGCACTGGGGAGGGCAGGACCATGTCGCAATTGTCGGTAACCGAGGCGGCGATGAGCGGCTATCGGCTGGCCGTGAAGCGCCCGTTATTGATGCTGGCCTGGGCCGGCATCTCGTTCCTGGCCAGCATCGTCCTTGCGATCGTTGCATTGCTGATCATGGTTCCGCTGGTTGGTGGCATAGCTGGCCTCGGGGAGCTTCAATCGCTCGATAGCGCCGATGGACAGCTGAGCCCGGCTGTCTGGTCGGTGATCCTGCCGGTCTATGGAGTGGTGCTTGTCGTGGCGCTGCTGTGGTCGGCGATCCAGCAGACGGCGGTCAACAGGCTCGTCCTGCGTCCCGAGGACAAGGGATTCGCCTACTTCAAGATCGGCGGCGACGAGTTTCGCCAGATCGCCGTGATGGTCGTCTACTTCCTGCTGTTCATCGGCTGGAGCGCGGTCTGGGCCGGTATCTCCTTCGGGGTCGGTCTGGTCGCCGACGGGGCGGTGGGCGGATTGCTGGGCTTCGTGACCCAGTTGGCGCTCGCCGGGTTGTTCATCTTCCTCGCGGTGCGGCTGTCGCTGGCCAGCGCCCTCACCTTCGACCAGCGTCGGATCAACATCTTTGGGTCCTGGGGGGCCACCAAGGGGCGTTTCTGGCCCATGCTGGGAGCCTACCTCCTGGCCTGGTTGCTCGCGTTGGCGGTGGTCGTGGGGCTCTACATGCTGCTCGGCCTGGTCATGCTGGCGGCGGTCGGGGGCGGCTTTGCCTCAATGGGGAGCGGGAGCGATCCTGAGGCCCTGGCCCGGCTGATGACGCCTACGGTGATCATCCTCTACCTGCTGATTCTGCCGATCTCGCAGATCGCGGGCGTTGTCCTGAGCCTCGGCATCCTCGCGCCGCCGCCGGACATCCAGCGCCAGTTGAGCCCCGCCCTAAGCACCTTCGACTGACGGCGGGCTCTCCAGGCGCTTTTGTCGGGTGACGCGCCTTACACGACCGCGGCAGTCTGCTAATTCAGGGTCAGAGGTCGCCGATCGCCGCGCCAGGAGAGCTTCGATGTCCCAGTTTTCGCCCACCGATGTCGGGCTTGCCGGCTTCAGGTTCGCCCGCGAAAATCTCCGCTCGGTGATCGTCTGGGCGGTGCTCATGCTGGCGACAAACCTGCTGAGCCTGGTGGTTACAGCGGCGATGGCGGGTCCGGCGATGGCGGAGCTCCAGGCGCTGCTCGAGTCGCCTCAGCCGGATATCTCGGCCCTGATGGACGTCTTGCAGAGGCTGACGCCGGCCTCCCTGGTGACCATGCTGATCTCGGCGGTGATCACCGGCGTCCTGTACGCCTCGGCGTCCCGGATGGTGCTGACGCCGGGCGCCGACGGTCCCCTGGGCAAGGTCGCGTTCGGCGCGGACGAGGTGCGCCAGATCCTGCTGGTCATCATTCTGAACCTGATCTTCCTTGGCGTCGTGATGGCGGCGGGCTTCCTGGTCGGCATCCTCGCGGTGATCGGCGGCGTGGCGGGCGGGGTGTTGGGCTCCCTGCTTGCGTTCCTCGCGGCTATTCCGGTGATCATCTTCCTGTCCATCCGCCTGTCCCTGGCCGCGCCCCTGGCTTTCGAGACCCGGCGCATCGCCCTTCGGGACGCCTGGGACATGACCCGCGGCCATTTCTGGAACCTGTTCCTCGCCTATCTCATCGCTGGGGTGATGGGGATCATCGTCTGGGTGCTGGGCCTGGCCGTGGCCGTGGGCGTGGTCAGCGTGGTGTTCGGGTTCAACGGCCTCGCCCAGGCTTCCGCCCCCGAGATGAGCTCGGTCGCCGCCCTGTTCACTGGTCCGCTGCTTGTCTACCAGGGGCTGATGGCCGGCTTCCTGGCCCTGGCCTACATCAACATCCTGACGCCCGGACCGGTCGTCTATTCCCAGCTGAAGGCCCGGCCCGGCGTCTTCGACTGATCAGGCCCGCTTCTTGCGCCGCTCGGCGGCGCGGTCGCGGTGGCGCTGGAGCAGCTGGTCGAGATAGCGGCCGGTCCAGCTTTCCTTGACGCCGGCCACCTGCTCGGGCGTGCCGACAGCCACGATCTCGCCGCCGCCGTCTCCGCCCTCGGGGCCGAAGTCGACCAGCCAGTCGGCGGTCTTCACCACGTCCAGGTTATGCTCGATGACCACCACGGTGTTGCCCTGGTCGACCAGCTCGTGGAGCACCTCCAAAAGCTTGCGCACGTCCTCAAAATGCAGACCGGTGGTCGGCTCGTCGAGGATGTAGAGAGTCCGCCCGGTCGCCCGCTTGCTGAGCTCCTTCGACAGCTTCACCCGCTGCGCTTCGCCGCCCGACAGGGTGGTGGCTGACTGGCCGACCTGAACATAGGTCAGGCCGACACGCTTCAGCGTCTCCATCTTGTCGCGCACCGGCGGCACGGCCTTGAAGAACTCGGCCGCCTCCTCGACGGTCATGTCCAGCACGTCGCTGATCGACTTGCCCTTGAACAGGATTTCCAGGGTCTCGCGGTTGTAGCGCTTGCCCTTGCAGACGCCGCAGGTGACGTAGACGTCGGGCAGGAAGTGCATCTCGATCTTGATCAGTCCGTCGCCCTGGCACGCCTCGCAGCGGCCGCCCTTGACGTTGAAGCTGAAGCGGCCGGGGCCGTAGCCGCGGGCCTTGGCCTCCGGCAGGGCGGCATACCAGTCGCGGATCGGCTGGAAGGCGCCGGTATAGGTGGCCGGGTTCGAGCGCGGGGTGCGGCCGATCGGGCTCTGGTCGATGTCGATGACCTTGTCGAAGTTCTCTAGCCCTTCGATCTTCTCATGCGGGGCGGGGGCGTCCGAGGCGTTGTTTAGCCGCCGGGCGGCCGCCTTGTAGAGGGTCTCGATGGTGAAGGTCGACTTGCCGCCGCCCGACACCCCGGTGATGCAGGTGAAGGTGCCGACGGGGATTTCCGCCGTCACGCCCTTCAGGTTGTTGCCGGTCGCCCCGACGACACGCAGCACCCTCTTCTTGCTGATCGGCCGCCTTTTCTCCGGCACCTCGATCTCGCGCGTGCCGACCAGATACTGCCCCGTCATGCTGTTGGGGCTGTTCATCACGTCCTGTGGCGTGCCCTCGGCGCAGATCTCTCCGCCGTGGATGCCGGCGGCGGGACCCATGTCGATGACATAGTCCGCGGTCAGGATCGCCTCCTCGTCATGCTCGACGACGAGCACGCTGTTGCCGAGGTCCCGCAGCCCCTGCAGCGACTGCAGAAGCCGGGTGTTGTCCCGCTGGTGCAGACCGATGGACGGCTCATCGAGCACGTACAGCACGCCGGTAAGGCCCGATCCGATCTGGCTGGCCAGCCGGATGCGCTGGCTCTCCCCGCCCGACAGGGTGCCGGAGGCGCGCGACATGTTGAGGTAGTCCAGCCCCACATCGACCAGGAACCGCAGGCGGTCGTTGATCTCCTTCAGGATCCGCCGGGCGATCTCCATCTGCTTGTCCGACAGCTGGCCTTCGAGGCCCGCGAACCAGTCCCGCGCCGGTCGGATCGCCAGGCCGGAGATCTCGGAGATATTCTTGCCCGCGATCTTCACCGCCAGCGCCTCGGGCCGCAGCCGCGCGCCGCCGCAGGCCTCGCAGGGGGTATCCGACTGATAGCGCCCCAGTTCCTCGCGCACCCAGCTGCTGTCGGTCTCCCGCCAGCGCCGCTCGAGGTTGGGCAGCACGCCTTCGAACGGTTTCACCACCTCGTACTTGCGGGCGTTGTCGTCGTAGACAAACTTTATCTTCTCGGTCCCGGTACCATACAGCACCACCTCATGGGCCTTCTCCGGCAGCGAATGCCAGGGCTTGTCCATCGAGAAGCCGTAGTGCAGCGCCAGGGCCTGCAGGGTCTGGGTGTAGAGGGGTGAGGGCCCCTTGGCCCAGGGCGAGACCGCCCCCTTGTGCAGGCTCTTGTCCTTGTCCGGGATCACCATGTCGGCGTCGAAGGCCAGCTTGGCCCCCAGCCCGTCACAGACCGGGCAGGCGCCCGCCGGGTTGTTGAATGAGAACAGTCGGGGCTCGATCTCCGCGATGGTGAAGCCGCTGACCGGGCAGGCGAACTTCTCCGAGAACAGCAGCCGCTGCGGCTCCTTCTCGCCCTCCTTCACATCCGCCCATTCGGCCACCGCCAGCCCGTCGGCCAGCCGCAGCGCCTGCTCCAGGCTGTCTGCGTAACGGCCCTCCAGGCCCGGCTTGGTGACCAGCCGGTCGACCACCACGTCGATGTCGTGCTTGTACTTCTTGTCGAGCTCCGGGACATCCTCGATGGGGTACAGGGTCCCGTCGATCTTCAGCCGCTGGTAGCCCTGCTTGCGCCACTCGGCGATTTCCTTGCGGTACTCGCCCTTCCGGTCGCGCACTACGGGGGCCAGCAGATAGATGCGCTCGCCCTCGGGCAGGGCGGTCAGCTTGTCGACCATCTGGCTGACGGTCTGGCTCTCGATGGGCAGGCCGGTGGCCGGCGAATAGGGAACCCCGACCCGAGCCCACAGCAGGCGCATGTAGTCGTGGATCTCGGTCACCGTGCCAACTGTGGAACGCGGATTGCGGCTGGTTGTCTTCTGCTCGATGGAGATGGCCGGCGACAGACCCTCAATCTGGTCGACGTCCGGCTTGCTCATCAGCTCCAGGAACTGGCGGGCATAGGCCGAGAGGCTCTCCACATACCGGCGCTGGCCCTCGGCATAGATGGTGTCGAACGCCAGCGAGCTCTTGCCGGACCCCGACAGCCCGGTGATCACCACCAGCTCGCCGCGCGGAATATCGACGCTGACGTTTTTCAGATTGTGCTCCCGCGCGCCGCGCACGCGGATGAAGTTCAGCTGCTCTGCCATGATGTCCCGAGAACGCAGTAGCCGGCCCGATGGGTCACGGCGCAACGGCAATATGTAGTGTTCAGGGAGTCGGATAACACAAGAACAAGATGCGAACAAACGTCACGCGGGCGACTTGTTGCCAACCTGTGGCAGCAGGGGTCACTCCGCGTCGAGGAACTTGCCGGCCGGATAGATCAGCCGGCAGCCGTATTCGGCCTCCGTCCCGGCCGCGGCGGTATCCTGCCAGCAGGCATCGAGACCGTCGGTGTTCTCCTTGGGCCGGGTGGTGAACCGCCAGGTCGCGGTCCCGCGCACCTCCACGAAGGTGGCCTTCTCCGGCAGGGTCCCCAGCTTGTCGTAGAACCGCTTCGCCGGCGCCCCGTGGCAGCGAATGATCAGATAGCCGTTCTGCGCCCCCAGCGTGCCCTTGGCGGTCCCATCGGCCAGGCAATCGCTGAAGAAGACGGCGTTGGCCGGCGCTGGCTTGTCCCGTGTTGGATCGAGTTTCGGCTCCTCCTTGAGGGCGAACAGCAACAGTGAGATGGCGAGCAGTTCGATCACGGTGGCCTCCAGCCTTTAGGACAGCCTCCCGCGCCGAGCATCGGCTCGCAAGCCTCAAGCCGCCCGCACCACCGAAAAGGTCGCATTGGCCCGGGCGCAGGGCTTGCCGTCGGCGGTGACGAAGCACTGGGCGAAACAGATCGATCGGCCGACCTTCACGAAGCCTGTCGTGAACTCCAGCCACTGGCCGACCTTGGCCACCCCGACGTAGTCGGTGGTCATGCTGGCCGTAAGCAGGCCGCTCAGCGAGCCCGGCTCCGCCTGCTCGACGCAGGACAGGCCCATGGCGTTGTCGGCCATTGCTGCGATCAACCCGCCATGGACCAGACCCCGGCTGTTCACGTGCGCCTGGCCGGCCCGCAGGCCGATGATCACCGCCTCGCCAGGGACTCGCCGGCTATAGATCGGCTCCCAGGGATCGGTGAGCCCGCTCTTGCGGAAATGCGGTTCGAAGCCTTCTGGCGTCATCGGTTCAACTTTCATTTAGACCGGTCTATATAATTTCTGAGAACATCGAGGGCCGCAACCCATGTCCGCCAAGCCGAAGCATCGCGAGGCCATAATCGCCGCCGCCGTGCGCCTGTTCCGCCGTCAGGGCTTCGCCGCCACTGGTCTGGCTCAGATCGTCGAAGCCAGCGGCGCCCCGAAGGGCTCGCTCTACCACTACTTCCCGGCCGGCAAGGCGGCGATCGGGACTGCGGCTATCACCGCCGCCGGCGAGAGGGTCGCGGCAACGATCGCCGCCCTGCCGCATGGGGAGCGGCCCGGAGATTTTCTGCGCGAGTATGGTCGGCTGATGGGCGGCTGGCTGCGGGCCTCTGGGTTTCGCGACGGCTCGCCCATTGCCTCGACCGTGTTGGAACAGGCGGCCCAGGACGACGCGATCGCGGCTGCCGCCCGGACGGTCTACGCCTCGTGGCGAGAGGCCATGGCGTCCCGCCTCAGCGCCGCCGGCCTGCCGGACGACGCCGCCGATCGCATCGCGCTGCTGGTGATCACCAACATGGAGGGCTCGCTGATCCTGGCCCGCGCCGAGCGGTCCGAAGCGCCGGTGCTGGCGGCGGCTGAAGCCCTTGCCGCGCTTGCCGACGCGAGCCGCTGACGTCTGAGGCCCCGACTAGACCCGGTCGATCCGCGCCGCGAAGCAGCCCCGCCGGGCGTAGTGGGCGTGCAGGTAGGCGGTGCGGTTGTCTGCCAACAGGCGTTCGATCAGCGGCTTGGCCTCCACCCCCTCGACCACCTCTGCGTCGATCATCATGTGGTCGCCGTCGAAGGCGCGCAGCGACAGCAGCCGCCGCGCCAGGGCCGGCGGCAGTTCGCCCTCGAATACAGCCGGGGCCTCGGCGGCCTCGCGAATGAAGATGGCATGGCGCGAGCGGTAGGGGGTGTCGGCGTCCTGGTGCTCGAAATTGAGCAGCAGAACCGTCTCCCCGACCTCGGCGTCGTCCAGGGTGACGCGGCAGGGCGCGGCCGGGTTGGCCTCGACGGTCTGGCGGACCACACCCTGGCCGGTAAGGGCCGAGTTGGAGAGGCCAAACAGCGGTCGGAAGAGTTCTGGCGACAGGCCGGTGACGCGGAAGGACATGACGGGCTCCTCTGTGGGGTTCTGAGAGCATTTCTGCCGCCGCCACTCCGGCCTGAAACTCCGCGGCTTGCTCGGCAATCGTTTGCGCCGCCCGGCCGCGGACCCTATATCGCCGCCACAGTCGGCATAGGGCCGCAGGCAGTGGAGAGCGCCTTGATCATCGCGACGGACCCCCGTTTCGCCCAGAACGCCTCCCTCGCCGTGAGTTCCCATGTCCGCCCTGATCACCCTGGATTCCGTCTCCGCCGCCTCTCCTGATGGGCGCACCCTCTTCGAAAACCTGACCCTGGCCGTCGGGCCTGAGCGCACCGGCCTGATCGGCCGCAACGGTGTCGGCAAGACCACTTTGCTGCGGCTGATGGCCGGTGAGGCGGCGCCGCGCGCCGGCGAGGTCGCCATCCGGGGCAGGGTCGCCATGCTGCGCCAGACCCCCTTTCTTGGTCCGGACGACCGTTTGGCCGATCTTCTCGGCGTCGCGGCTGCGGTCGACCGCCTGGCCCGTATCGAAGCGGGAGAGGGCAGCGAGGCCGACTTCGCCGACGCCGACTGGACGCTGCCCGCCCGGCTGGATGCGGCGTTGGCCGAGGTGGGATTGGACGGCCTGGATCTGAACCGGCCGGCCGTTTCGCTGAGCGGCGGCCAGGCGACCCGCGCCGCTTTGGCCGCTCTGTTGGTGGCCGAGCCGGACGTGATCCTGCTCGACGAGCCGACTAACAACCTCGACGCCGAGTCTCGCGCGCTGGTCGGCGAGATCCTGCGCCGCTGGCGCGGCGGGGCGGTGGTGGTCAGCCACGACCGCGCCCTGCTGGAGGGCATGGACCGTGTCGTTGAACTCTCCGGCCTCGGGGCGGCCGTCTATGGCGGAGGCTACAGCCTCTACGCCGACCGCAAGGCCCAGGAAGCCGCCGCCGCCGAGCGCGATCTTGCCGCCGCTCAGCGCGATGCCGCCCGCGTTGACCGCGAGGCGCAGGCCGCTCGCGAAAAACAGGATCGCCGCGACGCTGCCGGCCGCAAGTTCGCCGCGAAGAAGAGCGAGCCGAAGATCCTGCTCGGCGCCATGGCCGAGCGGGCCCAGAACAGCGGCGGGCGAGGCGAGCGGCTGGCTGAACGCCGCCGAGACGCCGCCGCCGAGACCCTGGCCGATGCGCAGGGCCGGGTCGAACGCACCCGCGCCCTGGCCTTCGACCTGCCGCCCAGCGGCCTGCCGACGGGCCGACTGGTGCTGGAACTCGATGACCTCGCCTTCGCCTGGCCCGGCCAGCCGCGGCTATTCGAAAACCTCTACCTGCGCATCGCCGGCCCCCAGCGGATCGCGGTCACCGGCCCAAACGGCTCGGGCAAGACCAGCCTGATCCGCATCGCCGCCGGCAAACTGGACCCCACCGCCGGGACTGTCCGGCGCGGCGTCCCGGCCCTGATGCTCGACCAGCGGGCCGCCATCCTGCGCGACGACCAGACCATCCTCGTCAACTTCCGTCGCCTGAACCCCGCCGCCGACCGGAACCGCGCCCAGGCCGCCCTGGCCCGGTTCCTGTTCCGCAACACCGCAGCCGACCAGATGGTCGGCTCGCTGAGTGGCGGCGAGCGTCTGCGCGCGGCCCTGGCCTGCGTCCTGCTCGGCGACCGCCCGCCCCAGCTGCTGATCCTCGACGAGCCGACCAACCACCTGGACCTCGCCTCCATCGAGGCCATCGAGGCGGCCCTGGCCGGCTATGACGGCGCCCTGCTGCTGGTCAGCCACGATGAGGCCTTCCTCACCGCGGTGGGCGTGGACAGCCGGCTGGCGCTCAACTGACAGGCAATTGGCCGGGCCGATCTCGCCGCCAGCGCGCACGGACTGTCACTGTTCGATGGCCCGTGTTACCTCAGCGCCCGGGACGGGGTAAGCGGTGGCGGGGGGATTCGTCGCCGATCCCTTGCCGTATCACCGCCACAGGACCGCGCTAAAAGGCTGTCCATTCCGCCGGATAGAGGGGGGCTGACATGATGGGATCGCGCTTCACCCGCCTCGCCGGTGACCGGCCGGTAGCCTCATGAAGACGCTGGCGGTTCTCTCCCGCAAGGGCGGCACGGGCAAGACAACCGTGTCACTGCACCTGGCGGTGGCCGCCTGGCTCGGCGGACGCGGCGTGCTGCTGGCCGACTGCGACCGCCAGGGCTCGGCTTCCGAATGGCGGCGTGAGCGGCGCATCGGCGGGCCCGTGGTGTTCGGCGCGAAGTCGCCCGCCCTGTTCGCCACCCAGCAGGCCGCGCGCCGCGCGGGCCGCGACCTGATGATCGTCGACACCAGTCCCAGCGCCAGCGAGGATCTGGCCGACGCCGTCCGTTGCGCCGACTTCTGCCTGATGGTCCTGCGGCCGAGCTTCCTGGACGTGCGGGCCGTCCGCGAGACCGCCGAACTGGTCACCCGCTTCGGCAAGCCGGGGGCCTTCGTCATCAATCAGGCGCCCCCGCGCCGGGGCGGCCGCGAAATGGCCTGCGTCGGCGACACCGTGGCCCAGCTTTCGACCATGGGCCGCCCGATCCTGCCTATCGGCCTGCGCGCCCGCATCGCCTACCAGCAGGCAATTGGCCTTGGCCTGTCGGTGCAGGAGGCCTCTCCCGGCAGCGCCGCGGCGCAGGAGATCGGCGGGCTCTGGCGAGCGGTCGAAGAGCAGATGTGGCCCGTGCCGGTCGAGGTCGAGGAAGCGGTCTAGGCGCTTCGGTTCAAAGTGACCGACCGCGCGTCGCCGGCGACCGCCGTCGCCCCCGGGCCGTAGCCCGTGCCGCTGCTGCGCTGGCTGACCACCTCTTCGGCGATGGCCTTGACCAGGCCCTCGGTCACCGTCCGCGCCGCTTCCAGCGCCCGGCCCTGCCGCGCCAGCACCGCGTCGAACGCCTCTGTCGCCCGCATCAGGGCCACGCGGCGCTCCAGGGTGGCGCCCTCTATCAGGGCGGGCTGGCTCCGTACCCGCGCCGATTCATGGCGGTAGAGATTGGCCAGGCGCGAGGTCTCTTCCAGCTGGCCCGCGGCCTCCTGCGGCCGGCGGCGCTCGAAGGCGCTGGCCTGGTCGGCGATCAGATTGGTCAGCCGCTCCGTCAGGATGATCAGTTGGTCGACCCGCTCGGCAGCGTCGCGCGCATCAAGCGCCATGGGGAACCTCTTCCTGCAATCCTTGAAGCTTCAGCATCTCGCGCTCGACCGGCCCGGCCAGGCCGATGCCGCCGGAGCGGCTCACCTGCTTGGCGACCGCGTCGGCGAAGAACGATTTGAACATCTCTTCCCCCTGGCCGCCGCCGAACGGCGCCTCGGTCCCGACGTCCTTGAACATCTGGGCGAACATCACCGACAGGAAGCTGGCCTCGTAGGCCTGGGCGGTTTCCTTGACCTTGGCGCGGGCCAGGGTCTGGGCCTGCTTCTGCGCCAGCAGCACATCGACGGGTGGGGCGACGGCCAGGGTGGGGGTCATCAGATCACCTCGATGTCGGCTTGAAGGGCGCCGGCCGCCTTGATCGCCTGCAGGATGGAGATCATGTCGCGTGGGGTGACCCCCAGGGCGTTCAGGCCCGACACCAGGCTGGACAGTGACGCCCCGCTCTTCAGGGTGATCAGCTTGCGCCCCTTCTCCTCCTCGACCCCAACCTGCGACTGCGGCACGGTGGTGGTCTCGCCCCGGCTGAAAGGCGCCGGCTGGCTGACCGCCGGGGTTTCCTGGACACTGATCGTCAGGTTGCCCTGGGCGATGGCCACGGTGGAGATCTTGACGTTCTCGCCCATGACGATGACCCCGGCCACTTCATCGATGATCACCTTGGCGCCGTAGTCCGGCTCGACCGTCATCCCCTCGACGGCGGTCACGAAGGCCATCACCGAGGCGCCCTGCGGCGGGGTCAGGGTGATGATCGACGGGTTGTTGGCGTAGGCGGTGTTCGGATACTTGGCGTTGATCACGTCCGCGATCCGCCGGGCGGTGGTGAAATCCGGATTGCGCAGGGTCAGGCGGATCTGGCTCATGCTGCGCATGTCGAAGCCGATCTCGCGCTCGATGATCGCCCCGCCGGCAATGCGGCCCGAGGTCGGCACGCCCTTGGTCACCGACGAGCCCGAGGCGCCGGAGGCCGAGATCGATCCGGTCTGCACGGTTCCCTGCGCCACCGCATAGGACTGGCCGTCTGCCCCGATCAGCGCGGTGACCACCAGGGTTCCGCCCATCAGGCTCTTGGCGTCGCCCATCGAGCTGACGGTCACGTCGATCGGGGTGCCGGCCGCCGCGAACGGCGGCAGCTTGGCGGTGACCATCACCGCCGCGACGTTCTTGGAGTTCAGGTTGGCGTCGCGGATGTTGACGCCCAGCCGCTCAAGCATCGCCTCCTGGCTCTGCTTGGCCTGGGGCGTGTTGCGCATGTTGTCGCCGGTGCCGTTCAGGCCGACGACCAGGCCGTAGCCGACCAGGGCGTTTTCACGCACTCCTTCGACCTCGACGATGTCCTTGATGCGCGACCCGGCCAGGGCCTCGCCGGAGACAGCGAGGGCCAGGGCCAGGACAACCGCGGAAATCAGACGCTGCATGAAACTCCACCCGGTGCGCATTTCACGCATGGGTGTGCGAAAACCGGGCCAGTCGGTTTCGTGAGGTAAATCAGAGGATTACGCGAACAGGTGACGCGGTCGCGGCAGAAATTGCCCGGCATTAACCATACCGCAAAGGCTGGCGGTGGAGATTCGTCGTCGAGATTTGGAGTGGTCGTCGATGAAGGTTGGGGGTTCCAGCGGGGTGACGTCGAACGGCGGGGCAGGGCGCGCGCGTCCCGCGGCCGGCGGCGGCTTCAACCTGCCCGGCGTGGGCGGGGCCGGCGCCGCGGCACCGACCGCCCGCGCGACCGGGGTGACAGGCGTTGCTTCACTCGACGCCCTGTTGGCCCTGCAGGAGGCGGAAGGCCCGCTGGAACGCCGCCGCAAGGCCATGGGCCGGGCGGGGCGGATTCTGGATGTGCTGGAGGACCTCAAGCTGGCGGTGCTCGACGGCGAGGTGTCGTCGGGCCACCTCGACCGCCTGCTGCGCGCCGTCCGCGACCAGCGGCAGGGCACCGAGGATGACCGCCTCGAGGGGCTCCTGAACGAGATCGAGACGCGGGCCGCCGTGGAACTGGCAAAGCTCCAACGGGCGAAGATTGCGGCATGAACGCGCGCTGAACGCGAGCTTCATTGTTTGCGCGACCGCTTTTGCTATAAGGCCCCGCTCGCTGTGAGCGGGGTAGTGGGGCGTGAGGCGTCAATGACGACGGCTACGGTTCTGAAGGTAGTGTCGGACTATCGTCCTTCCGAGGACGAGGAGTTCATGAACGAGCGTCAGCTCGAGTATTTCCGCAACAAGTTGCTCGGCTGGAAAGAGGACATCCTCCGCGAATCTCGCGAGACGGTGGCCATCCTCCAGAAGGAGACTGAAAACCATCCTGACTTGGCCGATCGCGCCACTTCGGAGACGGATCGGGCTCTTGAGCTGCGCACGCGGGATCGCCAGCGGAAGCTGATTTCCAAGATCGACGAAGCTCTTCGTCGCATCGAGGACGGCTCCTACGGCTATTGCGAGGAAACAGGCGAACCCATCGGACTGGCGCGTCTCGACGCCCGGCCGGTCGCCACCCTCAGCCTGGAAGCCCAGGAGCGGCACGAGCGCCGCGAACGGGTCCACCGGGACGACTGATTGCCTTACCCGCCCGGTCATTGACCGGGCGGTTCTGTTTTCCGAAGCTTCCACGCGATGGGGAGCGACGGATGACCGACGAAGATCGACGGCTGGGCAATCTGGCCGTTCTGGAACGCTATCGCGACGCCTGGGCGGCCGGTGACTTCCCTGGGCTGATCGGCCTCTACGCCGATGACTTCATCCTGCACTGGCACGGCGACAATCCATTCGCCGGAACCCATGTCGGCAAGGCCGCCGCTGTCGGCGCCCTGCTGGAATTCACGCGTCGGACCGATCGCAAGCTGGTGGCCGTCACCCACATCATGGCCGACGCGGACAGGGCCATCATGATCGCCCGCGAAAGTCTGGCCGGCCGGGAGGTCGACCGGGTGCTGATCTATCGCACCGATGGCGAAAAGGTGCTGGAATGTTGGGTGCTTGACGCCGACCAGGCCTACATCGACGGCCTGCTGAAAGCTTGACTTCCGGCCCTCGAAAGACGACCTACCCCGGCTCTTTCAGGGATTATTCTTCATGACCGTCAAGGTCCGCTTTGCCCCGTCGCCGACGGGCCGCATCCACGTCGGCAACATCCGCGCCGCGATCGTCAACTGGGTGTTCGCCCGGGGGCAGGGTGGAACCTTCGTGCTGCGGATCGACGATACCGACGTGGCCCGCTCGACCAAGGAGTACGAGGACGGCATCGAGGCCGACCTGACCTGGCTCGGCCTGACCTGGGACGAGCGCTACAACCAGTCCAAGCGGTTCGACCTCTATCATTCGGCCATGGAGCGGCTTAAGGCCGCCGGCCGCCTCTATCCCGCCTACGAGACCCAGGAAGAACTCGACCGCCGCCGCAAGGTGCAGCTGTCGCGCGGCCAGCCGCCGATCTACGACCGCGCGGCCCTCAAGCTCACCGCCGAAGAGATCGCCGCCTTCGAGGCCGAGGGCCGCAAGCCCCACTGGCGTTTCAAGCTGGACGGCCGCCGGGTGAAGTGGACCGACCTGGTGCGCGGCGAGTGCGACGTCGACACCACATCGATGTCCGATCCCGTGCTGATCCGCGAGGACGGCGCCTTCCTCTACACCCTGCCGTCGGTGGTCGACGACATCGACATGGGCATCACCCACATCATCCGGGGCGAGGACCACGTCGCCAACACGGGCACCCAGATCGAACTGTTCGAGGCCCTGGGCGCCGCCGCCCCGACCTTTGGCCACTTCAGCCTGCTGGTCGGCGCCGACGGCAGCGCGCTGTCCAAGCGCCTCGGCTCCCTGTCGATCGCGCAACTGCGTGAGGACGGTATCGAGCCCCTGGCCATCACCTCCCACATCGCCAAGCTCGGCACCTCAGATCCGCTGGAGGCCGGGGCCAGCCTGGCCGAGTTGGGCGCCAACTTCGACTTCGCCAAGATGGGCCGCGCGCCGGCGCGCTTCGACGAGGCCGACCTGCACCGCCTCAACGCCGGTGTCTTGCACATCATGGACTACGCGACGGCGAAACCCCGCCTGGCCGCTCTGGAGGCGGATCTTGGCGAAGACTTCTGGCTGGCCGTCCGCCCGAACCTCAAGCTGTTCAAGGATGTCGCCGACCTGGCCCGCATCGTCGGCGGCGAGATCGTTCCGGTAATCGAAGACCCCGCCTTCGCCGCCAGGGCCCTTGAACTGCTGCCGGCCACTGTTGACGCCTCGACCTGGTCCGCCTGGACCGCCGCCATCAAGGACGCCACCGGCGCCAAGGGCCGCGCCCTGTTCATGCCCCTGCGCCAGGCCCTCACCGGCCTCGACCACGGTCCCGACATGGGCGCCCTGCTGGCGCTGATAGGGCGCGAGAAGGCGGCAAAGCGGCTGGCGGGTCAAACCGCCTAGTCATCCCAACTACACCGGTCATCCGAAGGGGCGATCCGGGACCCAGGAGGGCAGGAAAGCCGGCAGAAATGCTGCGTTGGATGAGCAGATCACGCGCCCCTGGGTCACGGCAGCTTCGCTGCGCTGCGGCCGGGAGGACGGGGTAGAGTAAGCCCGATCCATCATCTCCCGCTTGCCGCGCACCCGCCGTTCCCGCAAGTTGACCGGAGAGTAAGCGTCGTCTTCGGGGGATATCCATGCGCGCCTATATCGTCGGGCTGTTCTGCGCCGTCGCCTTCTTGTGGGCCGGCGCCGCCCTGGCCGCTCCGGAGCCGGTGCTCGCCCCGGCCGGCGCCTGGGTCAAGCCGATGGGGCGGTTGAAGATCGACAGCCCCAAGACCGCCGCCCCCTACCGCCTGCTGCGCCTCGACCAGCAGGTTCACTTCGGCCCCGAGGGCGACAGCGTCTATGTCGAGAGCGTGGTCCGCATCCAGACGGCCCAGGGCCTATCGGTGATGGGCACCATCGCCCTGCCGTGGAACCCCGATTCCATGACCCTCACCGTCCACAAACTGGAGATCCGCCGCGGCGCCGAGGTCATCGACGTTCTGGCCGACCAGGTGTTCACCGTCTTGCGCCGCGAGAACCGTCTTGAATACGCCCACCTTGACGGCGTGCTGACCGCCACCATGCAGCCCGACGGGCTGGAGGTCGGCGACATCGTCACCCTGTCCTTCACCATGACCCGCAAGGACGCGGTCGTCGGCGCCTTTTCCGAGGATTACCTGCCGGCCGTCACCACCGACCAGGTCGATGAAATCCAGCTGCGCGTTCTCTGGGACCCGAAGGCCAAGCCGATCCGCTATCGCCTCGACCAGGGCCTGAAGGCTCCCAAGGTCGGCAAGACCGCCGCCGGCGAGACGGAACTGCTCTTCGACCTGAAGGGCCAGAAGGCCTACAAGCCGCCGGCCGGCGCCCCGCCGCGTTTCCTGCGGCCGCGCGGGGTGGAGTTCACCCAGTTCAAGGACTGGTCGGAGGTCTCCGCCCTGCTGGCGCCGCTCTACGACAAGGCCGCCACCCTCAAGCCCGACTCCCGGCTGAAGGGCGAGATCGCCAAGATCCGCGCCGCCTCCAACGACCCCAGGGTCCAGGCCGGCCTCGCCCTGGCCCTGGTTCAGGACCGCACCCGCTACGTCTTCCTGGGCATGGACGCCGGCAACCTGACCCCCGCGCCGGCGGACCTGACCTGGTCGCGCCGCTACGGCGACTGCAAGGGAAAGACCGCCCTGCTGCTGGCCATCCTGCGCGAGCTCGGCATCAAGGCCGAGGCCGCCGCCGTGCATAGCGAACTGGGCGACGGCATGGACGTCCGCCTGCCGATGGTCGGCCTGTTCGACCATGTGATCGTGCGGGCCGAAATCGACGGCAAGGTCTACTGGCTGGACGGCACTCGCATGGGCGACCGCAAGCTGGAGGACGTGAGCGTCCCGGCCTTCGTCTACGCCCTGCCGCTGCGCCACAAGGGCGGCGCCCTGGAACCGCTGAAGGTGGAGGCCGCGCCGCTGCCGCTGATGGCCCTGGTCATCGACATCGACGCCTCGGGCGGCCTCTACGCCAAGGCCCCGGTCAAGGCGACCCAGTCGTTCCGCGGCGACCTGGCCGCCAGCACCAAGGCCGCCGCCGACGCCGCCCCGCCCGAAGAGCTGGAGAAGGTCTACAAGAAGTACTGGACGGATCTCTATCCCTTCATCGAGGTCGAGACGGTCTCCAGCCGCTACGACGACAAGACCGGCGAACTGATCCTCAGCATGGCGGGCAAGGCCTCCATGGACTGGGTCGAGACCAACGAGTCCTCCTCACCCCGCTATCTGGCTGACGGCTACCTGCTGGGCGGCACGGTCAGCTACAAGCGGGACGCCGAGGCCGACAACAAGGACGCCCCCTACGCCACCCAGCACCCGACCCACAGCTACTTCCGCGAAACCATCCGCCTGCCGGATGGCGGCAGGGGCTATACGGTCGAGGGCGCGGACGTCGACACGGTGGTCGGCGGCGTCGCCTATTGGCGCAAGAGCGCGATCAAGAACGGCGTCTTCACCATGGAGAGCCGCGGCCGCAGCCTGGAGCCGGAATTCCCCGCCGCCCAGGCCGACAGCATCGCCAAGCAGCTGGCCGAGATGGGCAAGGTCGAGGTCAACGTGGTCGCCCCGCCCGGCTATCGCTGGAGCGCGGCCGACCGAACCAGCCGCATCGCAGACATGGACAAGGCCATCGCCGAGGATCCCAAGAAGATCGGCCCCTGGACCGGCCGCGCCTGGCTGCACCGCGAGAACAAGGACTGGGTCCGGGCCGAGGCCGACTACACCCAGGCCCTGACCATCGAGGACGGCAACAGCGACCTCTATGCCCTGCGCGCCGGCGCCTTGCTCCGCCAGGGCAAGAAGGACGCCGCGATGGCCGACTTCGCCACCGCCCGCAAGAAGGCCGGCAAGGACGCCGGCAAGCTCAACACCCTGTGCTGGGAACAGGCGACAAACGGCGTGGCCCTGGAAGCCGCGCTCGGAGACTGCGACGCCGCCCTGCAGCTGGAGCCGCGCAACGCTCCGACGCTCGACTCGCGCGGCTTTGTGCTGATGCGCCTGGGCCGCTGGAAGGACGCCCTGGCGGACTACGACAAGGCTATCAGCATCCGCGCCGACTCAGCCGAAAGCCTCTACGGCCGGGCGCTGGCGAAGTATGGGGTGGGCGACAAGGCCGGTGGCGATGCGGACCTGGCGCAGGCCCGGAAACTCGACCCCGCCATCGACGAGGAGTTCGCCACCTACGGGCTGAAGGCGCCGTAGAAATCCTCCCCGTTCGGGGAGGGGACCACGCGAAGCATGGGGGAGGGGGTCCTCAACGATCTGAGCGGACCCCCTCAGTCAGCCGCTACGCGGCTGCCAGCTCCCCCGAACGGGGAGCACCTACCGTTTAGGCGTTGCAGGCGGCCAGTTGCGTTTCGTCGAACTTGGCGCCGCGGTAGCCGAAGCCGGTCACCGCGCCCAGCTTGGACTGCAGCTTCTTGCACTGCTGGTCGGCCGGCAGGGCCTTGACCTTCGCCGCGCGGCAAATGTCGCCCTTGCAGGTCCAGACGGCGCCGTCGATGATCAGGTTGCCCCGGGTGGTCTTTTCCTTAAGGGTCAGCCAGCCGTCGACCCGGTCGGCCTGGGCGTTGGCGGCCCCGGCCATGCAGCTCAGGGCCAGCGCCCCGATGAGGAACACACGCATAGTCTTCTCCATATCCCCGCGCGCGGTGGGAGTCCGCGCGCTGGAAGCGACCTTGCGTTTTCTTTAACAACTAAGTCAACTCGTTTGTCGCGGGGTGGGCGGTTCCCGCGCCGGGCGCCGCCGCCATCTCGCGGAGCAGGGCGGTGACCTGGCCGATGTCGTCGGTGGACCGCCAGGCCTTGGCGAATTCCGGCGGGCTCAGCCGCTCGGTGATCGTGTGGTGAAGCAGATCGAACAGCGGTTCCCAGAAACCACGTGGATTGTAGAACACCAACGGCTTCTTATGCAGGTCCAGACGCTGCCAGGACAACAGCTCAATCACCTCTTCCAAGGTGCCGATGCCTCCAGGCAACACCACGAAGCTGTCGGCCTCCTCGAACATCATCATCTTCCGCTCGTGCATATTCTGCACGACGATGGTCTCGACATCGTCGAACGGCTGCTCGCGCCCCATCAGGAAGGTGGGGATGATGCCCAGCACCCGGCCGCCGGCGTCATGCGCCCCGCGCGCGCAGGCGCCCATCAGCCCGACGCCCCCGCCGCCATAGATCAGCCTCAGGTTCTCCTTGGCCAGCAGGCCGCCGAACGCCTCCGCCGACTCCAGGAAGGCGGGATCGGCGTCGTTGGACGAGCCGCAGTAGACGCAGACAGAATCGATCCTGGCGGCCTCTTGTTCGGCCATGTCGGTATCCTCAGATAGAAACGGCGCGCTTGCGGGCGCGCCGGAAAATCACGAAGGGATATGTTCGGCCTTCCTGACCGGGGTTTCAAGCATCGTGTCCAAACCCGTCCTCGCCTTGGCGGTTCCGCTCTTCCTGCTCCTGGCCGCCTGCGGCCAGGGCGGTGAGCCTGCCTGGCGCGGAAAGGCCAAGGCCGCCGCCGATCCCGAGGGCGCCGCCGGCTACCTGCGCCCACCCAGCCTGGCCATGGTCCGGGCCGGCGCGGACGGGGTGTCCCTGTCCGGCCGGGCCCAGCCGGGCGCGCCGGTCCAGCTGATCTCGCCGAGCGGCCAGACCTTCGACGCCACCGCCGACTCCGCCGGCGCCTGGACCGTCCGATTGCCGCCGTCGCAGGATGTCCGCCTCCTGGCCCTGTCCATGGGCGCGGGCGGGAACCGCGTCGTCCCGGCCCAGGGCGTGCTGGCCCTGCTGCCGGACGGCCGCGCGGTCCAGCTGCGCGCCGGCGCCAGCGCCGAGCCGATCTCCGCCATCAGCGACACCCCGCGCCTGCTGACCATCGACTTCGACGCCGACGGCGCCGCCTCGGTCGCCGGCGCCGCCAGGCCCGAATCCGGCCTCTCCCTGCGCATCGACCGCGCCGCCCGCGCCTCAGGCAAGGCCGACAGCCGTGGGCGCTTCCACCTGGTCGTCGCCCGTCCCCTGGCCGCCGGCGTCAGCCGCTTCGAGGTGGCGGGCGAGAGCGGCGAGCAGGCGGTCGATATCCCGATCAGCCCCGCCGGCATGTTCGAGGGCTCCCACCGCATCCAGCGACTGGCCAATGCCTGGCGCATCGATTGGGTCACCCCGGGCGGCGGGGTGCAGACCACCCTGATCCTGGACGCCGGCTCGTGAGGCCGACGCCCGAGCGCACCCGGCCCAAACCTCAGGCAGACCCGACGCCCCGAAAGGTCGATGCTGTCGGGGCCCTGCGCGACCTCTTCGCCTTGATCCTGAACTGCGGCGCGCCTGGTCTGCGCTGGCGGCTCACCTCCGCCCTGACCCTCACCCTCGGCGGCAAGGTGCTCGGCGTCCTCGCCCCGCTGCTGCTCGGCGCCGCCGTCAACCGTCTGGCCGCCGGCCAGTCGCCGGCGGTGCAGGTCGGGACCGCCTTCGCCGGCCTGATCGTCGGCTGGACCCTGATCCGCTTCCTGGCCGCCGCCGCCCCACAACTGCGCGATGTGGTCTTCACCCCCGTCGCCCAGGCCGCCCAGCGCCGCGCCGCCGCCGACGCCTTCGGCCACGCGCTCAGTCTCAGCATCGACTTCCACCAGACCAAGCGCACCGGCTCGCTCAGCCGCACGATCGAGCGCGGCGCCCGGGCCATGGACTTCCTGCTCCGCGCCCTGGTCTTCAACCTCGGCCCCACCTTCATCGAGCTGATCATTGCCGCCGTGGTCCTGGCGCGGGCCTACGACTGGCGCTTCGCCCTGGCGGCCGTCGGCACGGTGGTCGTCTACGGCGTCCTGACCTTCGCCATCTCCGACTGGCGCATCGCCCACCGCCGCGCCCTCAACGAGGCCGACAGCGACGCCGCCGGCCGCGCCGTCGACGCCCTGATCAACTACGAGACCGTCAAGGCCTTCGGGGCCGAGTCGCGCGCCGCCGCCGACTACGATCGGGCCCTGGCCATCTATGCTGACGCCCAGGTGCTGGCCACCAACAGCCTCAGCCTGCTCAACCTGGCCCAGTCGGCGATCATGGCCGTCGGCCTGGCCATCATGGCCCTGTTGGCCGGGTTCGAAGCCCAGGCCGGACGGCTTGGTCCCGGTGACGTCACGGCGGCCATCCTGATCCTGATCAACCTTTACGGCCCGCTGAACATCCTCGGCTTCGCCTACCGTGAAATCCGCCAGAGCTTCATCGACCTGGAGGCCATGAGCGACCTGCGCCGCCAGACACCCGATGTCGCCCAGGCGCCCGACGCCGCCGACCCGCCCCCCGCCGACGGCCGTGGCGGCGCCGTGGTCTTCGCCGACGTCTCCTTCAAGCACGGCGCCCGCAGCCAGGGCCTGGAAGGTGTCTCCTTCACCGCCGCCCCTGGCGAGACCGTCGCCCTGGTCGGCCCCTCCGGCGCCGGCAAGACCACCCTGGTCCGCCTGGCCCTGCGGATGATCGACCCCCAGGGCGGCCATATCAGCCTCGACGGCCTCGACCTGCGCCGCTGGCGGATCCCGGCCCTGCGCCGCGCCGTCGCCCTGGTCCCCCAGGACGTCGCCCTGTTCAACGACAGCCTGGCCGCCAACATCGCCTTCGCCCGCCCGGACGCCACCCCGGAGGAGATCGCCGCCGCCGCCGGCGCCGCCGAGCTCACCGACTTCATCGCCGGCCTGCCCGAAGGCCTCGACACCAAGGTCGGCGAACGCGGCCTGAAACTCTCTGGCGGCGAACGCCAGCGCGTCGGCATCGCCCGCGCCTTGCTGGCCAACCCCCGCGTCCTGATCCTCGACGAAGCCACCAGCGCCCTCGACAGCCGCACCGAAGCCGCCATCCAGGAAACCCTGCGAAAGGCCCGCCAGGGCCGGACCACCCTGGTCGTCGCCCACCGCCTCAGCACCATCGCCGACGCCGACCGCATCCTGGTCCTGCGCCGCGGCCGGGTGGTGGAGGAAGGTCGGCACGAAGAGCTGCTGGAGCGGGCAGGGGAGTACGCCGCCCTCTGGCGGCGGCAGACGAGGGGGCGGTAGGCGCGTCCCTCACCGCAGGGGACTGGCTCGCCGCGAGCGCAGTCAGGCCGAGTTGGAGCGCAGTCCGTTCCCGGCGTGCCTGTCCCCGACGTGGTGGTCCGTCGGGGACAGGTTGCCCGGGTCACGGCGGAGTTTCTCCTGACCCCCCGGCTCAGCGGGCAACCAGTCCCCAGCCGCTTGCGCTAGTCGAAGGCGGCCGCTACGCCAGCCGCGCCCTGCCCATGCAGGCGGTCAAACTCCAGGTACAGCCCAACCAGCATTAGGTTGTTCAAGATCTGGAACACTGCACCGACACCCTCGGACGCCCAGTGGTCCTGTGTCCCGGTGGCAAGCATCAGCACATAGACCAGGCCTGTGATCAGCAGCAGGCAGAAACTCATCAGCAGGATCAGTCCGACCATCAACCATCGCCGCCCCCGCAGCAGGGCCCAGCCCGCCCGCACCGCATCCGTCGGAAACGGGCTGCGATCGAGACCGACGGGCAGGGTCAGCCCCAGGAGGGCGGTCATGACCAAATACCAGAGCGTGGAATAGGGCAGGTCCGGCAGCCCAGCCTTGAGGGACGGCCAGAAGGCCACCACCCATGTCGGAGTATCCATGACCATGGTGGCCAGCAGCACCAGGGGGAGCGCCGCTGCCGTATTTCGGCCAACCCCCTTCAGGTCCAGCGGCCGTCCTCTCGCGCCCCCCAGCGCCAGGACAATCGCCACCCCGGCGGTCAGCGCCCAGACAAGGTCCATCGCAATCTGCAGCGCCAGGATAGTCGGCGGCGCTGCGACGCCGTCCGGCAAGTCCGGCCCATCCAGCACATCGATCCCGATTGCGATCGCGCCACAGATCAGGCCCACGACCAACAGGCTGGCCCACCGACGCCGCAGGGCTTCGATGCCGAAGATGGTGGCGCCACGCAGGCTGAATCGATCCGGTAGGGTCATGCGCCGATCTAGCCTTGCGCGACCGGCGGCTACAACCGTCCGTCGTTGCTACTTCCCCTGAACCCGCGCGATCAGCTGGATCTCCACGATTCCCGTCTCCGCCAGCAGCCCGGTGGTCCCCACCGCCGTCCAGGCCGGATGCGGCGCGGTGGTGAACTCGGCCCGCACCTTGTTCATGATTGCGATCTGCTCATCGCGCGAGCCGGTGAAGTGCGGCCCCTCCCAGACGTGGAAGCTGTTGACCATCACCACATCGTCGAAACTGGCCCCCGCCGCCTTCAGCACCGTGGCCAGCTGTTGGTACGCCCGCCGCGCCTGCGCCTCGAACGCCGCCCCGTCTTTCGCATCGCCCTGGTTGCGGAAGATGATCACCCCCGACACATAGAGGGTGTCGCCCACCCGCCGCGCCGGGGCGTAGCGATGGGTATCGTACGACGGCTGATGCCGCGCCGTGGGAATGATCACCGACCCGCCGGGCGCCGGGATCACCTTCGGATAGCTCTCCTGGGCATCCGCCGGCGACCCGGCGATGGCGAAGGCCGCCGCGAAGGCGGTGATGGTCAAGATGAAGACGGCGATGCGGCGCATGTCTGGCTCTCCGGGACCTTGCCTGACCCATGCCCGCAGGCCCCCGATCGGCACAACTTAAGTTGGTCATCAATCGAAGGTCTCGGCCGTCGTCTGGTCCCGCAACCCCACGAACTCCCGGTAAAGCCCGGCCAGGGCCAGGACCGAAGCGCCGGTGTAGACCACGACAAGCGCCGATAGCAGCGCGGGTGACCGAGCGGCGCCGATCGCCAGAAGGGCGACGGCTTGTACTAGGCCCAGCGCCAGGGCCGCCGCGGCGCTCAGCCCAAGCATGAGCCACCTTCGCCCATGCGTCAGCTCCAGGCTTGCTTGCGCCGAGGCGATCAGCCCGGTCCCGCGGTCCAGCGCGATGGGCACGGCGAAGCCCAGAAACACCGTCAGCAGGGCTTGCCAGGCCGTCGACGCCAGAAGCAAAGGCCCCAGCGCATCCAGGTTTTCGGTTGTTGATCGCGCACCGATTCCGATCAGATTCCTGATGAACTCCGAAGCCACGATGGTCGGTAAGGCCGACCATGGCGGAAACACATGGGCGAGCCGTCCTGGCTCCTCGGCCGTCGTTCGCCAACTGCTCAGGCAGGCTTGCAGCAAGAACCCGGACGTGAGCGCAACGACCAGGGTGTCGGCCAAGCGCCGCCAAACGGCGCCTTCGCCGGCCGGCAGAATGCCAGTAGAGAACGCCATGCGTGTCGCCAGGGCCAAGATCGCCCACGTGGCCGCCAGAGTTAGGAGTAGCAGCGGCCGCCGCAACAACGGCTCGACCACGTAGCCGGCCGTTCGTCGCAAGGATAGGCGGGCAGAATCGGCCATGGTCCAACCCTGCGGCCGGCTCGCGCCGCCGTCCACCATTCCGGTTGACCCCGCCGCGCATGCGCCTAGTCTCCCCTCGTTCTCCGGGGGGCCGCCCTTACGCGGCTGAGATAGGGGCGATAGGCTCCTGACCCGCCGAACCTGATCCGGGTCATGCCGGCGAAGGGAGAGGGACGCGGCCAAGCTTAGTCCGGGCCGTCAGACCGCCTTTGGCGTCACAATCCGGGTCTCCACCGTTTCGAGGAGCCCACGATGAACATCCACGTCCCCGGCAAGACCACCAAGCCCGAGAACGCCACCATCCCCACCGGCGAGCGTCCTGGCAGTCGCAAGGTCTACGCCCAGGGCGAGCTGTTCCCCGACATCCGCGTGCCGTTCCGCGAGGTGGCCGTCCACCCCAGCGCCAACGAGCCGCCGGTCACCCTCTACGACCCCTCGGGCCCCTACACCGACCCCAGCTTCGTGGTCGACATCGAGCAAGGCCTGCCCCGCCCGCGCGAAGCCTGGATCGTCGCTCGCGGTGACGTTGAAGAGGTCGCGACGCCCCGCGAGGTAAAGCCCGAGGACAACGGTTTCGCCGCCGGCAAGCACCTGGCCCCGCAGTTCACCGCCAAGCGCCCGATCTACAAGGCCCGCGCCGGCGCCCCGGTGACCCAGCTGGAATACGCCCGCGCCGGCAAGATCACCGCCGAGATGGAATACGTCGCCATCCGCGAGAACCTGCGCCGCGAACAGACCGCCCCCTGCGTCCGCGACGGCGAAAGCTTCGGCGCCGAGATCCCCGACTTCGTCACGCCTGAGTTCGTCCGCCAGGAGATCGCCCGCGGCCGCGCCATCATCCCGGCCAACATCAATCACGGCGAGCTGGAGCCGATGGCCATCGGCCGCAACTTCCTGGTCAAGATCAACGCCAACATCGGCAACAGCGCCGTGCTCTCGTCGGTCGCCGACGAGGTCGACAAGATGGTCTGGTCGACCCGCTGGGGCGCCGACACGGTCATGGACCTCTCCACCGGCCGCAACATCCACAACATCCGCGACTGGATCATCCGCAACAGCCCGGTGCCGATCGGCACGGTGCCCATCTACCAGGCCCTGGAAAAGGTGGGCGGCGTCGCCGAGGACCTCAACTGGGAGGTCTTCCGCGACACCCTGATCGAACAGGCCGAGCAGGGGGTGGACTACTTCACCATCCACGCCGGCGTCCGCCTGCCCTTCGTGCCCCTGACCGCAAAGCGGGTCACCGGCATCGTGTCCCGCGGCGGCTCGATCATGGCCAAGTGGTGCCTGGCCCACCACCGCGAGAGCTTCCTCTACGAGCACTTCGAGGACATCTGCGAGATCATGCGGGCCTACGACGTCTCGTTCAGCCTCGGCGACGGCCTGCGCCCCGGCTCCATCGCCGACGCAAACGACGAGGCCCAGTTCGCCGAGCTGCGCACCCTGGGCGAGCTGACCAAGGTCGCCTGGAAACACGGCTGCCAAGTGATGATCGAGGGCCCCGGCCACGTGGCCATGCACAAGATCAAGGCCAACATGGAAGAGCAGCTGAAACACTGCCACGAGGCCCCGTTCTACACCCTCGGCCCGCTCACCACCGACATTGCGCCAGGGTACGACCACATCACCAGCGCCATCGGCGCGGCGATGATCGGCTGGTTCGGCACCGCCATGCTCTGCTACGTCACGCCGAAGGAGCACCTGGGCCTGCCCGACCGCGAGGACGTCAAACAGGGGGTCATCGCCTACAAGATCGCCGCCCACGCCGCCGACCTGGCCAAGGGCCACCCCGGCGCCCAGATCCGCGACAATGCCCTCAGCCGGGCGAGGTTCGAGTTCCGCTGGGAAGACCAGTTCAACCTCGGCCTCGACCCCGAAACCGCCCGCGAATACCACGACGAGACCCTGCCGAAGGAAGCCCACAAGACGGCCCACTTCTGCTCGATGTGCGGCCCCAAGTTCTGTTCGATGAAGATCAGCCAGGAGGTGCGGGACTTCGCGGCGGGCATGGCCCCGAACGAGATCGAACTGGGCATGAGCGCGATGAGCGACAAGTTCCGCGAACTGGGGAGCGAGATCGATGTGGCGGTGAGAACGTAAACCTCGTCACCCTGCCTCCCCCCATCCGTCATCCTCGGGCTCGTCCCGAGGACCCATCGCTCAGCCGCCGCGACCCCATGCAGCGGCCTGCCTGCGAAGACACCTCAACGATCGCCGACACCCCTGCCATGGGTCCTCGGAACAAGTCCGAGGATGACGGGCAGGGGAGGATGAACAGCATGACCGCCACCACCATCCGCCGCCTTCAACCCGGCGAAGGCCCCATCTTCCAGGCCATCCGCCTGACCGCCATGGGTCTGGACGAAGCGACCTTCGTCTCCACCCTCGCCGAGGAACAGGCCAAGCCCGCCAGCTGGTTCGAGGACCGTGTCGCCGCCGATGGAATCTTCGTCGCCGAGGCCGACGGCCAAGTCCTGGGGATGGTCGCCATCGGCCCCAAGGCCGCCGCGAAAGAACGCCACAAGGGCATGATCTACAGCATGTTCGTCCTGCCCGAGGGGCGAGGGAAGGGGATCGGCGGTTCCCTGATGGCCGCCTGCCTCGACTACGCCCGCGAGGTGGTCGAGATCGTCCAGCTGGTTGTCGTCTCGACCAATACGGTCGCCGTCTCCCTCTATGAGTCAGCCGGCTTCGAACGCTATGCTTTCGAACCGCGCGCCCTTCGCCACGCCGACGGCCGCTACACCGACGACCTGCATATGTGGAAACGCCTCAAATGACCGACCCCATCCACGCCTGGCACGGCTACATCGTCAGCCGCGACCCCGCCGACCTTTCGGCCCTGATCGCCGAGGGCTGCGTGTTCGAAAGCCCCGTGGTCCACACGCCGCAGGTCGGCAAGGCGATCACCGAGAAGTATCTGCTGAGCGCGTTGCAGGTGCTCAACAACGACACCTTCGAATACCTCGGCGAATGGCGGGCCGAGCGCTCCGCCGTGCTGGAGTTCGGCTGCACCATCGACGGCATCCGCATCAACGGCGTCGACATGATCTGGTGGAACGAGGCAGGCCAGATCACCCGGTTCAAGGTCATGGTCCGGCCGCTGAAGGCCATCAACCTGCTGCACCAGAAGATGGGTGAGATGCTGATGCGGATGGCCGAAGGCGCGGTATAGTCGCCGATATTCGGGAGGACCCCATCATGCGTTTCATCGCCGCCCTTGGCCTCGCGGCCCTGCTCGCCGCCTGCGGCAAGCCTGTTGAGGAGGCCTCGCCGACCGAGCCGCCCGCTGCGCCGGCCCCCGCCGAGCCCACTCACGCCCTGGCCCCCGCGGCCAAGGCGGCCGTCTCCCTCGATCCCGAAGGCCTGCGCCTGGTGGTCCTCGACAGCGGCTCCACCCGCCTGCTGGCCTTCGGTCGCCCGACCGCCGAGGCGGTGGAGGTGCTGAGCGGCATTCTCGGCCAGCCGGCCAGCCGCTCGACCAACGCCGAATGCGGCGCCGGGCCGACCGAGTTCGTCGAGTACGGCAACGGCCTGTCGGCGCTGTTCCTGGACGGCAAGTTCAGCGGCTGGAGCGCCGACGCCGAGAGCGCCGCCAAGGTCACCTTCATGAACGGCATCGGCGTCGGCTCAACCCGCCAGGCGCTGACCGAGAACTTCGCCGACCTCAAGGTCGAGGAAAGCACCCTGGGTATCGAGTTCACGGCCGGGGAGGTCTCCGGGCTGCTCGACCAGGACGGCCCGGCCGGCAAGGTCACTACCCTCTGGGCCGGCACGTCCTGCGTCTTCAGATAATTTTACCCGGGTATAATTGACCTAGAATTATACCCGGGTAAAATGGCGGTATGAAACAGGATCGCAAAGCGCTGGTGCGCGCCTATCGTGAGCGCCGAAAGCCGGCCGGGGTGTTCGCCCTGCGCTGCACCACCACCGGCCAAGCCTGGGTCGGTTCGACCCCGGACCTCTCGACCCGCCAGAACGGCCTCTGGGCCGGGCTGCGGCTGGGCGGCTATCCGCTGCCCGCTCTGGTCGCTGCCTGGAAGCAGGAGGGGGAGGGGGCCTTCGCCTTCGACGTGCTGGAGACCCTGCCCGACGAGGACCGCGAGCCCTACGTCGAGGCCAGCCAACTGACAGACCTGGCCGCCGTCTGGCGGGAGCGGCTGGGGGCGGAAAAGCTATGAGTGACGAACCCATCCTGACCCTGTTTGACAGCCACCGCCGCGTAACGTCCGGGTCTGTCGAGGCAGTGACCAAGGCCGCCCTGGCGGCGCTCGAGCGCGACCCGAACGCCCGCCTGCTGGCGTTCGACGACCGCACCGGCCGCCAGACCGACCTCGACCTGCGCCCCCGCCCGCCCGCCAGGAAGGCGGGCCGGCCCAAGCTCGGCGTGGTCTCCAAGGAGGTCACCCTGCTGCCCCGCCATTGGGACTGGCTGGCTGAGCAACCCGGCGGCGCCTCGGTGGCCTTGCGCAAGCTGATCGAGGCCGCCCGCCGTGACCCGGCCGAGGCCCGGCGCACGGCGGTGGAGGCGGCCTACCGGGTGATGTCGGTGCTGGCCGGCGACCTGGCTGGCTTCGAGGAGGCCAGCCGCACCCTGTTCGCCGACGATCGCGAGGGCTTCCTGGCCAACACCACTGACTGGCCGTCGGACCTGCGCAGCCACCTGCTCACCATGCTGGGCTGGACCTGATCCAGGCCAGGGCGGCGGCCATCTCCTGGTCCTCGCCGCGCGCCAGGGCCTTGGCGCTCGGCCGCACGGCGATGTCCGGGGCCAGTCCCGCGTCCGGTTGCGCCGTACGGGGCAGGCCGGCGACCAGCGGCAGGTCCGCCTCCAGCCCGCTGGCCGGCAGCTTGAGGAAGAAGAAGGCCCCGCCGTTGATGCCGCGCAGGTTGCCGCCCGTGGTCTGGCCGATCAGGGTGCCTCGTCCCGAGGCCTTCACCGCAACGGCGAACTGGAAGGTGGCCGAACTGTTGGTCGCCGAGGTCAGCACCGCCACCGGCCCGGCGAACCGGCGGCCCGCCGGGCGGATGACGTCGCCGTCCGGCCCGTCGTCGAAGCGGGTCATCCGGAAGAGGCCCCGCGAATCGGGCCCCACGGCCTTGTCGCCCCAGTCGAGGAAACTGCGGTCCCAGGTCGAGAGGTAGGGCTTCAACGCCGCCGGCGCGGTGCGGTAGCGGGTATAGCGGTCATACGCGGGCTTGGTCAGGTCGCGGTCGATCAGCCGGGCCAGCACCGCATCGCCGCAATCCTGGCCGCCCTCGTTATCCCGGATGTCGAGGATCAGCCCCCGGCCCCCCTCGTCGATCAGCCGGTCGATGGCCGCATCGATAAAGCCCCGCCAGTCGAAGTCGCTCTCGTAAAAGGCCCAACTCGTCATAGTCAGAACCCCGACACCGGCCTTGACCGCGAAGGCGAACGGCGGACCTTCCGCCGCGCTGCCACGCGGCTCCCCCTCGGCCAGGCAAGCGACCTCGATCGGCCGGTTCGGCAGCCGAAGCACCGCCGTGGGGCCGGTGCGCCAGAGCAGTGGGCGATGGACGTCAAAGGCGGCGAACCGGTCCAGCCCGTTCACCTCCATGTTGGCGATCCGCTTGGCGTCGTTTCCGCCGTCGGCGCGGGCCAGGGGGATCAGGGTGCGGAGCATGCGGGCGGTGGAGATCCCGTCGATGTCCAGAACCCGCTCGCCGCGCGTCAGGCGCGGATCGGCAGAGCCGGTCACCACCATCTCCCCGTCGATCCATCGGAAGGTGAAGGGCAGCCGGTTGCGGCCGCCGAAGAGGGCGGCGGCGGTGGCGTCCGGCTGGTTCAGCGGATTGGGAAAGCTGTGGCCGCAGCGGACGGCGGCGGTCAGACGGGTGAGAGCCAGAAAAGCCTGAACCTGGGTCGTGGCGGCGCCGAGTTCGCGCTCCAGCCGGTCGAACCGCACGCTCATCTGGGCCGGCGTATTGTAGCGATAGAGCCCCGGATGCATGGCCTCGTAGGCCTGCCGCAGGATCCGGGCATCCTCCGCCCAACCCTTGGCGGTCGGCAGGGCGAGGGCGAGGCCTCCGGCGAGAAGTTCACGACGATCGAGCATGGGCGTCTCCGGTTGGAGCCCGGACCATGGCGGCGCGGTCGCCGCCCCGCGCCTCACGTTCCGGCGGACGCGCTGAAATTCAGGATTTGAGGCGCGCCCGGTATGCGCTGGGCGCGACGCCGAAGCGCTGGCGGAAGGCGCGGTTGAAGTTCGCTTTGGAGCTGAAGCCGGCGTCGAAGCCGAGCGTCAGCAGGTCCTGCCGGGCCCCGGCGGTCAGGGCGGCGGCGACCATCTCGGCCCGCAGGCCGTTGATCGCCTCGGAGAAGTTGCGCCCCAGCCCCTCGTTGAAGGCCCGCGACAGGTGGCTGGTGTTTGTGCCCAGGCGGCCGGCGAGATCGGACAGGGTCAGGCCCGGCTCGGCTGCCCAGCCGGCCTCGCGGGTCGTCTCCAGCCACACTTCGCCCTGGGCCTGCCAGTCGCGGGTGCGGGTGGCCGGCTGCGGCGGCTCGGCGGATAGGGGCGGGAAGGGCCGGGCGGCATTGCGCCAGCCTTCCAGCCCCAGGAAGGCGGCAAAGGCGCTGAGCGCTAGATAGTAGGGATAGACGTCGAAGTAGTTGAAAGGACCCAGCAATCGCTCCCCCACCTCGAACACCAGCCGCAGGGCCGCGACCCCGGCCAGCGCCGCTAGGACGTTGCGCATAGAGCGGGCGGCGAACAGGCCATCGTCACTGCGATGAGCGGCCAACCAGGCCCGGTACCGCGCCAGCAGCCGCAGGCCGAGCAGGCTGTAGGCGATCAGGGAGGCGAGGGCGGCGACCTGGATGACCGGGTCGATGAACCGCTCGTCGACACCATTGCTCCAGGCGCGCTTAGCCTCCATCGGCAGCAGGAAGCAGACGCTCTGGTAGCCGAACTGCAGGCCGGCGGGGATCAGGTGGCGGCGGTCGAACCGGCCGCCGGTCAGGCTGGTGAGATAGGCCAGGATCAACGGCCCCAACGCCAGCGGGACCGCGAACGGCGCGAACGACAGCCACGGCCAGGCGTCATAGGCGCCCGCGTAACCGATGATGAAGGGGGTCAGCATGCCGGCCAGCACCAGCAGCAACGCGGCCAGCCAGCCGTTGGCGCGGCGGTTGAACGACCCCTGCGTCAGCACGGCGGCATGGACCAGCGCCTGCAGGCCGAAGGCCAGCAGCAGGCAACTCATCCACCTCAATCGGATCGGCCCAATCTCCACGACCGCCAATCTAAAGCAGCCCGCCCCGCCTCCAAGGACTTAGCGGCCGTTGATCAGCCGTCCGTTCGCCCTAGCTCCCGAAGCAACAGTGGAGTGACCCCATGAAACGCTTAGCCGCCCTCGCCGCCCTCGCCTTTGCCATGCTGGCCACACCAGCGCTCGCCCAGGCCCCGCAGCCATCCAAGCCCGTCGACCTGGAGCGCTTCTATTCCGGCCAGTGGCTGGAGATCGGCCGGCTGCCGATGAGGCTGACCGACGGCTGCGTCGCCGGCGCGACCGCCTACGCCCCGGCCGACAAGGGCCGCATCGCCGTGCGTGACACCTGCCGCGACAAGACCCCGACCGGCAAGGAGAAGGCCATTGAGGGCAAGGGCCGGATCATGGATCCGGGGACCAACGCCAAGCTGAAGGTCAGCTATCCCTTCTTCATCACCTGGGAGTATTGGGTGCTGGACCGGGCCGACGACTACAGCTGGTTCATCAGCGCCGACCCGAAGTTCGAGAAGCTGTGGATCTACACCCGCAAGCCGCCGACCCCAGCCGAGCTCGAGGCCCTGGTCGCCCGCGCCAAGGCGCTGGGCTACGACACCAGCAAGCTCGAGTTCCCGGCGCCGCTCCAGCAATAGCGCGGGCCACGAAAAACCCCGCCGTCCGGAGACGGCGGGGTTCTGCATCTCGAAGCCCTGCGAGCCTAGGCTTGTGCGCGGGCTGTGGTGTTCGGCCCACGACCGCCGCCGGGACGGAAGCGGCGACGCTTCTTGGGCTTGGCGGCCGCGTTGGCGGCCGGAGCGGCGGTGGCACCCTCGACCATCGGGTCATAGCCGCCCGGACGCGAGGCGCGGGGGGCGTTGGCGAAATGCTTGCCCGCCGAATGCTCATGCCGCTTGGCGGCCGGGCTGCGGCCGCGGGTGTCGCGGGGATCGCGTTCGCGGGCGACTTCGGCCGGCTGAGCCGCCTTGAAGGCGGCCTCAGCGGAGCCCAGGTTGCGGTCGTTGCGGCGGTCCCAGCTGGGGATGGTCTGGCGGGTGACCTTCTGGATGTCCTTCAGCAGGTTGCGCTCATCGTCCGCCACCAGGCTGATGGCCGAACCGTTGGCGCCGGCCCGGGCGGTCCGCCCGATCCGGTGTACGTAGGCTTCCGGCACGTTGGGCAGCTCGTACTGGATGACGTGCGAAACGCCGTCCACATCGATGCCGCGCGCGGCGATGTCGGTGGCCACCAGGGCGCGGACGTCACCGGCCTTGAAGGAAGCGAGCGAACGCTCCCGCTGGCCCTGGCTCTTGTCGCCGTGGATGGCGGCGGCCTCGACACCGATGGTGCCCAGCTGCTTGGCCACTCGGTCGGCGCCGCGCTTGGTGCGGGTGAAGATCAGCACGCGCTTCATCGCGCCGTCGTCCATCAGCTCGGCGAGCAGGGCGCGTTTGCGGCCCGATTCGATGAACAGGATCTTCTGGTCGATCTTCTCGACGGTGGTGGCCTGCGGGGTCACCGACACCTTGGCCGGGTTCTTCAGCAGCTCGCCGGCCAGCTTGCCGATCTCGGTCGGCATGGTGGCGGAGAAGAACAGGTTCTGACGCTGCTGCGGCAGGGTCTTGGCGATGCGGCGGATCGGCACCACGAAGCCCATGTCGAGCATCTGGTCGGCCTCGTCGAGCACGAAGACCTCGGTCTCCGACAGGTTGGCGACCTTCTCGTTGATGTGGTCGATCAGCCGGCCGGGGGTGGCGACCAGCACGTCGACGCCGGCGGCCAGGGCGCGGACCTGGGGTCCGTACTTCACGCCGCCGAACACGACCGCGACGGTCAGGCCCATGTTCTTGCCATAGGCGCGGAAGCTCTCGGCGATCTGGGTGGCCAGTTCGCGGGTCGGCGACAGCACCAGGGCGCGGCAGCCGCGGCGCGGCGCGGGCTTACGGTCCTCGGCCAGGCGCTGCAGGATCGGCAGGGCGAAGGCGGCGGTCTTGCCGGTGCCCGTCTGGGCGATGCCCAGGATGTCGCGGCCTTCCAGCACCAGCGGGATCGCCTGGGCCTGGATCGGGGTAGGGGTGGTGTAACCCTCGGCCAGCAGGGCCGAGAGGATGGGCTTGCAAAGGCCCAGGTCAGTAAAAGCGGTCAAAGCCGTGGTCTTTCTATGTGCGACCGTATCCGCGCGGGCTCTGATGGCCGGCGCGGGGGATCGCGGGGGTCGTTGGAAAACGCCCCGCGTATGGCGTCCTTATGGGGAAGTTCGGTTCTCGCGCCTGGGCGAAGTGACTAGTCACTCCTCACGCGGCCGGGCGCGGCCGAAGGCGCAGATAAGCTGCGCAGGAGGCTCATGTGGCGGTGCAGCATGAAAAAGTCAAGGAAAATCGGGCATCTCGCACGGGAGCGAACATCCGTCGCATCGCGCATGGCCCGCCGATCCCTTATGAACCCGACCTTCCTGTCACGGCCGGAGCCGCCCCGCTTGCTGACACGCCGCCTGTTCCTGGCCGCCGCCGCGCTGCCGCTCGCCAGCTCCGCCCTGGCCAGTCCCAGCCCCGCGCCGCGCACCTTTCGGGTCGCGACCGCGCCGTTGATGGTCCCGCCGCCGATCCCGCAGAACCCGCTGCTGTCGCGGGCCCGGGCCGAGCTGGCCCGTCTCGGCGGCGCCATCCCGCGCCACGACCTGGTGGCCATCGCCGACTTCGCCAGCCCCAGCAAGGCGCCGCGGTTCCACCTGGTCGACATGGCGACGGGCACAGTGGACAGCCTGCTGGTCTCCCACGGCAGCGGTTCGGACCCGGCCAACAGCGGCTGGCTGAAGGCCTTCTCCAACCAGCCGGGTTCCAACGCCAGCTGCGAGGGCGCCTTCCGCACCGCCGAATTCTACACCGGCAAGCACGGCCGCTCGATGCGGCTGGACGGGCTGGACGAGGCCAACAGCAACGCCCGCGACCGGGCCATCGTCATTCACGGCGCCTGGTACGTCAGCGCGGCGATGGCCGCCGCCGCCGGCCGGATCGGCCGAAGCCAGGGCTGTTTCGCCTTCGCCGAGGGCGACCTGCCGAAGGTCATGGAGCGGCTGGGGCCAGGTCGGCTGCTGCTGTCGACGCGGCTTTAGCGCTTCAGGCTGGCCAGCAGCTCGACGGCCTCGTCGTGGACGTCCTCGGTGATGTAGTCGAGATCGTCGTCCACCTCATCGCCCTCACTGTAGACCGGCGCGGCGACGGCCAGTTCCAGATGCTCGCGGGCCTTGGCTTCCGATGCTTCGACGCCATCGCCGGCCAGGTAGGCCTTGGCCAGTTCGACGTGGGCGTCCACGTCGCCAGCCTCGATCGCCTTGGCGAACCATTCGGCGGCGCTCTTGGCGTCGTCCTGCTCGCGGTACAGGATGGCGATGTTGTGCCCGGCGCTGGCCTCGCCCAGGTCGAAGGCCTTGCGGTACCAGTCCATGGCCGCGCCCTTGTCGACCGGCACGCCCACGCCTTCGTCGTAGAAATAGCCGACGTTCAACATCGACGGCAGGTCGCCCTGATCGGCGGCCTGCTTGAACAGCGCCAGCGCCTTGGCCTCGTCTCCGTCGTCCCATGCGTCCGACGCGGCGTCGAACAGGTCGATGAGGGCGTCTTGGTCGGCTTCCGACATGGCGGGGGTCCTTTGGAACGTTTGCCCATGGTCTCAGGGCGATGCGGCGGTATGGAGGCGGGGCGGAGGGGAATCAACGATGTCCAAGTCCATGATCGCCATTGCTGTTATCGCCTGTGTGATCGGTGGGATGGCCACGGCCACCCAGGGGCCGACCAACGCCATGCTGGCGCGACCCTTCAATTCGCCGGTCAACGCCGCCTTCATTTCGTTCGCGATCGGGACGGCGGCCCTGGCGGTGCTGGTGATGGCGCTTCGCGTGCGGCCGGACTGGTCGGCGGTGGCGGAGATGCCCTGGTACGGCTGGCTGGGCGGCCTCTACGGCGTCTGCTTCGTCATCGCGGCGGCCTTCTCGGCGCCCAGGCTAGGCGTGGCGACCACCATCACCCTGATGGTCGGCGGCCAGCTCCTGATCAGCGTCATCCTCGACCACTTCGGGGCCTTCGGCATCGAGCCGCGTCCGATCAGCCTCTCGCGGATCGCCGGGCTGGCGCTGGTGGTCGGGGGCGTGCTGCTGGTGCGGCGGGGTTAAACCCAGCGGGGGATAGGTCCGACCTGCTCCGTCGGATCGTCCCGCAGGTCCAGGAACGCTTCATCCACATAGCACCAGCCCCAGTGCTCGGGCGGGTCATAGCCCTCAATCACCGGGTGACCTGTCTCGCGGAAGTGGGCGCTGGCGTGCCGGTTGGGGCTGTCGTCGCAGCAGCCGACGTGGCCGCAGGCGCGGCAGAGGCGCAGGTGGACCCAAGGGCTGCCGATCTTCAGGCACTCCTCGCAGCCCTTGGCGCTGGGTGTGACGGTGCGAACCATGTCGCGGTGAGAGCAGCTCATGCGCTGGCCTCCTGGGCGGCGAGATACTGGTGGATGGCGGCGACCACCTGGGCGCCTTCGCCGATGGCGGCGCCGACGCGCTTGACCGAGCCGGAGCGAGCGTCGCCGACCGCGAAGACACCGGCCACCGTGGACTCCAGTCCGCCACGGTCGACGCCGCCGGTGGTGATGAACCCGGGTGCGTCGCGGGCCACGCCGCAGTCGGCCAGCCAGTGGGTAGCCGGATCGGCGCCGACGAACAGGAAGACGTGGGCGATGTCGGCGCTGGTCGTCTCGCTGGTGTGCCTGTTGGTCCAGGTCACCTGGGCCAGGGCGCCGTCGGCGTCGGGCTCAAGGGCGGTGATCTGGCTGTGCGGGGTCAGCTCGATGTTGCCGGCCCCTTCGATGCGATCGATCAGGTAGCGGGACATGGTCTCCTTCAGCCCCGGCCCGCGAACCATCACCCGCACCTTGGCGGCATGGCCCGAGAGGTAGACCGCCGCCTGGCCCGCCGAGTTGCCGCCGCCGACCACAATGACTTCCTGGCCCGCGCACATCTCCGCCTCCAGCGGCGAGGCCCAGTACCAGACGCCCCGGCCCTCGAAGTCCGACAGGTTGGCCACCTCAAGCCGGCGATAGGCCGCGCCGCTGGCCACAACCACGGTGCGGGCGGTCAGGGTGGCGCCGTCCTCCAGGGTCAGCACGCGAAGCCCGTCGGGCCGGGTGCAGTCGAGGTCGCTGACACAGGCGGGAATCATCAGCTCGGCCCCGAACTTCTGGGCCTGCAGCACGCCCCGACTGGTCAGGGCCTGGCCGGAGATGCCGGTCGGAAAGCCGAAGTAGTTCTCGATCCGGGCGCTGGCCCCCGCCTGGCCGCCATAGGCGCGGCGGTCGATGACCGCGACGCTGAGGCCCTCGGAGGCGGCGTACACCGCCGTCGCAAGACCGGCCGGTCCCGCCCCGACCACCGCCACGTCATAGACCTTGTCGGGGTCCGGGCCGCTGATCATCCCCAGCGCCCTGGCCAGATCCTTGTCGCTGGGCCGGCGCAGGATTTCGCCGTTGGGACAGGCGGCCAGGGGCAGGTCGGCCTCGGTCAGGTTGAGGCGGGCCATCAGCTGGGCCGCCTCGGGATCGGACTTCGCGTCGATCAGATGATGCGGCTGGCCGTTGCGGGTGAGGAAGCCCTGCAGGCGGACCACGTCGCGCTCGCCGGCATGGCCGATCAGCACCGCCCCGCTGGCCGCCGCCTCGATCAGCGCCACCCGGCGCAGGATCAGCGCCCGGGTGATCCGTTCGCCAAGCTCCGCTTCGGCCACCAACAGGGCGCGGACGTTGGCCGAGGAGATGACCAGGGCCTCCAGATCGGTCTCCGCCACCCCGTCGACCAGGGCGGCGCTGCCGCCCAGCTGGCTGACCTCGGCCAGGAACTGGCCAGGGCCCTGTTCCACGACGGGGGTCTCATGACCCATGCCGTCGCGCTGAGTTATGGCCACACAGCCTGACAGGATGACGAACATCCCCGGCGCCCGTTCGCCGGAGCGGAACAGGGTGTCGCCGGCCTTGAAGCCACGCACCTCGCCGAACCGCTTCATCCGGCCGATCTCGGCGGGCGTCAGGGTCGGGAAGGTCTGCTCAAAGCGGGCAAAGCCCGAGCCGGCGGGGACCGCCACGTTCTCATCGTCGCTCATGGCGCCAAGGAGGCCCCGCACGAGGCCCTGCGTCAACTGAACCAAAGGATGACCCACCGGAACGCCAAGAGCGTTCCGGCTCCTTGCTTTTTGAGCCCGTCCGGGCGGCGAACCGGTGTCCACTTCGCCTGACGGGCTCGGCGCCTCTTGCCCAAACCTGACGCCGGCGTCACTGTCGCCTGAACAACGATAATCTACGGGACGAGGCGTCTTCAGATGGCCAGCTATGACTACATCATCATCGGGGCGGGTTCGGCTGGCTGCGTGCTGGCCGGGCGGCTGACTGAAGACCCCAACATCAAGGTGCTGCTGCTGGAAGCCGGCGGCAAGGACAACTCCATCCTGGTCAACATGCCCGCGGGCGTCGGCAACCTGATCAAGGACAAGGGCGACTACAACTGGGGCTTCTGGACCGAGGAAGAGCCGCACCTGGGCAACCGGAAGCTCTGGTGGCCGCGCGGCAAGGGCTGGGGCGGGTCGAGCTCGATCAACGGTATGGTCTACATCCGCGGCCATGCGCGGGACTATGACCAGTGGCGGCAGATGGGTCTGGCCGGCTGGGGCTATGCCGACATCCTCCCCTACTTCAAGCGCTCGGAAAGCCTGGAGGGCGGCGGGGACGAATGGCACGGCGGCGAGGGGCCGCTGCATGTGTCCAAGGCCAGCTCGCCCAACCCGATCTATTCGGCGGCTATCGAGGCGGGGCGCCAGGCGGGCCATCCGGTGACCAAGGACTTCAACGGCTTCCAGCAGGAAGGCTGGGGTCCCTACCAGATGACCATCAAGGACGGCCGCCGCTGGAGCGCCGCCAAGGCCTATCTCTATCCGGCCCTGAACCGGCCCAACCTGACCTGCATCACCGGCGCGCGGACGACCCGGATCGTCATCGAGAACGGCCGGGCGATCGGGGTGGAATACGCCGAGAAGGGCGGGGCGCGGACCATCGCCCATGCCGACGCCGAGGTGCTGCTATGCGCCGGGGCGGTGCAGTCGCCGCATATCCTGCAGCTGTCGGGCGTCGGGGCGCCGGACGACCTGACCCCGCACGGGATCAAGGTGGTGCATGAGAGCAAGGGCGTCGGCGCCAACCTTCAGGACCATCTGGACGTCACCCTGAGCTGGGAGACCCAGAACGTCGAGACCGCCTACAGCTACAACAAGGGCCTCAAGCGCCTGGCCACGGGCCTGAACTACCTGCTGTTCAACAAGGGGCCGGGGCGGCAGAACTTCCTGGAATCGGGCGCCTTCCTGCGCTCGCGGCCGGACCTCGACCGGCCGGACCTGCAGATCCACACCGTGCTGGCGATCATGCAGGATCACGGCAAGACGGTGATCGAGAAGGACGGCTTCACCTTCCACGTCTGCCAGCTGCGGCCGGAGAGCCGTGGCCATGTGGGCCTGCGCTCGGCCGACCCGTTCGCCGACCCGACCATCCTGGCCAACTATCTGGCCGCCGAGGAAGACCGCCGGGCCATGCGCGAAGGGGTCAAGATCGCCCGCGAGGCGGCGGCCCAGGCGGCGCTCGATCCCTATCGCGGGGCGGAGTTCGCGCCCGGCAAGGAGATCCAGTCAGACGCCGACATCGACGCCTGGATCCGCCGTACGTCGGAGACCATCTACCACCCCGTCGGCACCTGCCGCATGGGCGCGGCGGGCGATGCGCTGGCCGTGGTCGATGGCGAGCTGAAGGTGCAGGGGATCGCCGGCCTGCGGGTCGTCGATGCGTCCGTGATGCCGACCCTGGTCGGGGGTAACACCAACGCCCCGACCATCATGGTCGCCGAAAAGGCCAGCGACATGATCCGTGGGAAGGCGGCGTTGGCGCCCTATGACGCGCCGGTCTACGACCCATCGGCGGAGAAGGCGGCTTAGAGATGATGAAACGTCCCCTCGGCCGGTCCGGCCTGTCTATCTCCCCGCTGGTGCTGGGCGGCAATGTGTTCGGCTGGACAGCGGACGAGGCGACGTCGCACCGGGTGCTGGACGCCTTCGTCGATGGCGGGTTCGAGACCATCGACACCGCCGACGTCTACTCGGCCTGGGTCCCCGGCCACACCGGCGGCGAGTCCGAGACGGTGATCGGGACCTGGCTGAAGGCCAGGGGCCGGCGGGACGACGTGGTGATCGCCACCAAGGTGGCCATGGGGCCGGCGCATCCTGGGCTTTCGGCCAAGAACATCGAGGAAGCCTGCGAGGACAGCCTGCGCCGGCTGCAGACAGACTACATCGACCTCTACCAGTCGCACCGCGACGATGCCGAGACGCCGCAGGAAGAAACGGCCGAGGCCTTCGATCGGCTGGTCAAGGCGGGGAAGGTGCGGGCCATCGGGGCGTCGAACTTCGACGCCGGCCGGCTGGGCTCGGCGCTGGATATTTCGGCGCATAAGGGGTTGGCGCGGTACGACAGCCTGCAGCCGGCCTACAACCTGATGGACCGGGGGATCGAGGGGCCGCTGTTGGACCTCTGTATCGCCCGCGAGGTTGGCGTGATCAGCTACTATGGCCTGGCCAGCGGCTTTCTGACCGGCAAGTACCGCTCGGAAGCGGACCTGGGTAAGAGCCCGCGTGGACGGGGCATGGGCAAGCACCTGGAAGGCGAGCGGGGTCCGAAGGTGCTGGCGGCGCTCGATGCGGTGGCGGCCGAGGCCGGCGCCAGCCAGGCGCAGGTGGCGCTGGCCTGGGTGATGGCCAGGCCGGGACTGACCGCGCCGATCGCCAGCGCGACCAGCGTGGCGCAGCTTCAGGAATTGCTGGGCGCGGCGCGGCTGTCGCTGTCGGACGCGCAGATGTCGCGGTTGAACGAGGCCTCGGCCTAGGCGATCCGCCGCCCGTCCAGCGAGGCCAGACGCAGGCGCGGGCCGTCTTCGCCCGAGCGGGACAGGTTGCTGACCTTCAGATCGGTGACCGTGCGGCCCATCAGACGGGCGGTCATGCCCAGGGGCTGGTAAAGTCCCAGGAACCGGTCGATCTCGCCCGTGACGCCGACCAGGGGCAGCAACACCATCTCCAGGCCGACCGGCCCGCCGACGCCTTCGGCGCGAATCTGGCCTTCGATGGTCAGGGGTTCGGGGCGGCGGTGGATCTGTTCGGTGGCCAGGCGCAGCGGCGCGCGGTCGGCGGCGGCGAACAGGCTGAGCAGGTTGACGCCGCGCAGGTCGCGCCGGTGCAACTGGGCGATCAGGCCGCCGACCAGCCGGAACGGCAGGTCGCCCGCCTCGCGGCGGCCGACGATCAGCGTCTGGGGCAGGATGTCGACGAAATCCATCGGGTCGATGTCGGCGCGCGCCGGGGCTGGGCGATGGCCCGCGCGAGCCCGCCAATACTCCGTCAATCGTTCCGTGTTGGGATGGGCCATTGCCTCACCCTGCCTCCCGTCGGCCCAAAGCGGCCGCACGGGGGTTGCAGGGAAGGATCGGGCCGGGGGGATTGCGTTCCACTATGGGACACTCCGGCGCGGTTCTTGCATGGGGCGAAGTGGCTTTTTGCGGGAGCGGCCCCATGGGTTTGCGGACGACTTTTCTGGGACTGGCGGCCGGGTTCGTGCTGCTGATGATCGGTTCGGCGACGCCGGAGGAGGCGGCCGCCCAGTGCTGCGCACCCCCACCGCCGCCGTGCTGCACGCCGCCGGCCCCTCCGCCCTGCTGCACCCCGCCCGCGCCGCCGCCGCGGCCGCCGTCGCCCCCGCAATGCTGTGACAGCGGCGGTGGGCGCGTGAATGTCCAGGTCAACGCCAACGTCACGGCTGTCGCCGTAGCCGGCGGCCGCGCGAGCTCCGGCGCCGTCGTGTACGGCGGCGGTGGCGGGGGCGGGGGCTATTACAGCGCGCCGGGCGCCACGGGTATCATTCAGGGCCTCAACGTCGAGGGCAGCCTGAAGAAAAAGAAGGTCGCCTATGAGGCCAAGCGCACCCGCACCCGCCGGGTGATCATCCGCGCCTACTGCGTGGACGACCGCGACATCCCGCACGCCGCCAGCCAGGTGTTCGCCGGCGAAGAGGTGGCTGACGGCTACGAGGGAGAGCTCTACCGCTGCATCGCCGGCACCCGCATGCAGTGGACCCTGGTCGAGTGGTCAGCCGAGCGGACCAGTGGCGGTGGGGACGGCGGCAAGACCGTCTTCTGCCAGAAGGGCGAGGCCCTCCACTACGAATACGGCTCGGTCGCCTCTGGTGACGGTGCGGCGGTCAGCGGCGGGCGGATTTCCTGCCGACCGCAACGCCCGGCCCGCGACTGCAACGAGCGCTCGCTCCTGCGGCGGTTCGGGGCGGGGATCAAGGTGATCACCATCGTCGAGGTCGAAACCTACACCGCCTACCGCGAGGAGATGGTGCGCGAGGAGTCCAGCGCCACCTTCAATATGAGCCTCGACGGCGGGGTCGGCGGGACCATCTACTAGAGCGCGTTCCTATGAGTGGGAACCGGTAATCGGGTCAAACGCGCGACCAGCAAGAACCTAGAGCAGCGCGATTTGATTCCATCAAATCGAGCCCTGCTCTAGGTCCGGTCAGCTCAGGCCGGCAGCTTCGCAATCTCGGTCAGGCAGGCGTCCAGCGCCTTGCCGTGGTTGGTGACCAGGGCCGCGGCCGGGTCCTTCGCCCCGACGACGGCTTCGATCTGCGGCTTGGCGTCCGCGAACACCTTCTCGGTGATGGCCTGGGTTTTTTCGTCGCCCACCACCTTGCGCAGCGCGTCGAACCGGGCCCCGACGCGGGGCAGCAGCGGGTTCATCCGGTCGGCCAGCGGCTTGATTCTGGCGTCGGTGGGGAAGGTCTCGGCCAGCACGGACAGCGCCGCCAGGTGCGTGGTGCACTGGGCCAGGCGGGTCACCTCGGCTTCCTCCTTCGGGCCGGCCAGGGCAGGCGTGGCGAGGAGCAGGGCGGTGGCGGTCAGGGTGAGGGTCAGACGCATGGGCTCTCTCTAGGCTTCCGGCAGGTTTGCCGCTTCGGCGATGCAACGGTCCATGATCGGGCCGAACGTCCTGATGAAGAAGGCCTCCGGCTCGCCTTGCCCGTCCCAACCGTCAAGAACGGCGGTATAGTCGGACTTGAGTTTTGCCAGCACGGGCGCCGACTTGGCGTCTCCGAGCTCAGCGGCGATGCCATCGACATGCTTCTCCATGCGGGGCATCAGGACCATGAACCGCTTGTAGGCGTCGTTGATAGCGGCGTTCGAGCTGCCCCCGTCCACAGACGCCTCGTAGATGCCGCCCGCGACGGCGCACTGGCCCCAGTAGTAGAGGTTTTCCTCCGGCGTCGCGGCCTGCGCCGGGAGGGTGAGCGCGGCCGATAGGCCGGCGGCGAGGAGCAGGGCTTTCATACGATGTCTCACTTCGATTTCTCCGGCTTGACCACAACGCGCCAGGCGCGGCCGTCTGCGAGGAACTGGCGGGCGGCGGCCTGGACGTCCTGAGGCGAAACCCCTTCGATGCCGGCCTGGGCCGAGCGGACGGCGTCCAGGCGACGGGGGTCGTATTGCGCCCCGCCCAGTTGGCCGAGCCAGTACTCATTGGTGACCTGGGATTTGGCCAGGCGTTCGAGATAGGGCTTTCGGGCGCGGATCATCTCGTCCTCGGTGGGCGGGGCGTCGCGCAGATCGCCGGCGATCTTCAGGGTGTCGCGGAAGAAGCCGTCGAGCTTGTCCGGCGGCACTTCGACGCTGGCCATGACCAGGCCCCAGTCGGTCCAGGTCCCGCTGTGGTTGGCGCTGGCGTTGGGGCTGTAGGTAGCGCCCTGCCTCTCACGCAGTTCATCGATCAGGCGCAGGCCGAGGATCTCGGCCATCATCGACGTGTTCCGGGCTCGCTGAACGTTGCTGTAGAAGTCGTCGGTGCGCCAGACGATGACCGCCGCCGACTGGTCGGCGCGGCCTTTGTGGGTCAGCACCAGGGGCTCGGCGTTGGGGGCGGGGAAACCGACCACGCGGGCCGCGTCCGGAACCGGCTTGTAGTCAGGCCGGCGGGGCAGGGCGCCGAAGGTGGCAGCGGTGATCTCCACCGCCCGCTCGACGGTGATGTCGCCCACGATGATCACCTCGATGGGCCCGCCGGTCAGGTCGGGCATGACCTGAGCCTTGACCTGCTCCAGCTGGGTGGCCTTGATCTCGGCGCTGGTCGGCGTGGTCCAGCGTTTGTCGCCGGCGCGCAGCAGGCCGCTCAGGTCACGGGCCAGGACGCCGCCGGTGGTCATCTCGTACTGCTCGCCATAGGTGGCGGCGGCGGCGCGGACCCGGTTGAACGCCGCGGGACGCCAGGCCGGGTCGGTGACATAGGCGGCCAGCACCTGCATCTGCAGCTCGGCGTCCTCCGGCCGGGTGCCGCCGCTGAAGGTCAGGGCCTCCTCGTCGATACCGAAGCCGACGCCGTAGACCTTGCCGGCCAGAACGCGCTCCATGTCCTCGCGACTGATCTTGCCCAGGCCCCCCTCGACGATGGAGCCGGCGCCCCAGGCCAGGTTCTGGCGGTCGGAAGGCTGGCCCAGCAGGCCGGATCCGATCCGCACCCGGACCATCACCTGGTCGTCGCGGAACTTGGTCGGCTTGACGGTCAGGCGGACCCCGTTCTCGAAGCGGATGAAGGTGGTGTCGAGATCGACGATGTCCTTCTCCTCGACCACCTTGCCCGGCGCGCCGAAGTCGGCATAGGGCCAGGAGCCGCGCACCGCCTCGGTAGGCGCCGAGACGGCGACCTTCAGCGACCCGTTGTAGGCGTCCATCACCGCCACCTCGGCGCCGTCGATGGCGGTCGGCGTGGCGACGAAGATCAGCGGGCCATTGCCCCGGAAGGCGTCTTTCAGGGTAGCGGAGACGGTCTCGGCCTTGAGGTCCTTCACGGCGGCCTCGAACAGGTCGAGGTCCTGCTGCGGGCTGGTGACCACCTCGGAATAGTCGAGGCTGCCCAGGATGACGCCGGCCAGGGCCGGGGTGCGTTGGGTGGCGGCGCCGGCGACCCGGCTCTTGAAGAAGGCGCGGTACTCCTCGATCTCACGGTCGAGTTCCGATTGCAGCACCCCGTACTGGACGGCGCGGCGCTGTTCCTGCTCGGCGGCCTGCAGGGCCACGCGCCATTCGCCGGGGCGGGCGGTGACCGCGATGGAGGTGGCGGTGGCGGCGTGGAACTGATCGCCCTTGAAGGCGCCGGCGCTGATGAAGGGCGGCTCGCCCCCACGGGCCAGGGCGGCCAGGCGGCGGTTGAGCACGGCGAAGCCGAGGGTCTCGACCAGGTCGCGCCTGCGCTTGTCGGCGGTGTCGCGCTCAAGCTCCGGACCGCGCATCCAGGTCAGCTGGAAGGCGGTGGGCGAGCCCGGCTGAATGGCGACCAGGGCTTCGGCCTGGCGCTCGGCGACGGGGCCAAGATCAGGGTCGCGGCCGTCCGGGCCACGGGCGGTCCAGTCGCCGAAGACGGTCTTGACCTTGGTCTCCATCTTGTCGAGGTCGAAGTCGCCCACGATGACCAGGGTGGTCCGCTCGGGCCGGTAGTAGGCGTCGTAGAAGGCGGCGATGCGGTCGCGCGGCGCCTTCTGCAGGATCTCGACCTTGCCGATCGGGTAGCGCAGCGGCGGGCGCTGGCCGCGCATCTGGAATTCCAGGCGCTTCTGGTAGAGCTGCCAGCCGGGGGTGTCGCGGGCGCGTTCCTCGGAGAGCACCACGCCGCGCTCGCGGTCGACGGCCGCCGCATCGATCAGCAGTTCGCCGGCGGTCTCGCGCATCAGCTTCAGGGAAATGTCGACCGTCTCGTCGTCGCTCTTGGGCAGGTCCAGCTTGTAGACCGTCTCCTCCATGCTGGTGGAGGCGTTGGTGTCGGCGCCGAAGGCCAGGCCGTGGCGCTCCAGCACCTTGACCATCTCGCCCTCGGGAATGGCCTTCGAGCCGTTGAACGCCATGTGCTCGAGGAAGTGGGCCAGGCCCTGCTGGTCGTCGGCCTCATGCAGAGAGCCGGCGCGGAAGTGCAGCCGGATGGCGGTGGCGCCGGGCGGAGTGGCGTTCTTCATCAGCGCATAGCGCATGCCGTTGGGCAGGGACCCGAAGCGGACGGCAGGGTCAGGGGCGATGTCGCTCTGGACCTGGGGCCAGACGCCGGGCGGCAGGCGAGTGGGGTCGGGCGCCGCGGCGCGGGGGGCCGGCGCCGCGGCGGCGGGACGATCCTGTCCGGGGATCAGGCCCCGAACCTGGGCGCAGCCGGCAAGGGCCAGAACCGTCGCGGCGATCAGCGCCGGACGGGCGAAACGGGTCGTTTGGAGCAAAGCCAGAGCACTCGATGTTTTATTTGTTCGGCAACATTGCCGGGCGTCGAGGCGATGGCAAGGCAGGGATGTGGCGGGGGCCAACCGTAGGGTCGCAATCCAGCCGCGGAGAAGGGCCGGCTATCGGCGCTGGAGGGTCAGGGAATAGGCTCCGAACTGATCGCGCAACTGGCTCCTCGCGCGAACCGAATAGACTTCAGTGTTGGTGATTGATTGGACCAGCCGGGCCTCGCCCTCGCCAAACTCATTCTGGAAACTGATCGGCGTTCCCTCGCAGGATCCGCCGGCGTAGAGCGCCACGGCCGGCTTGAAGGCCGAAGAGCGCATGGTCACGATAAGATCGTCGCCGCGTGACGCCTCGAACCTGTAGCAATCATAGGCCGCGAAGATGGTGTTGACCGCATCATCAGGGGTTAGCGCCGAACTCAATGTCTGGCCAAATCTCATGTTCAGTGTGACGGCCGGGGCCGTCTGGATGCGATTGACGCCCAGATGGTAGCCGCCGGTTGCACCGTCGGGCGCAATGGCGGCGATCAGCCATATCGTGCCGTCGCCGTCCAGGTGGACATCGGCCAGTCGCTCGCCATCGACCTTGCGATCCTCGACTACCCGGGTGAGCGCCTCGCAGGACTTGCCCTTACCGGCGCGCACAACTGGCGCGAAGGCCTCAGACAGCAGCGTGACCTGGTAACGCTCGCCGGCGCGGGTCTGCAGGCTGTAGCAACGGAACCGGCCGACGCCTGTCATGATGGGATGGTGGGTCCCCATCGAGGTGCTGATTCCGCCGGTCGGCCTCAACTGTTCCTGGGCCGCCGCCAGGGTCGGCATGGCGACCAATGCGGCGGTAAGCAAGGCTGCCGAGACGGCTCGATTCACAGCATCTTTCCTTGAGCGGTCATCCTCTGCCTCACGCTTACTGCAGGGTGAAGGAGGTGGCGAAGGCTCGAGCCGGAGCGGCCGCGCCTTCATCCGGGTAGAGGGCGGTGACTCGATAGACGATGTTCCCGCGCACGAAGACCCGCCGAAGCTCGAAGCCAGACGACATGTCGATCGAGCTTGACGTCCGCTTCAAGACGACCTCACGACCAACGGCGCCGGGTAGGGTCAGCGGCTGGGAGGACACCACGGTCTGTCCGGTGTCAGGGCCGGTCATGAAGTCCAACATGCCCGAGGGGTCGGTGATGGGTGCGCGATAGCGCGCTACCGTAATGGCGTATGTATTGTCTGGGCTGGCCACCAGGAGGATTGACCGGTCCCTCAACTCGCTGATGCGCTGGTTGCTCTCGCCAGGAAACGTCACGAGAAATCCCCATTCGGCAAAGGCCAGGGACTGGGCGGAGAGCGCCGGCGCCGCGACGACGGCAGCACCGGCGAGGGTGAGGACGAAGCTTCTCATTCGGCGGGCGCCTCACTGGATGTGGTGGATGTGGGCAATGAAATGGGCCTACGGAACATGAGCGCTGCGAGGGTGGCGAACAGCCCGGCCGCTGCTCCGATCAGGATCAGGTTGATAACGCCCTCATCGGACGGAACACCTTCGCCGCCGAACCTGCCGACCAGCCCTCCGACAGTTGCGGTCAGGGCGCTGCCGGCCAACACATAGACCGGGGCCGGCGCGCGGCCGGCGACGAGCCCGACCAAGGCCCCGATCAGTGCGGCTGGAACACCGCCGATCAGGTATGCAAAGGGCAGCAACCAGGCGAAGCCCAGCAAGGCGTCGGCCGGATCAGTCTCGGTCTGGCTGAAGCCCAAGGCGGTCAGGCAGAGGATTCCGACCAGGGGAGCGACCACGAAGAAGGAGGCCGCCGTCAGCAGGACGGTTCTAAGCATGGCGTTTTCCTAGGGCGGCGGCACAACGGCCATCTGGGCCGCCCGATCGCGCACGTAGTCGGTGACCTGGATATCGTCCCCCGGAGGCACATCGAGCTGGATATAGAAGGGGCCTTCGACAAGGCGATCGAGCAATGGTTCAAGAACCGCCGGCTCGCCTGGGTTCCTCGGCCACTGCAGCAGGTTGATATTGCTGTATGTCGAGGCTGACGCCGGCGCCTTGGCGGCCAGCAAGGCAGACTCCTCGGGGGTCAGAGTGATGTCGACCACCACATACTCGTCGAAGACTCCGCGCTCCTCGATCGCGGCCTGGAGGACCACCCGGCCAAAGACGCCTTCGCCGGCGACCAGCATCTTGCCCTCGAGCGCGAGCTCTTTGGCCAACAGTGGCTTCAGCTCCTCGCTGAGAAACTGGGTGAATCGGCCGTTTTGCTGCCGATAGGCCGGTCCCGCGAGTTCTTCCGCGAGACTGTCGCTGTCGAGCGGGCCGGCGTTCTCCAGCCAGACCACGACCACGCCGTACATCGAGGTCTCCAACTCGCGCTTGCGAAGGTCGGCGGCGATCCTTCGGGCGTCGGGCGACGGCATCAGGGCGATCAGGACGACGTTGCCGGGGCGCACGCCAAGGGCCGGATACTGGATCCGGATCGTCACGTCCTCACCCAACGCGCTAGAGCGGAGCACCAGCCGTTCCGATCGCGCGAAATCGGGAGCGGCGGGCGGGCTAGCGGGCGCCGCGCCCTGGGCCAAGGGGGCGGTCGGCAGTGCGAGGATGGTCAACCCCAGGATGGAGGCCAGCGCCTGTCTCATGGGGCGAACAGGCTCCGCCGCAGAAACTGCTCGTCGCCCTCGTTGATCTTCCAACCTACCGCATGGCCGCGCGCCCTAACCTTTTCCAGAAAGACCAGAGTGGCCGAATTCGGGGCATCGCTGGCCTGGCTCCAGCCCAGGTCCAGCTTCAGCCGCAGGTCAGCCTTGCCCGCTGGAAGGGCGGCCGCGATCGCGCTGAGCGCCTCGCCGGTCAGCCCATGGTCCTTGGCGTAGACGCTGTCGAACGCGGCCGGGTCCTGGCCAAAGACCGCCAGGGCGACGTCCGCGCCCCGGCCGATGCCGATCAACCGGAGAGTGGCGACATCGCTCCGGCCTCGCAACTCCGGGGCCAGCGTCCGACGCAGGTAATCCGCCAGCGCTGCGCGCTCGGTCTCCGTCCAGCCCCGACGGCGGAAGGTCTGGGCGACGGCCTCATCGGCCGGTGCGATGGTGATCACAAGCAGAGCCTCATCGGCCGCCACGGCCTCGACCTGGCGCGCCATGGCGGCCGCGGCGCCGACGTCCGCCTGGCCATCGATGACGACCACCGCCCGTATCGGCGCCGACTCGGCATCGCGCTCACCGACCGGCGCCCAGGTGCGAATCAGCCAGGCGGGAGAGTCGCTGTCCGGCCCCTTCACCACAGCCTGCTGATAGGCTTCGTCCGGCACGCTGGACCGTTCGAGTACGGTCGCCCCGGGCGTCTGCGCCGCGGCCGATGACGCCAGGGCAAAGCAGGAAAATATGGTGATGACTGTCCGACCCACGCCCGAAGTTTTTCACCAAACCTTTCAATTCCGCAACCCGTGTTCCGTGGCTTGCCTCCGCACCCAAGGCCTGGGTAGCCTCCTGAACGCTGATCTCTTCCCTGCTGGCGTGGCGCGATCAGTCCGTGGCTAAAACGCGGACCGGACGGCGTTGGCCCGAGTGAGCAACCGACCTGGGTCCGACACTAGGCCGTGCGGCGGGTAGCCGCCCAGCCGCCTGCCAGGGAGGCGGCGATTTTGGTGCTGTAGGAGAGTGTGCCCCAGAACCAGAATTCCGGGCTGGCGGCATAGCCGAGCAGCATCGCGATATCGACAACCGTATAAAGGAGGCTCACTGCGCCGGCGGCGATCAGCCCGCTCCTGCGGCTGCGCTTTCGCGCAACAAAAAAGCCTGCCAGGAACATCAGCGGGATACCGAACAGGACGCTGCTGACCGGAGCGGCCTTGAGGGCGAAGGCATTGTAGAAGGCCTGTGGGTGGCCCGGTTCAAAGAGGGAATAGACCCAGACTACCGCAAAGCTGATGGCGACATTGATGACCATGACCGCCATGGCGAAGGCTGGCAAGATCAGCCATTCTCTCAAACGCATCATCGGCTCCTAGATGGTGACCTCGGGCGGAAGGTGGGCGGCTTTGTAAGCGCGTTCCTCTATGGGGATGGCGCCGGGCGTGAAGACGCCCTGGTCGATGGCTGCGAGCGCGCGCGGAAAGAACCGGCGCAGATAGAGTCTCCAGCCCCATCCCATCGCGAGGGGGATCAGCCAGGGCTGGCCCTCCAACCCGGTCTGGATCAGTTGCAGTCGCGTCCCCTCCGCGACGGGAGTGAGGATCCACTCGACGCGCATGGCGGGAGCCGGAGGCTTGCCCTTCGGCGGGCGATTTCGCCAGGACCAGACCATCCGATGCGGCGGCTCGCAGGCGAGGATTTCGCAGTCCACTACGCCCGAAGGACAGAGTGGGTCGGGATCGTACTGGAACCGGAAATGGTGGCCGACCTCGGCGGTCTTGAAGGTTGTCGGCATCAGCCATTCGGCCAGGGCCCTGGCGTCGGTCAGCCCGGTCCAGACGTCTTCCGGGCTGTGGCGGTAGGTGGCCTCACGGCGCAGCACCCTCATGGCCGGCCCTTCTCGCGATCGAGGAAGGCGCCCAGGCGAGCGAGGCGCTCATCCCAGAAGACTTCGTATTCTCGCAGCCAGTCGAACGGCTCGGCCAGAGGCTGCGCCTTGAGGGCGTAGATGCGTTCTCGGCCTTGCGGGCGGGCGGTAACGAGGCCCGTCCGCGCCAGGACAGAAAGATGCTCGGAAAAGGCGGGCTGGCTGGGGCCGGAAAGGCCAGCCGAAAGACGGCCGCGGAGATCGCCCACACTGGCCTCGCCCTCGCGAAGCAAATCCAGCACGGCCCGTCGGGTGGGATGGGCAATGGCGCCGTAGGGCGAGAGGTCAAGGGCTGGACGCGACATGTGGAAACAATGCATCGGGTTTTGACGATATGTCAATCTGCTGTGGGCTATCAGCCGGGAAGCTGTTGACCGGCGATTACGGCCGGATAGTCTCTGCCTATCCGGGGTGAGCGGTCCCCCGGTCAGGCCCGCGCCCAAGCACCGAGCCTTGAGCCGTGCGGAGACCGTTCTTGACTGACACCCCTCTCAACATCCCCAGCTTCCGCGACCTGGTCGCCGCCAGCGCGCGGGTGGGCTTCCTCGGCTTCGGTGGGCCGGCGGGGCAGATCGCCCTGATGCACCGGGTGTTCGTCGACGAGAAGAAGTGGATCGATGAGCCGCGCTACCTGCATGCGCTGAGCTACTGCACCCTGTTGCCGGGCCCGGAGGCGCAGCAGCTGGCGACCTATGTCGGCTGGCTGTTGCACGGGGTGCGCGGCGGGCTGGCGGCGGGGCTGCTGTTCGTACTGCCGGGGGCCGTGCTGGTGACCGCCCTGGCCTGGCTCTATGCGGCCCATGGCGAGGCGCCCTGGCTGGAGGCGGCGTTCTGGGGGGTAAAGGCGGCGGTGCTGGCGCTGGTCGCCGAGGCGCTGCAGCGGGTCGGCAAGCGGGCGTTGAAGGGTCGGGGCGATCTGGTCATCGCCATTCTGGCCTTCGTGGCCCTGGCGGTGTTCAGCGCGCCGTTCCCACTGGTGATCCTGGTCGCGGCGGGGGTCGGGCTGGCGATGAGCCGGAGTAAACCGTCGGTGGCGCGGGAGAAGAAGCCGGCGGTCGGGGTCGGGCGCACCGTGCGAACGACGGCGCTGTGGCTGGCAATCTGGTTGATCCCGCTGGCGGCGGTTGTGCTGGTGTTCGGGCCGGACCATTGGCTGAGCCGGGTAGGGGAGGTGTTCGCGGCCCTGGCGGCGGTCACCTTCGGCGGCGCCTACGCCATGCTGGCCTGGCTGCAGCAGCAGGCGGTGGAGGTTCAGGGCTGGCTGACCACCGCGCAGATGATCGATGGGCTGGGGTTGGCCGAAACGACGCCTGGGCCGCTGGTGCTGGTCAATGGGTTCGTCGGGTTCATGGCCGGATGGAACAATGGCGGGTGGGCCTGGGGCCTGGCGGGGGCGGCGATGGCCCTATGGCAGACCTTCGCCCCGTCCTTCCTCTACATCTTCGCGGGGGCGCCCTATGCGGAGCGGCTGCGCCAGAGCCCCGCGGCGACCGGGCTGCTGCGGGCGGTGACCGCGGCCGTGCTGGGGGTGATCGCCAGCCTGGCGCTGTGGTTCGCCCTGCATGTGGTCTTCGGGTCGGTGACCGATGTCGCCACGCCGTGGGGCGGGAAGGTCGGTGTGCCGGTGTGGGCGAGTTTCGATCCCTGGGCGCTGGGTCTGGCCCTGGCGGCCGGCGCAGCGCTGATCCGGTTCCACGTCAACGTGGTGGTGGTGATCCTGGCGTGCGCGGGCGTGGGACTGGCGCGGTGGGCGGCCGGCCTTTGATCCGTCTCCCGGCAGGCGGGAGAAGGACCGATCCTAGTTCCCCGTTGGGCGGGTGACGTAGAAGCTGGCGTTGTTGCCGGTGGCCGTCGACACGCCCACGACGCTGCGGCCGCTGTTGCCGACATTCACCGTCGAGCTCGACGAAACATCGCCGTTGTTCGTCTGGCTGTTGTTGACGCTCATCGTGCCGGTGCAATCGCTGCAGGCATAGCCGGTGACGTCGTTGCCGACAGCGATGGCCTGGCCGTAGGCGTCGTAACCGGTATTGCCCTCGAAGGCGGCGATCACCTCGACCCCGCCGACGCCGTTCCACTGGGTGTTGTCCAGCACCAGTTCGGCGCCGCTGTTGCCGGCCACCGCGGTATTGCCCGCGCCGTAGGCGCTGACCTGGGCCGCGCCGAACAGGTAGGCAGATCCTTCCGCCTGGCTGCGGACGTAGGCATTGTTGACCTGCTGGTTGGTCACATCCAGAAGGGGGCCTTCGTTGAAGGCGTTGGCGGCGTTGCCGGCGGCTGTCGTGGTGGTGATCGCCTCCTGGGCATTGCCGTAGGCGGTGAACTTGCTGGCCTGGACCAGCGAGCCGTTGTTGGTCTGGCCGATGGCCAGGCGCTGGGCCGAGCTGGTGTCGCCGACCGAGCTCATGTTGTTGCCGACCGCCACGCCGGACACGGCCGAGGAGCCGCTGACGTACTGCATCACCGCCCCGCCGTCGGCCAGCACGTCCGCCCCGGTCGTCTGGTTGACCCGCACGCCGGCCGAGCCGTTGGTCAGGCTGAGCGTGGTGTTGTTGGAAATGGCGGTGGTGGCAGAGACCAGGTTGCCCGCCTGTGCCGTCTCGCCCTCGATCTGGGTGCGGGCGGTCACATTATCGGAGAAGGTGGAGATCTGGGTGACAACGCCGGTCACCGTGCCCTGGTTGATGCCGATGTCGGCGGTGTTGCCGATGGCCAGGGTGGAGATGGCGCTGTCCTCGCCCAGGCTGCCGGTGACGTTGACCGTCGTCTGGGCCTGGACCGAGCCGACCAGGGTCTGGTTGGAGGTCACGGCCATGTCGGCCTGATCGGCGTAGGCCTGGACATTGTTGCCGGTGGCGGAGGTGTCCTGCTGGACGCCTTCCTCGACCGTGACGATGTTCAGCGTGCCTTGCGAAAAGACATCGCCGACCTGGACCTGGTTGTTGATGACCTCGCTGGGATCCTGCGACCAGGCGCTAGTAGCGACCCCGCAGAGCGCGGCCAGCATCGCGATCGCGCTTGTCGTTCCAGCGGTTCGGATCTTCGCGAGTCTCGCCATTGTTGGTCCTCAGGTTGTCGTACGCGGGGGTAAAGCCGCCGGTCATGCCGGTGGTGGCGCCGCCGAGCGGGTCGGAGGTCAGGCAGGATTGCGGGCCGGGCATGCCGTATAGGTTGGCGCTGATCTCGACCACGGCGCGCTCGATGAGGGAGCGAACGGCCAGCTGGAGCGGCTCCTGGGCCCCGGCGCCGGCGGAGACGTCGAAGATATTGCCGTTCAGGAAGTCGAAGATGCCGACGCCGACTTCGCGGCCGATGATCTGCTTCTGATAGGAGATGACATCCACCACCTCGAGCGAGCGGCTGTTGACCAGGCGCAGATCGATGGCGACGTTCATCACATAGATGCTGTTGCGGAAGTTGCCCTTCAGGCCGGTGGTGTCCTTGTCACCGGCATAGGCATCCGCGCCCACCGAGTATATGTTGTAGTTCAGCTCGGTGATGCCGCCGACCAGGTAGAAATCGACGCCCGCCACCTGGCCTTCGTAGATCTTGCGGGACTCGGTCGGGCCGGGGCCCGGGCCGCGGGGGCCGTCGCTGATCAGCTTGTTGTTGCTGTACTTCAGGTCCAGCTCGCTGATCGAGGTGTCGAACCGCTCGACCAGGGGCATCCCGGCCTTGGCCAGGGCGGTCATGGCCATCAGCGAAGCGCCCTGGGTGACCTTGCGGCCCGAACCGTCGGCCTCGGCCTTGCCGGTGTAGTCGCTGATGCGGCCAACCGCGATGCGGGGCGCGCCCAGCTTGTGCTGCCGAGCGTAGCCGCCGATGCAGACCAGGGCCGCCGAATAGGGGCTGGGGTTGGCGGTGACCGGGGCGTTGCCGATCGGCTTGGCATAGACGCCGCTGGGGCCTGCCACCGGGCTGACACAGGCGGACAGGCCTACGGCGGCGATCGCGAGGATCGTGCCGGCGCGAAGCGCGGACTTAGTCTTCATCGCCGTTCCCCTGGGCGTTCGCCGTGACGTCGCCATTGTTCGTCTGGGTGCTGTTGACGATCACCGTGTTGTAGGAGCCCTGGGTGATCACCACGAGGTTGTTGCCGATGGCGGTGGAGCTGCCACCCTGGCTGCCGACGCCGGAATAGGCATCGAGCGAACCGCCGGCGCGGGTGAAGGTGGACTGGTCGTCGCCTGTCAGCATGACGCCATCGACGATGACCCGGTTGCCGTTGGCGTCGCGGGTCGAATAGTCGACCATCCGGTTCTCCTGACCGGGGGTGCGGCCATAGCCGGCGTTATAGTTGGCCGAACCCGTGGACTGCTGGGCCAGGGCGGGCGACGCCGCCAGGCCGACAACTGCCGTCAGGGTGATGATCAGGACCTTGGCCATCGGATGTCTCGCTCCACGCCGTTCCGCGCACTCGGCGTTAACCATGCAACCGCCGTGCCAGATCGGGACGAACCCACATTGGGCAGCAGGTCTGGCGATTTGGTTAAGTCCGACGGTTGTCAGAGGCGCGCGGCGCCGGTTGCTATCGTGGCGCGATTGAGCGACGCTCCCCTGTGTCTAGAGAGGGAGGACGATCCCAGTGCTGGTTTCCCAGATTCTCAAGGACAAGGGCGACATGGTGTTCACGGCTTCGCCGTCGGACACCGTGGGCGCGGTCGCGGCCCTTCTGCACAGTCGGCGCGTGGGGGCGATGATTGTCGTCACCGAGGACGGCGCGGTGGCGGGGATCGTTTCCGAACGCGATGTGGTCAGCATGGTGGCCAGCGAAGGCTCCGGTGGGCTGAACCGGCCTGTGTCAGTGTGCATGACCTCAGACGTGATCTTCGCCGATCCCAGGGAGTCGGTCGACGAACTGCTGACCCGGATGACGGACCGCCGGATCCGGCATCTGCCGGTGCTGAAGGACGGACGGCTGGCCGGGATCGTTTCGATCGGCGACCTGGTGAAACACAAGATTTCCGAGGTGACCGCCGAGGCGGATGGCCTGCGAGCCTATATCTCAGCGGGGTGAGGGCGCAGCCGGGGAGGGCGCTCTCTATAGAACCGGGGTCGATTCCGGCCCCTGGGCCGCTGCGTCAGCCAGGCTGTAGGTCTCCAGGACTTCGGCGGTGGCGTCGCGGGTGCGCCGAAGCGACTCTCTCAGAGGGCAGGTTTCCAGGTCAGGGCAGTCGTCGCACTTTCGGAAGGCGGTCACGCTGACGCAGGGAGCCAAGGCCAGTGGGCCGTCGATGGCGCGAATGACCTCGGCGAAGCTGATCTCCGCGGCCGGTCGGGCCAAGACATAGCCGCCGAACTTCCCGCGCCGGCTGGCGACAATATGTCGGCGGGCCAGTTGCAGCAGGATGGCTTCGAGAAACTTGCGCGGGGCGTCGGCGCGCAGGGCGAGCTCGCCGGCGGTCACCTGCTCGGGATCGCGGGCCAGTTCGACGAGGGCGCGGAGGGCGTAGCGGGCCTTGCTGGAGAGCATGGGGTCTGAGGAGCCTTTCGGACCTGCCTTTTGAGGGCTCAGGGCGGCGGACGCAAGTTTGCCGCATCCCGCCACAAAAAGACCGCTTGCGACTCGGGCGGCGGGACCCTAGATAGCCGCCTCCGCCGCGGACGAGCCGCCGCCGGAAACGCCGACGCCCTAAGGGGTTGAGGCATTCCGGTCAGGTTCAGCCAGGCGGATCAGCTGGATCGTCCAATCCGCAAGCGGGCGCCTCTCACGAGGATCCCGAACGGATCGGTTCGGCCTTCGACATCGGGAACCTCGGTACTCGAAAAACTCGAAGGACGACGGAACAATCCGGTTGACACCGAAAGGGTCGGCAACTAGATACGCCGCTCTTCGCCGGGACCGGGCGCTAAACGGTTGGGCCGCTCCGGCGGTTCGGGTCTTTGACATTGTAGATTTGGAAAGAGAAACGCAGGCGGCGACGTTCTGGCGATGGGGTTAACCGCCCTATCTTAGACGTCGACAGAATGCGGTCTCTTGAAGACACCATGAATATGGATCTGAGCTTTAGGGCTTGGGTCGATGTGAATGGGAACTCGTCAAGATACTATGCAAAACCAGATACGCCGGCTTGGGAGCGATCCTGAGCTGAACGACTGGAGTCAATGTCAACTCAACCTGAGAGTTTGATCCTGGCTCAGAGCGAACGCTGGCGGCAGGCCTAACACATGCAAGTCGAACGGATCCTTCGGGATTAGTGGCGGACGGGTGAGTAACACGTGGGAACGTGCCTTTTGGTTCGGAACAACTCAGGGAAACTTGAGCTAATACCGAATGTGCCCTTCGGGGGAAAGATTTATCGCCATTAGAGCGGCCCGCGTCTGATTAGCTAGTTGGTGGGGTAATGGCCTACCAAGGCGACGATCAGTAGCTGGTCTGAGAGGATGATCAGCCACATTGGGACTGAGACACGGCCCAAACTCCTACGGGAGGCAGCAGTGGGGAATCTTGCGCAATGGGCGAAAGCCTGACGCAGCCATGCCGCGTGAATGATGAAGGTCTTAGGATTGTAAAATTCTTTCACCGGGGACGATAATGACGGTACCCGGAGAAGAAGCCCCGGCTAACTTCGTGCCAGCAGCCGCGGTAATACGAAGGGGGCTAGCGTTGCTCGGAATTACTGGGCGTAAAGGGAGCGTAGGCGGATAGTTCAGTCAGAGGTGAAAGCCCAGGGCTCAACCTTGGAACTGCCTTTGATACTGGCTATCTTGAGTTTGGGAGAGGTGTGTGGAACTCCGAGTGTAGAGGTGAAATTCGTAGATATTCGGAAGAACACCAGTGGCGAAGGCGACACACTGGCCCAATACTGACGCTGAGGCTCGAAAGCGTGGGGAGCAAACAGGATTAGATACCCTGGTAGTCCACGCCGTAAACGATGAGTGCTAGTTGTCGGCATGCATGCATGTCGGTGACGCAGCTAACGCATTAAGCACTCCGCCTGGGGAGTACGGTCGCAAGATTAAAACTCAAAGGAATTGACGGGGGCCCGCACAAGCGGTGGAGCATGTGGTTTAATTCGAAGCAACGCGCAGAACCTTACCACCTTTTGACATGCCTGGACCGCTGCTGAGAAGCAGCTTTCCCTTCGGGGACTAGGACACAGGTGCTGCATGGCTGTCGTCAGCTCGTGTCGTGAGATGTTGGGTTAAGTCCCGCAACGAGCGCAACCCTCGCTGTTAGTTGCCACCATTTAGTTGGGCACTCTAACAGGACTGCCGGAGTTAATCCGGAGGAAGGCGGGGATGACGTCAAGTCCTCATGGCCCTTACAAGGTGGGCTACACACGTGCTACAATGGCGACTACAGAGGGTTGCAAGCCAGCGATGGTGAGCCAATCCCAAAAAGTCGTCTCAGTTCGGATTGTTCTCTGCAACTCGAGAGCATGAAGTCGGAATCGCTAGTAATCGCGGATCAGCATGCCGCGGTGAATACGTTCCCGGGCCTTGTACACACCGCCCGTCACACCATGGGAGTTGGCTTTACCCGAAGGCGGTGCGCTAACCAGCAATGGAGGCAGCCGACCACGGTAGGGTCAGCGACTGGGGTGAAGTCGTAACAAGGTAGCCGTAGGGGAACCTGCGGCTGGATCACCTCCTTTCTAAGGATGCTTCTCCAGGATGGACCTCACGGTCTTCCTACTGAGGCGTTCAAAGACATCTTTAAATAGGTGCGGAACGTCGCCGTCTTCGTTTCTCTTTCCACTCATCGCTGGCCGGCGGATCCCATACGGGGGTTCGGATAGGTTGGCGGTGCGATCGCGAGCCCGGGGTGGCGTAAGCCGCTGTTGAGCTGGCCTCAAAGCCCTTATCCCTCTGAGAGGGCGGGGTTCTGGAGGCCTGTAGCTCAGGTGGTTAGAGCGTACGCCTGATAAGCGTAAGGTCGGCAGTTCGAGTCTGCCCAGGCCTACCATCCCTGACATCGTGGATTGACCGACCAGTTCTCCTGGGCAGCTCTTATGGGGCCATAGCTCAGTTGGTAGAGCGGGTGCTTTGCAAGCATCAGGTCGTCGGTTCGATCCCGTCTGGCTCCACCATCCTGCACGGCAGGAAGCGATCGATAGAAAGATACAGGTTTACAGCGCCTGGCGCCTCTTATTGGGGACCGGGTTTTGCTGTGAAGTGACATCGTAAAGCAAGGGTCAGCCCGGCGTCCCAAGTCTCCCCCTGGAGGTTTGGATCAACGCTTTGAGGGCGGACTTTGAAGACATCATTGTCTGACAAATACAAAGCGCATGACCAGGGTCTGTCGCCTTCCCTAGAGGGTGGCGGACGCATAGCCTGGGCATGAGTTTTACTGAGAACGATCAAGCGCATAAGGGCTTCTGAAGGATGCCTTGGCGTCGAGAGGCGATGAAGGACGTGGCACGCTGCGATAAGTACCGGGGAGGCGCGAGCACCCTTTGATCCGGTAATCTCCGAATGGGGAAACCCACCTTTACGGTCTGCGAACTTGCTTCTCACCTCTGGTGAGGATCCGGTTCGTAGGGCGTTAAAAGGTATAATGACCTGAATACATAGGGTTCATTAAGCAAACCCAGGGAACTGAAACATCTCAGTACCTGGAGGAAAGGACATCAACCGAGACTCCCGTAGTAGTGGCGAGCGAACCGGGACCAGGCCAGTGCTGTCGTGACATAAAGCTGAACGATCCTGGAAAGATCGGCCATAGCGGGTGATAGCCCCGTAAGCGTCAAATAGCGACAGACTCGAGTAGGGCGGGACACGTGAAATCCTGTCTGAACATGGGGGGACCACCCTCCAAGCCTAAGTACTCCTCGACGACCGATAGTGAACAAGTACCGTGAGGGAAAGGTGAAAAGCACCCCGACGAGGGGAGTGAAATAGAACCTGAAATCGGAAGCCTACAAGCAGTCGGAGCCACCGAGCGTGGTGACGGCGTACCTTTTGTATAATGGGTCAGCGACTTCATGTGCCGTGCAAGCTTAAGCCGTTAGGTGTAGGCGCAGCGAAAGCGAGTCTGAATAGGGCGAATAAGTACGTCGCATGACGACCCGAAACCAGGTGATCTATCCATGAGCAGGTTGAAGGTTGGGTAACACCAACTGGAGGACCGAACCCGTGAATGTTGAAAAATTCTGGGATGACTTGTGGATAGGGGTGAAAGGCCAATCAAACCTGGACATAGCTGGTTCTCCGCGAAATCTATTTAGGTAGAGCGTTCGATGTATTCCTTGGGGGGTAGAGCACTGGATGGATGCGGGCGGCGCGAGCTGTACCAATTCTAACCAAACTCCGAATACCCAAGAGAACTATCGGGCAGACACACGGCGGGTGCTAACGTCCGTCGTGAAAAGGGAAACAACCCTAACCATCATCTAAGGCCCCCAAGTACTGGCTAAGTGGGAAACGATGTGGGATTGCTTTGACAACCAGGATGTTGGCTTAGAAGCAGCCATCATTTAAAGAAAGCGTAACAGCTCACTGGTCAAGCGATCCTGCGCGGAAAATGTAACGGGGCTCAAGCCAGTCGCCGAAGGTATGGGTTTGCACTTTGTGCAAGCGGTAGCGGAGCGTTCCGTAAGCCTGCGAAGGGAAGGCGTGAGCCTTCCTGGAGGTATCGGAAGTGAGAATGCTGACATGAGTAACGACAAAGAGTGTGAGAGACACTCTCGCCGAAAGTCCAAGGGTTCCTGCGTAAAGCTAATCTGCGCAGGGTTAGCCGGCCCCTAAGGCGAGGCCGAAAGGCGTAGTCGATGGGAACCAGGTAAATATTCCTGGGCCAGTCAGAAGTGACGGATCTCGTAACTTGTCTGAACTTACTGGATTGTGAGGGCAGGGAAGAGGTCCCTGGAAATAACTCTGACGGAGACCGTACCCGAAACCGACACAGGTGGACAGGTAGAGTATACCAAGGCGCTTGAGAGAACTATGCTGAAGGAACTCGGCAAATTGCACGCGTAACTTCGGGATAAGCGTGACTCTGCTTAGGGCAACCTTTGTAGAGTGGCACAGGCCAGGGGGTAGCGACTGTTTAGCAAAAACACAGGGCTCTGCGAAGCCGTAAGGCGAAGTATAGGGTCTGACGCCTGCCCGGTGCCGGAAGGTTAAAAGGAGGGGTGCAAGCTCCGAATTGAAGCCCCGGTAAACGGCGGCCGTAACTATAACGGTCCTAAGGTAGCGAAATTCCTTGTCGGGTAAGTTCCGACCTGCACGAATGGCGTAACGACTTCCCCACTGTCTCCAGCATAGGCTCAGTGAAATTGAATTCCCCGTGAAGATGCGGGGTTCCCGCGGTCAGACGGAAAGACCCTATGAACCTTTACTACAGCTTCGCCTTGGCGTTAGCAGCAACATGTGTAGGATAGGTGGGAGGCTATGAAACCGGGGCGCCAGCTCTGGTGGAGCCAACCTTGAAATACCACCCTTATTGTTGTTGACGTCTAACCGCGGCCCCTTATCGGGGTCCGAGACATGGCGTGGCGGGTAGTTTGACTGGGGCGGTCGCCTCCCAAAGTGTAACGGAGGCGCGCGATGGTGGGCTCAGAGCGGTCGGAAATCGCTCGTCGAGTGCAATGGCATAAGCCCGCCTGACTGCGAGACTGACAAGTCGAGCAGAGACGAAAGTCGGCCATAGTGATCCGGTGGTCCTGCGTGGAAGGGCCATCGCTCAACGGATAAAAGGTACTCTAGGGATAACAGGCTGATTTTGCCCAAGAGTCCATATCGACGGCAAAGTTTGGCACCTCGATGTCGGCTCATCACATCCTGGGGCTGGAGCAGGTCCCAAGGGTTCGGCTGTTCGCCGATTAAAGTGGTACGTGAGCTGGGTTCAGAACGTCGTGAGACAGTTTGGTCCCTATCTGCCGTGGGTGTACGAAGCTTGAGAGGATCTGTCCCTAGTACGAGAGGACCGGGATGGACACACCTCTGGTGGACCTGTCGTGGCGCCAGCCGCGCAGCAGGGTAGCTAAGTGTGGAATAGATAACCGCTGAAAGCATCTAAGCGGGAAACTAACCTCAAAACAAGGCTTCGCTGAGAGCCGTGGTAGACCACCACGTTGATAGGCCAGGTGTGGAAGTGCCGCGAGGCATGCAGCTTACTGGTACTAATAGCTCGATCGGCTTGATCGTTCTTAGTTGAACTCATGAAAGCGCTTTGTACAGACAACGATGTCTTCACCCGTATCTCTTCCGCCGACCTGGTGGCTATGCCGGAGGTTCCCCACCCGATCCCATTCCGAACTCGGTCGTTAAGTCCTCCAGGGCCAATGGTACTTCGTCTTAAGGCGCGGGAGAGTAGGTCGCCGCCAGGTCCGCCGAAGAGATACACTCCGCCAACCCAAAAGGTTGGACTGACCCTCGCTTTACGATGACATCCGCCTTGCCGCGGGATGGAGCAGCCCGGTAGCTCGTCAGGCTCATAACCTGAAGGTCGCAGGTTCAAATCCTGCTCCCGCACCCAAGCACAACACGAACAGCCGCTCTTCATCGGGCGGCTGTTTGCGTTTGGGTCCGCCACAACGCGAGGGCAAGGAATCGACTTGGCTGCTGCCGGCAGAACGGGCGTAGCGCTCCAGGCCGGTCGATGGCCGCTATGGGCCGTATCAAGCCTAGCCAGAGGGCAGGGCGGCCGCAGCGATCTCCCGGCCCATCGAGCTCCCCCCCTGTCGCGGCCTGGGCCTTGGCGCCTTCCACGCCATGCCGGCCGGGAGGATCTGCCAGGCTCCGGCCAGGAGCCGGGAGATCGACCTGGGGCCTCGTGAAGCCTCGGGCGGGGAGCGGCGCGCCAGCGCTCATCAGCGCGCCCCGCGAGACGCAGCGCTCTATCCAGCCGGGCCGGCAGGCTGGAGTGGATCTGTTCGGGGTGATCTGAAGCCGATCGCGCCTGGCGCCTCGTCGAGTCTACAGGATGGGGCCCGTGAGGATGGATCATCCGAGGGATCGAGGCCGAGCTGGTCCTGGTCGCCGACCGCGGTGAGGGCGCCCTGCAGGCGATCCCCGGTATCGCCTCAAGGACAGCAGGTCCTATCCGGCTCGCCGCTGACGCCGGTGTTATGTGAAGATTCTACGTCGGCGGGGTTGCCACGCTGGCAGAGACCCCATATTACCGCCCATCTGCTTAGCACGGCTCGCGCCGCTGGAGGGCTCGGGAAACATTCCCTTGCAATTTCGGCAGCGATGAGTATGTTCCGCAGCCTCAATCGACTCGGTCAGCGACCTGGAGGGAACGCCTCGGCATCCCTGGGTGGCTGGTTTTGTCTCTGAGAACAGGCGGTTTCTTCGGAAACCTGGTTCTCTGAGAAAAAAGAAATCGGGCGGTTGACACCAACGGGGTGGCCAAATAGAAGGCCGCCTCTCGCAGCCGCCGGGCGATGACACGGCGGGGTCGGCAAGCCGATCTAGGTCTTTGACATTGTAGATTTGGAAAGAGAAACGCAGGCGGCGACGTTCTGGCGATGGGGTTAACCGCCCTATCTTAGACGTCGACAGAATGCGGTCTCTTGAAGACACCATGAATATGGATCTGAGCTTTAGGGCTTGGGTCGATGTGAATGGGAACTCGTCAAGATACTATGCAAAACCAGATACGCCGGCTTGGGAGCGATCCTGAGCTGAACGACTGGAGTCAATGTCAACTCAACCTGAGAGTTTGATCCTGGCTCAGAGCGAACGCTGGCGGCAGGCCTAACACATGCAAGTCGAACGGATCCTTCGGGATTAGTGGCGGACGGGTGAGTAACACGTGGGAACGTGCCTTTTGGTTCGGAACAACTCAGGGAAACTTGAGCTAATACCGAATGTGCCCTTCGGGGGAAAGATTTATCGCCATTAGAGCGGCCCGCGTCTGATTAGCTAGTTGGTGGGGTAATGGCCTACCAAGGCGACGATCAGTAGCTGGTCTGAGAGGATGATCAGCCACATTGGGACTGAGACACGGCCCAAACTCCTACGGGAGGCAGCAGTGGGGAATCTTGCGCAATGGGCGAAAGCCTGACGCAGCCATGCCGCGTGAATGATGAAGGTCTTAGGATTGTAAAATTCTTTCACCGGGGACGATAATGACGGTACCCGGAGAAGAAGCCCCGGCTAACTTCGTGCCAGCAGCCGCGGTAATACGAAGGGGGCTAGCGTTGCTCGGAATTACTGGGCGTAAAGGGAGCGTAGGCGGATAGTTCAGTCAGAGGTGAA
>NZ_JAAALA010000008.1:0-17500 GCF_009905535.1 Caulobacter sp. SLTY | reverse complement strand
TTTAGGTAGAGCGTTCGATGTATTCCTTGGGGGGTAGAGCACTGGATGGATGCGGGCGGCGCGAGCTGTACCAATTCTAACCAAACTCCGAATACCCAAGAGAACTATCGGGCAGACACACGGCGGGTGCTAACGTCCGTCGTGAAAAGGGAAACAACCCTAACCATCATCTAAGGCCCCCAAGTACTGGCTAAGTGGGAAACGATGTGGGATTGCTTTGACAACCAGGATGTTGGCTTAGAAGCAGCCATCATTTAAAGAAAGCGTAACAGCTCACTGGTCAAGCGATCCTGCGCGGAAAATGTAACGGGGCTCAAGCCAGTCGCCGAAGGTATGGGTTTGCACTTTGTGCAAGCGGTAGCGGAGCGTTCCGTAAGCCTGCGAAGGGAAGGCGTGAGCCTTCCTGGAGGTATCGGAAGTGAGAATGCTGACATGAGTAACGACAAAGAGTGTGAGAGACACTCTCGCCGAAAGTCCAAGGGTTCCTGCGTAAAGCTAATCTGCGCAGGGTTAGCCGGCCCCTAAGGCGAGGCCGAAAGGCGTAGTCGATGGGAACCAGGTAAATATTCCTGGGCCAGTCAGAAGTGACGGATCTCGTAACTTGTCTGAACTTACTGGATTGTGAGGGCAGGGAAGAGGTCCCTGGAAATAACTCTGACGGAGACCGTACCCGAAACCGACACAGGTGGACAGGTAGAGTATACCAAGGCGCTTGAGAGAACTATGCTGAAGGAACTCGGCAAATTGCACGCGTAACTTCGGGATAAGCGTGACTCTGCTTAGGGCAACCTTTGTAGAGTGGCACAGGCCAGGGGGTAGCGACTGTTTAGCAAAAACACAGGGCTCTGCGAAGCCGTAAGGCGAAGTATAGGGTCTGACGCCTGCCCGGTGCCGGAAGGTTAAAAGGAGGGGTGCAAGCTCCGAATTGAAGCCCCGGTAAACGGCGGCCGTAACTATAACGGTCCTAAGGTAGCGAAATTCCTTGTCGGGTAAGTTCCGACCTGCACGAATGGCGTAACGACTTCCCCACTGTCTCCAGCATAGGCTCAGTGAAATTGAATTCCCCGTGAAGATGCGGGGTTCCCGCGGTCAGACGGAAAGACCCTATGAACCTTTACTACAGCTTCGCCTTGGCGTTAGCAGCAACATGTGTAGGATAGGTGGGAGGCTATGAAACCGGGGCGCCAGCTCTGGTGGAGCCAACCTTGAAATACCACCCTTATTGTTGTTGACGTCTAACCGCGGCCCCTTATCGGGGTCCGAGACATGGCGTGGCGGGTAGTTTGACTGGGGCGGTCGCCTCCCAAAGTGTAACGGAGGCGCGCGATGGTGGGCTCAGAGCGGTCGGAAATCGCTCGTCGAGTGCAATGGCATAAGCCCGCCTGACTGCGAGACTGACAAGTCGAGCAGAGACGAAAGTCGGCCATAGTGATCCGGTGGTCCTGCGTGGAAGGGCCATCGCTCAACGGATAAAAGGTACTCTAGGGATAACAGGCTGATTTTGCCCAAGAGTCCATATCGACGGCAAAGTTTGGCACCTCGATGTCGGCTCATCACATCCTGGGGCTGGAGCAGGTCCCAAGGGTTCGGCTGTTCGCCGATTAAAGTGGTACGTGAGCTGGGTTCAGAACGTCGTGAGACAGTTTGGTCCCTATCTGCCGTGGGTGTACGAAGCTTGAGAGGATCTGTCCCTAGTACGAGAGGACCGGGATGGACACACCTCTGGTGGACCTGTCGTGGCGCCAGCCGCGCAGCAGGGTAGCTAAGTGTGGAATAGATAACCGCTGAAAGCATCTAAGCGGGAAACTAACCTCAAAACAAGGCTTCGCTGAGAGCCGTGGTAGACCACCACGTTGATAGGCCAGGTGTGGAAGTGCCGCGAGGCATGCAGCTTACTGGTACTAATAGCTCGATCGGCTTGATCGTTCTTAGTTGAACTCATGAAAGCGCTTTGTACAGACAACGATGTCTTCACCCGTATCTCTTCCGCCGACCTGGTGGCTATGCCGGAGGTTCCCCACCCGATCCCATTCCGAACTCGGTCGTTAAGTCCTCCAGGGCCAATGGTACTTCGTCTTAAGGCGCGGGAGAGTAGGTCGCCGCCAGGTCCGCCGAAGAGATACACTCCGCCAACCCAAAAGGTTGGACTGACCCTCGCTTTACGATGACATCCGCCTTGCCGCGGGATGGAGCAGCCCGGTAGCTCGTCAGGCTCATAACCTGAAGGTCGCAGGTTCAAATCCTGCTCCCGCACCCAAGCATTCAAGAAGCCCCGCAAGCTAACCGCTCGCGGGGCTTTTTGCTGTCTCAACACCAAGGTCGGTCAGCCACTCTCCTGGTCCAGGCCCAGGGCGATGGCGCGCTCGACCGGGGAGGGGCCATCGCCGCGAAACCCTTCCGACGGAAGCAATGGCGGTTGAGCCAGAAAGCGGGGGACGCCGCCACGATGAAGCTGGGCCGCGTGGACCAGAAAGGGATGGCAGAGCCAGACCGTGCCGGCTTTGCCGGTCGCGGTGAAGTCCTGACGTCCGGGAGCCAGTCCGAAGTTGGCCGCGACGAGGTCCCGCAGGCTCATGCCCGCCTCGCCGGCCGGCGCGAGCAGCCGGGCGACGTCTTTGTGCGAGCCGGCGAGGATGCGGGTCGGGGCGTCGTCCGCACCGACATCTGAAAACAGGAACAGCATCAACAGGGCGCGGCCGCGTGAGGTGATGTTGACCCGCCAGTCCAGGAAGTCGGGCGCTTCCGTCCCAAAACTGACATCAACGTGCCAGCCGGTGTCGCCGGGATCCTCGGGCGAGGGGAAGCGGACCGGGAAGGTCCCCATCGCCCGGCACGGGCGCCAGCGGCCGGGACCGACCAGCTGGTCAAACGCGCCGTGCAGGCGCGCGGTGTTCGCCGCGGTCTGGAAGGGCGGCTGAGCATAGAGGCCCAGGCGGATTACCGGCCGGGTCCAGGTCGTTGGGTCATCAGGGTCGCCGGGCAGGTCGCGCCAGAGAATAGCGCGGGCCTCTTCGGCCAAGGCGGCGGGAAAGGCCTCGTCCAGGCGGACGAAGCCGTCGGTGACAAATTGCTCGATCTGGCCGGGGCTCAGCGGCCCGGTGAATGAAGGTGGCATGGCGTGATGTCTCGTGCAGGCGCCGGATCGCCGGCGCATGAAGGCGTGGGCGTTTGGTGACGCCGGGCGAGGGCCCTGCGGGGCCAGTCGCGTCAGGCTCGGATGCGGGACTGGAACATCATCACGGTCGGATCATAGCCCGGGGAGCCGCCGCGTCCTAGGCTGTTGCGACGTCCCATGGAACTCGCCCCGCATGGATCCCATCGCCAGCCTGCTCGCCTTCTTCATTGCCGCCGGCCTGTTGACGGTCACGCCGGGCGTGGACACCGCTCTGGTCCTGCGCACGGCCGCCGTCGAGGGGCCGCGCCGGGCCGTGGCGGCGGGGGCGGGGATCATCCTGGGGCTGTTCATCTGGGGCGCCCTGACGGCGGTAGGGCTGACGGCGCTGCTGGCCGTTTCGAAGACCGCCTACCTTGTCCTGCAGATTGCCGGTGTCGGCTACCTTCTATTCCTCGGGGGGCGCCTGCTGAGGGCCGCTTTCTGGGGTGGGTCGCCTGCGGTCGAGGGGGCCGCCGCCCCCTCCACCGGCAGCACGGCGACCTGGTTCATGCGCGGCCTGATGACCAATCTGCTGAACCCCAAGGTCGGGGTCTTCTACGTCAGCTTCCTGCCGCAGTTCATGCCCGCCGGCGCCGACACCCTCGCCTGGAGCCTGTTGCTGGCCGGCGTCCACGGGCTGCAGACGGTGGCCTGGTTCGCCGCCCTGATCGCCGCCACCCGGCCGCTTGGCCGCTGGCTGAAGCGGCCGGCTGTCGTGCGATGGCTGGACGGGGTGACCGGCGGCCTGCTGGTCGCCTTCGGGGTCGGGTTGGCGATGCAGAGGCGGGCGCTCTAAGTCCCCGCCTTCATCGCCGCGACCACCTCCGCGAGCTGGTCGAGGCCGGAGTTGATCCCGTCTTCCATGCCGACGCCAACATACTCGTCATGCATGGCCTTGCTTTCGAACACCGTCTTCATGGTCAGGGTGGTCTTCCCGCCTGCCTCATCGAAGGTGAAGCTGGTCACCATCCGGGGGCTGTCCGGGGTCTCGAAACCGTTGTCCCAGACGATCTTGCGATCCGGCACGATCTCCAGATAGGTCCCGCCGAAGGGGGTGTTCTGGGTCCCGTCCGGGGCGGTCATCGCCATGCGCCACTGGCCGCCGACCCGGAAGTCGATCTCGCACAGAGTCACCGGATAACCGGCCGGCCCGAACCACTTCATGATGTGCTCGCGCTCGGCATGGGCCCGGAACACCAGCCGGGCAGGGGCGTTGAAAACCCGCACGACAGTCAGCTGTCGATCGGCCGTGTCCTCGGTCATCAGCGGGTCTCCTTGTCTTTCAGCTCTTTGACGTAAGTGTCTAAACGGTCGAAGCTTTCCTCCCAGAACCCGCGGTAGTCGCCGATCCAGCGATCGGCGCCCGCCAGGGCTGACGGCTCCAGCCGCACGGGTCGGAACTGGGCCTCGCGGCCGCGGCGGATCAGTCCCGCGCGTTCGAGAACCTTCAGGTGCTTGGAGATGGTCGGTTGGGCCAGGTCGAAGGCGTCGACCAGCTGGTTCACAGTCGCCTCGCGCCCGGCCACGCGGGCCAGGATGGCGCGGCGGGTGGGGTCGGCAAGAGCGCCGAATACCCGGTCCAACGTTTCGTCCTGAGGTGTCACCGGCATCGGTCGTCTCTCATGAATATAGCCATATGGCAATATACATCGATGCGCGCAAGCCGCGAATGCATGTCGCAGTGACAGGGGACTCCGAGCCGATTATCGGGAGGCTGTTCGAGTCGAGGGCCATCCCATGAACGAGTTCATCCGCGCCGCCCTGTCCGCCCGCTGGATCTCCGGCGCCGCCGTCTTCCTGGTCGCCTGGGTCGTCGGCTCCACCGCGGCCGAGGGCATGAACCTGACTCAATGGCTGGGCGCCGTAGCCGCCATGGTTGGGGCGATCACCTGGGCGGTGATCGAACAGGTCTGGCCAGCCCCGACCCGCCAGCCCGCGGACGACTGAAACTTACACGCGTCAAATTTTCCTTGCGTGTTCTACCGCTCTGGGTCCAGGATGCCGGGCAGGGAGGATGCGCCATGCGTCACATCGGAGCGGCGGGAGCCGCCATCGGACTGCTGCTGCTGGGGGCCTGCGCGACGGCGGCGCCAGACGACGATTTCGACCTGTTCTCCGGCGGCCGCGCCCCGCCGGCTGAGGTGGCCAGGCAGGCCAAGGCGGCGGAGAAGCATCCGCTCGGCAGCCAGCAGAACCCCATCCGGGTCAACATGCCGGCGGGCCAGCACGCCTATCTGCGCCGGCTGCGCTGCTCCGATGGCCAGCCACCGGTATTCGTCCGAACCGGCAATTTCGGGCCTGGCATCTATGGTTCGATCATCGACGGCTATGACGTCAAATGCCCGGGCGCCTCGCCGGCTCAGAGCCTGATCTTCATGGACATGTACCATCCGGACCATGTGGAGAACGCCGCTCCGCCCGGGTTCACCATCATCCGCTGAAGCCGCCGATCCGTCGTGCCAAGCGAAGGATCGCCTTAGAAGCGTGAACCTCGCCAATCACGCGGATTTTCCTGATTCTATCGGCGCTTATCCCCGGCTGCGGCAGGTGGTCCGCTTGAATGGGCCGGCAAAGCGCCCAACTATCTTCCCAAGCGTACCCGCCGGTTAAGGAACGGGTACGGCGCGTCGCCGATTATCGGGGCGCGCACAGGAGACGGTTAGATGTCAGAACTTCGTACGCTTCCGGTGTTGCCGCTTCGGGACATCGTTGTGTTTCCCCACATGGTCGTGCCCCTGTTCGTGGGCCGGGAGAAATCCGTTCGCGCCCTCGAAGAGGTGATGCGCGGCGACAAGACCATCCTGCTGGCCACCCAGAAGAACAGCGCCGATGACGATCCGGCCCCGGAGGCCATCTATGACGTCGGCGTGGTGGCCACCGTGCTGCAGCTGCTGAAACTGCCCGACGGCACCGTGAAGGTGCTGGTCGAGGGCAAGCTGCGGGCGGCCGTGACCCGCTTCATCGGCTCGGAGGACTATTACGAGGCCGAGGCGGCCATCCTCGACGAGGACGATGGCGAGGAGCATGAGGCCGAGGCCCTGAGCCGCGCCGTGGCCGAGCAGTTTGAGGCCTACGTCAAGCTCAACAAGAAAATCCCGCCGGAAGCCCTGGCATCGATCCCGCACATCACCGAGCCCGGCAAGCTGGCCGACAGCATCGCCGCCCACCTGTCGGTCAAGATCGGCGACAAGCAGCAGCTGCTCGAGCTGTTCAATGTCGTGAAGCGGCTGGAGAAGGTCTTCTCGCTGATGGAAGGCGAGATTTCGGTCCTGCAGGTCGAGAAGAAGATCCGCAGTCGCGTGAAGCGGCAGATGGAGAAGACCCAGCGCGAATATTACCTGAACGAGCAGATGAAGGCGATCCAGCGCGAGCTGGGCGACCAAGACGACGGTCGCGACGAACTCATCGAACTCGAAAAGCGCATCAAGAAGACCCGGCTGTCCAAGGAGGCCCGCACCAAGGCCGAGGGCGAGCTGAAGAAGCTGCGCAACATGAGCCCGATGTCGGCCGAGAGCACCGTGGTGCGCAACTATCTCGACTGGCTGCTGTCCATTCCGTGGGGCAAGGCCAAGCCGAAGAAGATCGACCTGGCCAAGGCCGAGGCCATCCTCGAAGAGGACCACTACGGCCTGGACAAGGTGAAGGAGCGGATTCTGGAGTACCTGGCCGTGCAGGCCCGGACCAATTCCCTGAAGGGCCCCATCCTCTGCCTGGTCGGCCCGCCCGGGGTCGGCAAGACCTCGCTCGGGCGTTCGATCGCCAAGGCGACGGGCCGTGAGTTCGTGCGCCTGTCGCTCGGCGGCGTGCGGGACGAGGCCGAGATCCGCGGTCACCGGCGCACCTACATCGGCTCCATGCCGGGCAAGGTCATCCAGTCGATGAAGAAGGCCAAGGCGGTCGATCCCTTCTTCCTGCTCGACGAGATAGACAAGATGGGCAGCGACTATCGGGGCGATCCGTCCTCGGCCCTGCTGGAGGTGCTGGACCCGGCTCAGAACTCGACCTTCGCCGACCACTACCTGGAGGTCGACTACGACCTCAGCCAGACCATGTTCGTCACCACGGCCAACAGCCTGAACATGCCCCAGCCGCTGCTGGACCGCATGGAGATCATTCGCATCCCCGGCTACACCGAGGACGAGAAGGTCGAAATCGCCAAGCGGCATGTGCTGCCCAAGCTGGCCAAGGATCACGGCCTGACCACCGAAGAGTTCGTGGTGCCGGAAAAGGCCATCCGCGACCTGATCCGCTACTACACCCGGGAAGCCGGGGTGCGGTCGCTGGAGCGGGAGCTGGGCAATCTGGCGCGCAAGGTCGTCCGCGATCTGGCCCGCGAGAGCCTTCTGACCATCACCGTCGATGACGAGCGGCTGGCCAAGTACGCCGGCGTCAAGAAGTACCGCTACGGCGAGACGGACGAGGAGGATCAGGTCGGCATCGTCACCGGTCTGGCCTGGACTGAATTCGGCGGCGACATCCTGACCATCGAGGCGGTCAAGATGCCGGGCAAGGGCCGGATGTCGATCACCGGCAACCTGAAAGAGGTGATGAAGGAGTCGATCTCGGCCGCGAACTCCTACGTCCGGGCCCGGTCCACCAAGTTCGGCATCAAGCCGCCGTTGTTCGAGAAGACCGACGTCCACGTCCACGTTCCTGAGGGCGCCACGCCCAAGGACGGGCCCTCGGCCGGTGTCGCCATGGCCATCGCCATGATCTCGGTGCTGACCGGTGTGCCGATCCGCAAGGACATCGCCATGACCGGCGAGATCACCCTGCGCGGGCGTGTCCTCGCTATCGGCGGCTTGAAGGAAAAGCTGCTGGCGGCCCTGCGCAGTGGCATCAAGACAGTACTGATCCCGCAGGAGAACGAGAAGGATCTGGCCGACGTGCCGGCGAACGTGAAGAACGCCTTGGAGATCGTGCCGATTGCCACGGTCGACGAGGCGATCGCCCGGGCGCTGACCGGACCGCTGACTGCGATCGAATGGTCGGAAGATGAGCAACCGGTTGTTGCGCCTGCGAAGGTGGATGAAGCCGGTGATGACGCGGTGATTACCCACTAAGGGTAGTTCCCTCTAAGTAATCGCCGATAATGTGCGCGCCGCGGGGTTTCCCGCGGCGCGTTTCTTTTGACGGAGGGCCGACAGTCTTCATAATCGTGGCGGGCGAGGGGCCTCGCGCACGAGGCGAACACCGCGCCGCACAACGGATTTGTGGCTGGGAGACTGTCGATGACGAAGGCCGAACTGGTCGCCGCGATCGCGGACGGCGCCGGACTGACCAAAACCCAGGCTGCGGCCGCTTTGGAGGCCTTTACCGGCGCCGTGACCACCTCCCTGAAGAAGGGCGAAGATGTGCGGCTGGTCGGCTTCGGGGCCTTCAAGTCGGTCTCCCGCGCCGCTGGCACGGCCCGCAATCCCCGCACCGGCGAGACCGTCAAGCGCCCGGCCAGCAAGACCGCCCGCTTCCAGGTCGGCGAAGGGCTCAAGGCCGCGCTGAACGGCTGACCCCCTAAAGGGGGAGGCGATCCCCCTTGCAGGACCCCGCGGCACGGCGCGATGATCTGCCTCGGGACTGTTCATCTGGGGCTATTGCCGTGATCTCGAAGATCCAATCCGTCGGCCTTGTGGCCGCGATGCTGCTCGCCGGGGGCGCGCCGCCCGCCGTGGCTCAGGACGCCATGCCGGGCTATGTGCAGCTCAGCTTCTGCAACCACATGTCCGATACGGTCTACCTGGCCCTGAGCTACAAGGATAAGCCCGGCTCGAGCAACTGGGTGGTCGAGGGCTGGAAGCAGATCAACTCCAACAGCTGCTTCAAGATCACCGTCCCCAACGACGGCATGATCTACGACTATGCCGAGATGCCGGGCCAAGGCGACTGGGGCGGCGACTTCATGCTCTGCGTCGAGCGGCCCGGCCCGTTCAAGCGGATCAACACCGCCGACTACACCTGTGACGATGAAGACCTGGTCGGGTTCGGAGAGATCGACGCCAAGGGCAGCAGCGCCAAGACCGTAAACTACAATCCTTGAGGCTTTCGCGGCGCGGCGCGGGCGGGTACACCCCTCCTGCGCGGGCGGCTAGCTCAGCTGGTTAGAGCATCTCGTTTACACCGAGAGGGTCGGCGGTTCGAATCCGTCGCCGCCTACGCGCCTTTTTCTTAAAACCGATCGGCGTCCTGGCGCGTAAGCAGGTCATGATCCTGCTTGCTCTCGCCGTGGCTATCTTCCTTTGCGCCTGGATGGCTGGAGTCTGGGCCTATCAGCGGGCGGTGGGCAACGGCGGCTGGACCGACGTGTACTGGAGCTTTGGAATGGGGATCGCGGGCGTGGCCTGCGCCCTCTGGCCGCTCGGTGAGACGACCACAAGGCAGTGGATCGCCGGCGCCTTGATCGCGGTCTGGTCGCTGCGGCTGGGGACGCACCTGTTCCGGCGCGTGGCGGGGTCCCCCGAGGATCCGCGCTATGCCGGTTTCCGGAAGGAATGGGGCAAGGATTTCCAGCCGCGGATGTTTGGCTTTCTGCAGGCGCAGGCCCTTTCCGGGGCGCTGCTCTGCCTGGCCATCCTGGTGGCGGCGCGCAATCCGGCGCCGGGGCTGGCCTGGAGCGATGTGGCGGCGGGGCTGATCCTCGCGGGCGGCATCGCGGGGGAAGGTATCGCCGACGGACAGTTGGCGCGGTTCAAGGCCGACCCCACCAACAAGGGCAAGGTCTGCGACGTCGGCCTGTGGGGCTGGTCGCGGCATCCCAACTACTTCTTCGAGTGGGTGGTCTGGCTGGCCTGGCCGGTGATGGCCATCGGGCCGGATGGCGGCTGGGTCTGGGGCTGGCTGGCGCTGGTCGGGCCGGCCTTCATGGCCTTCCTGCTGATCAGGGTCTCGGGCGTGCCGCCGCTGGAGGGCGCCATGTTGAAATCGCGGGGTCAGGCCTATGCCGACTACCAGGCCCGCGTCTCCGTCTTCTTCCCTTTGCCGCCCAGATCGTGAGGCTCCCATGGACCTGCTGAAAACCGCCATCAACGCCGCCGAGAGCCTGCCCGCGCCCGACGCCCTGCGCCGGGCGGCGATCACCTGGCTCGTCGAGAAGCAGCGGCTGGACCTGCTGGGCCTGCCCGACACCCTGCCCAGCCAGTTTGCGGCCGACATGCGCACCCGCCCGATCGCGGAACACACCGGCGCCGCCAATGACCAGCACTACGAAGTACCGGCGGAGTTCTTCAAGATCGTGCTCGGCCCGCGCCTGAAATACAGCTCCTGCCTCTATGACGAGGGTGCGCGGACGCTCGCCCAGGCCGAGGACCGGGCTTTGACCGTGACCTGCGAGCATGCGCGACTGGAGGACGGCCAGGATATCCTGGAGCTCGGCTGCGGCTGGGGCTCGCTGTCGCTGTGGATGGCGGCGCGCTATCCGAACGCGCGGATCACCTCGGTGTCCAATTCCCAAAGCCAGCGGGCCCACATCGAGGCCCAGGCGGCCGCGCGCGGCTACAACAACCTGACGGTCATCACCGCCGACGCCAACGCCTTCCAGCCGGAGGGACAGTTCGACCGCGTGGTCTCGGTGGAGATGTTTGAGCATATGGCCAACTGGGGTCGGCTTCTGGAACGGGTGCGCGACTGGCTGAAGCCCGAGGGCCGCCTGTTCATCCACATCTTCAGCCACCGGACCCAGCCCTATCGGTTCAGCCACGAGGATCAGGACGACTGGATCGGGAAGTACTTCTTCACCGGCGGCTTCATGCCCAGCCATGACCTGATCCGCGACTTCTCGGATCTGTTCGAGGTAGTCGAGGACTGGAAGTGGAACGGCGGCCACTATGAACGCACGGCGCTGGACTGGCTGGCCAACATGGACCGCGAGGACCTGGCCGTGCGCCGGATCATGAAGGCGACCTATGGCGACCAGGCGGGTGTCTGGCGGCGACGCTGGCGGCTGTTCTTCCTGGCCACCGCCGGGCTGTTCGGCCATCGCGACGGGCAGGAGTGGGGCGTCAGCCACTACCTGCTGCGGCCGGTGCGTTAAACGGGATCGCGCCGGTAAATCACCGTCGGCTCGTCATGGTAGGTGGTGTGGGTCAGTTCGCGGAAGCCGGCCTTCTCCGCCACCCGGACGGAGGGGCCATTGCCCGGCGAGATGATGCAGCAGACGGGAACATCGAAGACCGCATCGCCCCAGGCGAGGGCCCCCTGGACGGCCTCCGTGGCGTAGCCCTTTCCGTGGACGGAGGGCGCCAGGGCCCAGCCCATCTCGACCATGCCTGAAAGACTTGGGGAAATGGTGCGGCGGAAGTCGGCGAAGCCGGCCTCGCCAATGAAGCGGCCGGTGGCCTTCTCCTCGACCGCCCAGAAGCCGTAGCCCAAGGCCGTCCAGTGGCCGATATAGCGCAGGACGCGGGCCCAGACTTCCTCGCCGGCGGCCGGGCGGCCGCCGATGAATCGGGTCACCTCCGGATCGCTCCAAAGGGCCAGGCTGGCCTCGAAGTCGTCAGGCGCGTGGGGGCGGAGCCGCAGGCGTTCGGTCTCGACGACCGGCGCGGCGCTTGGGGCAGGGGACATGCTCACCCTGAAAGAGAAAGGGCCGGGTCTCCAAGAGACCCGGCCCGGAACGCTTTAGTCGAGGCGGAGGTTGGTCGCCGAGGTCTTCCCGGTGCGACGATCCTGCTCGAGGTCGTAGGAAACGGTCTGGCCTTCGTCCAGGCCCCGCAGCCCGGCCTGTTCGACGGCCGAGATGTGAACGAAGACGTCGCCGCCCCCGTCATTGGGTTGGATGAAGCCGAAGCCCTTGGTGGAGTTGAACCACTTCACCACGCCCGAACCCGGGCCGGCCGGCTCGCGCGAACCGCCGCCGCCGCCGCGCGGACCGTCGAACGAGCGCGGAGCGCGGTCGAACGACCGCTGCGGGCGGTCAAAGCCGCCGCCGCCGCCGCGCGGGCCACGATCGGGGGCCGGGCCGCTGCCCGTCACCTGCAGCTGGCCGGCGGACAGCTTGCCGGAGCGGCGGTCCTGTTCCAGTTCGTAGGTAACCAGATCGCCGTCGTTCAGGCCGCGCAGGCCCGCACCTTCGACAGCCGAAACGTGGACGAAGACATCGCTGCCCCCGTCATCAGGCTGGATGAATCCGAACCCCTTGGCAGAGTTGAACCATTTGACCGTACCGCGAGCCATGTAGTCGTCCTAGATAGTGTAGTGCCGCCCGTCAGGGCGGCTAGAGTCCGCCACGATGGCGGGATCGACCGGTGGATTTAGCCGCATGTTGAGCCGAGCGCTAGATACAACAACGCCGTTCGAGCGACCGGCGGTCGTAGTTTTTCGCGTCTCGCCTTGAGGCTTGGTCCGTCCGCCGCAGAGGTTTCGCGTCTCTGACGGCGGAAAGATGGCGCCGCTCAGCCCGGTTGGCCGTCCTGGTTGAAGGCCCATTGGACGCCGAACGGGTCTCTCACCACCCCCCAGTGGTCGCCCCAGAACATGACCTGCACCGGCATGACGGGCTCGCAGCCGGCCGCCACGGCCCGGTCGAACCAGGCGTAGGCATCGGCGACCAGGAGCTGCATGGTCAGGCTGTGAAGCGGGTGGGCGGGATGGCCATTCTCCGGGAAGGGGTCGTTGAGCATCACCGAGCCGCCATTGATGTCGATCTGGGCGTGGATCAGCCGCTGGCCGTCCTCCGTCGGCATCTTGCGGATGTTGGTGGCGCCCAGGGCCTTTTCATAGAAGGCGCAGGCCTCCTCGGCCCGCTCGATGACGATGTAGGGGATCACACCGGGCTCGAGGCCGGCCTTGGCGTTGGCGTCGATGAAGGGGTCGGTCATCACTCTGTCTCTCCGGGGGGCAGGAGGTCGACCGCGGCCCGCAGGCTGCCGTCCATGTAGAAGGGCACGGAGTTGTGCTCGTGGAACACCCTCCAGCCAGCAGGATCGCGGCGCAGGGCCAGGGTCAGCCGCGACCAGGTGGAGACCTTCCCGCCGTCGAGCTTGGTTCCGTGGATGTGAAGCCAGCCCCAGGCGAGGGCCAGATCGCCGGAGACCCGGACCCGCAGGTCACGGGTCTCGTAGCCCAGCGGACCCCGCCAGGTGGCGTACCAGTCGGCCAGCGCCTCCGGGCTCAGCCCCTCGTTCCCCAGCGGTGGAGCCAGGGTGTAGGAGGTCAGGTCAGGCGCGAAGTCGGCCAACGCCCTGTCGGGATCCTTTGCGCGGGTGGCGGCCGTGTGGCGGTCGATGACCGCCAGAATGTCGGCATGATCGGTCATGGCGTCTCCTCGTCCCCAGGACGTTGGAGGGCGGGCTGATCCTACAGGGAGCCGCACGTTTCCCGGCTTACCCCGCCAGCAGACTGTCGATTTGCTTGCGGATGTGGGTCGCCTCGGCCAGCGATCCGGCGAGGGCGATGGCACGGTCAAAGGCCTCGCGCGCCTCGTCCTGGCGGCCAAGCTGGGTCAGCAGCCAGCCGCGCAGGCCATGGAAGTGGAAGTAGCCGGCGAGGCGGGGTTCGAGGGGATCGACCATGGCGAGGGCGGCCTCGGGGCCGGTGGTCTTGGCCACTGCGACGGCGCGGTTGAGGGTGACCACCGGCGAGGGCTGGAGGCGTTCTAGACTGGCGTAGAGGGCGTCGATCTGGGTCCAGTCTGTCTCGGCCGGCTCGGCGGCGCGGGCGTGCAGGGCGGCGATGGCGGCCTGGACCTGGTAAGGGCCGGGCCGGGCGTGGCGCATAGCCTTGTCGATCAGGGCCAGGCCCTCGGCGATCATCTTGCGGTTCCACAGGCTGCGGTCCTGGTCGTCCAGCAGGATGACCTCGCCCTCGGCGTCGAAGCGGGCGGCTTGGCGGGCGTGCTGGAGCAGCATCAGGGCGGTCAGGCCCATGATCTCCGGCTCTGTCTGGAACAGGCGCAGCAGCAGGCGGCCGAGCCGGATGGCTTCGTCGGCGAGCCCGACCTTGGCCTCCTCCCCGGGACCGGCGGAATAGCCCTCGTTGAAGATCAGGTAGGTCATGGCCGCCACCGCCGCGAGCCGCTCGGACCGCTCGACGGCTCCGGGGGTCTCGAAGCTGGTCCCGGCGGCGGCGATGCGGGCCTTGGCGCGGGTGATCCGCTGTTCCATGGCCGCCTCGCCGACCAGGAAGGCCTTGGCGATCTGGCGCACCGACAGGCCGCTGACGATGCGCAGGGCCAGGGCGATCTGCTGGCTGGCGGGCAGGGCGGGGTGGCAGCAGATGAACATCAGCCGCAACACGTCGTCCCGATAGTCGGCGCCGTCGAGCCGCTCGGCCAGGTCCGGCTCGGCATCGTCCAGATCGCTGATCTGCTCTTCGTCGGGCAGGGCGGTGAGGCGCTTGGTCTTCCGAGTCTGATCGATGCCGGCGTTGCGCCCTACCATGATCAGCCAGGCGGTGGGGTCTCGCGGCGGGCCCTTATGCGGCCAGGTCTTGAGCGCCCGGAGACAGGCGTCCTGGAACGCCTCCTCGGCCGTATCCAGGTCTCGGAAATAGCGCAGCAGCGCGCCGACGGCCTGGGGCCGGGCCGAAGTCAGGGCCGACTGGATCCAGGCTGGGTCGGTCATCAGAGGCTGCCCACGTCGCCGCCAGGCTCGAACAGGGCCATCGGGCGGATCTCATAGGCGCCCAGGCCCGGGTTGGCTTTCGCCAGGTCGCGAGCAACGCCCAGCGCCTCATCGAGGTCGGCCACGTTGACCACATAGAAGCCGAGCAGCTGTTCCTTGGTCTCGGCGAACGGCCCATCGATGACCAGCGGCTCGTCGCCCTTGCGCAGGGTCGTGGCGGCCGTGGTTGGCAGCAGCCGGGCGACGGGACCTAGCTTGCCGGCGGTCGCCAATCTAGCCTGCACGGCGCGCAGGTCGGTCATCACCCGGGCGTCCTGCTCCGGGGTCCAGGCCGACGTCACGTCTTCCTGATTGTAGCAGAAAATGGCGTACAGCATCGGGCGCTCCGGGCTTGCGTCCATAGGACGAGGATGGGGGCGGGGAGCCGACACCGGCGCCGAAAAAAAGTCCAGTCACGGCGCAAGGGGCTATGCCCCGTTCCGCCCGGCGACGAGGTGGATTAGTCGGCCAGTCGACAAAATCGGGAAAGCGGCGTTACCGTCCCCCCGGATTCGGGTAGCGGACGGCCGGGCGGGATCGTGTTCAACGACGAACTCATCGGCAGGGCGATCGAGCGGGTCAGGACGAGAGACCTGACCTCCGACTATGCCCATGCGCCATTGGCGCCAATGCTCGACCGCATGCAGGCGCAACTGACCGCGGCCAATGTCCGGCGGGTCTGGGACCATCCCTCCTATCGCCAGGTGGTGGCGGCCATGGCCGCGGTCGGACTTCCCTCAGAAACCGACAACGGCGTGCTGAACCACGCTCTGCGCGATCCGCTGCGGTTTGTCATGGCGATATGGGCCCTGGGGCTGAGCCTGACGCCCGGCGGGCTCACCTATGCGCGGTTCAACGGCATGCTGCAGACGGTTCAGGCCGGCAGCCGGACCCTGACCTATGCCCTGTTCGGCTATCTACGCTTTCTCGGCTACATCGAGCCGGCGCCTGGCGGAGAGGATCGGCGCGAACGTCGGTTTCAGCCCTCGGCGCTGTTGCGCAGGGCGCTCCGCGACCACATCGCCAGGGGGCTGCAGGGCATCGCAGCCATCGATCCCGTCGCCGGCGAAATCGGCCAGAGGGTGAGCACCGAGGATCGGGTGTTCGACGAGGTGGCCCGGCAGTGCAGCGACGGGATGCTGGCTACCGCCATGGTCGAGCGGTACGCCAGGCCCTCGCCGCTGAACAAGCTGAACAGGCGGCGCTCCGGATCGGCCATGCTGTGGGCCCTGCTCCAGGCGGCGCCGGAGGTCGAGCCCTGGCCGACCGCCGAACCGTTCGCGATCAGCGTGGCCGACCTGGCGCGCCGCAGCGGGGTCTCACGCCCGCACTACATGCGGATGCTGCGGGACGGCGAGGCGGCCGGCCTGTTGGTGCTGGAGCCGAACGGCAAGGTTCGGCTGAGCCCGGAGCTGCGCGAGCAGATGAACGGGCTCATCGCGGTGAATGTCATCACCTTCGGGGTGACGGCCCAGATCGTGCTGGAAGCGCTGGGACGCCAGCAGGCCGCCTAGAACAGCCAACTGGCTGTATCGCCCCGTACATCACAGTTGATCTTCAGGCGGTAGTCGGCTGAGCGATCGCCATCGATATCGAGCTCCAGTGTCGTGGCGCCCGAGGCGAACTTCAGCACCGCCCGGCCCGCCTCGCCGTCGAAGGCGGCGACCTGGGTGAAGGCGTCGTCCGCGCCCCCCACGATGGCGTCGATCGCCGACAGATCGATGATATCCAGCCCGAGGGCATAGTCGGCGACCACGTCGGTCTCGACCATGCGGCCCTGGGGATTGGCGCTGGAGAACACGGACTCCTGACGAACCACGAACCGATCGGCCCCGCCGCCGCCGCTCAGAATGTCCGCGCCCGTCCCGCCGATGAGGGTGTCGTCGCCGAGGCCGCCGCTGAGGATGTCTGCCTCGCTCATGCCATCGAGAACATTGGCGCCGCCGTTGCCGGTCAGCACGTTGGCCAGCCCATTGCCGGTCCCGTTGAGGCTGGCCGATCCCTCGAGGATCAAGCGTTCGAGCAAGGCGCCCAAGGTCCAGTCCAGACCGGCCCGAACCGTGTCGATCCCGCCTCCCTCCAGAATCACGTCCCCGATGTTGTCGACGTAGTAGACATCGTCTCCCACGCCACCATCCATGAGGTCGGCGCCGGTCCCGCCGTTGATGATGTCGTTGCCTTCATCGCCCGCCAGACGGGTGTCGTTGCCTCCGCCCCCATGGATCTGATCGTTTCCGGCCATGCCATACAGCTCGTCGGCCCCCTCGCCGCCGTCCAGGATATCGAGCCCGTCGTCCGCGAACATCAGGTCCCGCCCAGCCTCGCCGTACAGCCGGTCGTCGCCCGCGCCGCCGGACATCGTGTCATCGCCCTCGCCGCCGAGGATCATGTCGTTGCCGGTGTGGCCGGACAGGCCGTCGGCGCCGCCATGACCGCGGACGATGTCGTCTCCGCCCCCGCCATTGAGGCTGTTGTTCAGGTCAGTCCCGTCGATCTGGTTGGACAACTCGTTGCCCCGGCCAACGACGGCCGTCCCGAAGAGCTGCAGGTTCTCCACCGTTGCGCCGAGAGTGAAATTGACTGAGGCGCGGACCCGATCGCTCCCGCCGTCGGACGCCTCGATCACGGCGTCGAGGGCGCTGTCGACCACATAGGTGTCGTCGCCCCGCCCCCCGGACATCTGGTCCGCGCCTCAGTCAATTTCACTCTCGGCGCAACGGTGGAGAACCTGCAGCTCTTCGGGACGGCCGTCGTT
>NZ_JAAALA010000079.1 GCF_009905535.1 Caulobacter sp. SLTY | reverse complement strand
GTCGAGGCGGTGGGGGAGGGGGTGACCCGGTTCCAAGTCGGCGACCTGGCCGGCTACGGTCTGGGCGGTCTTGGTGGTTATGCCGACTACAAGGCGATCAAGGCCGATCGCGCCGTGAAGCTGCCCAGCGGTATCGACGCCAGAACGGCCGCCGCCAGCCTGCTGAAGGGCATGACCGCCGAGTTCCTGATCCGCCGCTGCGCTCCGGTGAAGACCGGCGACGCGGTGCTGATCCATGCCGCCGCCGGCGGCGTGGGCCAGATCCTCGGCCAATGGGCGCGGGCGCTCGGCTGTCTCACCATCGGCACGGTGGGCTCGCAGGACAAGGTCCAGCTGGCGCGCGACACCGGCTGCGACCACGTCATCCTCTATCGCGAAGAGGATGTGGCGGCGCGGGTCCGGGAGATCACGGACGGCGCGGGCGTCCGGGCTGTGTACGACGGTGTCGGCGCCGCCACCCTCGAGGGCAGCCTGGCGAGCCTGGGCCGCCGGGGGTCCCTGGTCATCTTCGGCAACGCGTCCGGACCGGCGCCGGCGGTCGATCCGCTGCGGCTGATGCGCGGTGGGTCTCTGTTCCTCACCCGTCCGGGCCTGGCCGACTATGTGGCCACCAGCGAGGAGCTCGAGGATAGCGCCGCCGCCCTGTTCGCCCTGATGGCCGACGGCAAGATCAAGGTGACAGTCGGGGCGGAGTTTCCGCTCTCGCAGGCGCGGGCGGCGCATGAGGCGCTCGAAGCGCGGGCGACCGTGGGGTCGACGCTGTTGGTTCCGTAACTCGCAGAAAAGCTACCTTCTTCCAGCGGAACTAACCCCAATGGCTGGTGGTCTTGGAGCCCCCCTCCCTGAGGGAGGGGGTAGGGGGAGGGTTTAGGGACGGTGGAAGGTTGGCAGACACCGTAAACCCTCTCCCTCCCACCGCTTCGCGGCGGGCCCCTCCCTCTCCCTCGCGGGAGAGGGGCAAGTAGAGAGCACAAACCCCTGCGAATTTGAACTGGATAGCCGCGGGATACCCGCCTTAGCTTGCCCGCTTCAGCGCCACATACAGCGCGCCGTCCCCACCATGGCGTTTGTCCGCGGACTGCACCCCAGCGACCAGCGCGCGCAGCGGGGGTTGGGACAGCCACATCGGGGTCATGGCCTTCAGGGTCTCGCGGCCGCCGTCTCCTTTGCCGGTGATCACCAGGACCAGGCGGTCGCCGCGTTCCACCGAGGCGAAGACGAAGCGTTCCAGCACCGCCCGCGCGCGTTCCAGAGTGTGGCCGTGCAGGTCGATGCGGGCGGTGATCGGCTCGCGTTCCTTGACCACCCGGCGGGAGCGGTTGGGCTCCAGCGGTTCAGGCGGCGGCTTGGGCTTGGCGACCTTTGCCGCCTTGGGCGGAATCACCGCGCCGGGCTTCTTCGGCGGCAGGGCCACCGGTTCGGCCGGCTTGGCGGCGACCTTCACCACCTTGCGACCGGGCAGCGGTTTGACGGTCTCGGCCACCCGCGCCCAGAGGGCCAGTTCCTCGGGACGGGGCGGGCGTTTCATGGGACAGGGC
>NZ_JAAALA010000078.1 GCF_009905535.1 Caulobacter sp. SLTY | reverse complement strand
CACCTGGCGGATCGGGTTGGAGGCGCCGCCGGGGTAGCGCTCGGTCTCCCCGCCCCCCGGGTCGGTCGAGACCGAGCGCTACCCCGGCGGCGCCTCCAACCCGATCCGCCAGGTGTCGGCCGAACCGGTCTCCACCTTCTCGATCGATGTCGATACTGCCGCCTACAGCAACGTCCGCCGCTTCCTCTCCGACGGGGTCCGCCCGCCGAAGGACGCCGTCCGGGTTGAGGAGCTGGTCAACTATTTCGACTACGGCTACGCCCTGCCGACCCGCGCCGACGAGCCGTTCCGCGCCTTCACCGCCGTGGTCCCCTCCCCCTGGGCGCCGGGCAAGCAGATCGTCCATATCGGCCTGCAGGGCTACGACATCCCGCGTGACCAGGCCCCGCCGCTGAACCTCGTCTTCCTCATCGACACCTCCGGTTCGATGAGCTCGGACGACAAGCTGCCCCTGGCCCGAAAGGCGCTCAACGTCCTGATCGACCAGCTGCGCCCCGGCGACAGCGTGGCCATGGTGGCCTATGCCGGCTCGGCGGGCGAGATTCTCGGCCCCACGCCGGGGACCGACAAGCTACGCATGCGCTGCGCCCTCACCGCCCTGGAGGCCGGCGGCTCCACGGCCGGCGGCCAGGGCCTTGCCCTCGCCTACAGCCTGGCCCAACGCAATTTCCGGAAGGACAGCGTCAACCGGGTCATCCTGCTGACCGACGGCGACTTCAACGTCGGGGTGGCCGATCCGTCCAAGCTCAAGGACTTCGTCGCCGACAAGCGCAAGACCGGCATCTACCTGTCGGTCTACGGCTTCGGCCGGGGCAACTACAACGACACCATGATGCAAACCCTGGCCCAGAACGGAAACGGCACGGCCGCCTACCTCGACAGCTTCGCGGAGGCGAAAAAAGTCTTCCAGGACGACTTCTCCGGCAACACCTTCCCGATCGCCGACGATGTGAAGATCCAGGTCGAGTTCAATCCCGCCCGCGTCTCCGAATACCGCCTGATTGGCTACGAGACCCGCATGCTGGCCCGCGAGGATTTCAACAACGACCAGGTCGACGCCGGCGAGGTTGGCTCGGGCGTCTCCGTCACCGCCCTCTACGAGATCACCCCCGTCGGCGGCCCGGCCAGCGTCGATCCCCTGCGCTATAAGCCGGCCTCCACCCGCCCCGCGCCGACGGGCGAACTCGCCTACCTCAAGGTCCGCTACAAGCTCCCCGGCGGTACGACCTCCAAACTGATGCAGCAGCCCATCAAGGCCGGTCACGCCAGCCTCGATACGGCGCCCGAGTCCACCCGCTGGGCCGTGTCGGTCGCCGGCTTCGGCCAGACCCTGCGCGGCGACCCGTGGCTGGCGCCGGAGTTCGGCTACGACCGCATCGCGGCCTTGGCCGAGGGCGCGAAAGGCCGGGACGAAAGCGGCCAGCGCGCCGAGTTCATCCGCCTCGTGCAGAGCGCCAAGGACGGCCGCAGGGTGAACGAGTAGGGGTCCGTGGACCGTCGGGGACAGGTACTCCGTCGAACAGTCGTCGAGCCTTGATAAATCCGGGCGCGGATTACCAGTCCCCACGCCGGCGCCGGGGACTGGTTCTCCGCATCCCCAATGCTGACGAAGGCCCGCCGCCGTCAAACGGAGAACCTGTCCCCGATAGGCCACGGTGGTTGGCGAAGCCCCTAGCGCCGCCCCGCGCCCCTGACC
>NZ_JAAALA010000077.1 GCF_009905535.1 Caulobacter sp. SLTY | reverse complement strand
GCGGTGGGGGTGGCGGAGGTGGCGGCGGCGGCCCCGGATTGGCGCCGACGATCTGGGAGGCGCTGAACTGGTTCACCATCAGCCCGTAGAGGGTGATGGAGTCGCCGTTGCCGAGGACGATCGTCGCGCCGCTCGGCCCGGACTCCAGGCTGTAGCTGGTATGGCCGGTCAGGTTGATGCGGTCGCTCGCATCGAAATCGTAGATGATGTCGGCGCCGTCGCCCGCCGCGTGATGGAAGGTGTCGGCGCCCGCGCCGCCGAACAGGCCATCGGCGCCCACGCCGCCGGTCAGGCTGTCGCCTCCATCGTCGCCCATCAGGGTGTCGGCGCCAGACCCGCCTCGGATGGTGTCTCCGTCGTGGCCGCCCTGCAGGATGTCGTCGCCGCTCCGACCGTCCAGGGTGTCGGCGCCCCGATCGCCCTGGAACATCTCGTCGGCCGAGGAGCCCAGGAAGGTGTTTTCGTAGATGGAGCCGATCAGATGCTCGACGCTGGAGAAGCTGTCGTTGCCATCCATCGTGTTCTGCGGCCCGGTAATGGCCAGATCGATGTAGAGATGGCCCGCCCCGCTGAAGTCGGCGGCGTCGAAACCCTCTCCGCCCTGGAAACTGTCGTTCCCGGCGCCGCCGACCATCCAGTCGTCGCCCACGTTGCCGATCAGGGTGTCATTGCCCGCCATGCCGCGCAGCTGGTCGTCGCCCGCGAACCCGTAGAGGGTATCGTTGTCGGTTCCGCCGATCAGCAGGTCGGCGCCATCGTCCGTTCCGACCAGCGTGCCCACCGCGGGCAAACCGTCGAACTCGCCGATGAAATGGGCCTCGGTGATCAGGTTGGCCGAAACGCCCCACAACAGGACGCGCGAGCCGTCCTTGAAGGCGATCACCGCCGTAGTGTCGCCCTCGCGCAGCACCCCGGCGACCAACGCCCCGTCGATCAGCGAGATCCTGTCGATCCCCACCTCGAAGTTGAAGATTCCGTCAGAGCCCGAACCAAAGCCGTTCTCTGGGCTGAACACGAAGATGTCCGCGCCGGCGCCGCCGTCCATGTCATCATTGCCGGCCCCCCCGCGCAGGATGTCGGCGCCATCTCCGCCCTCGAGGCGGTCGATTCCCGCCCCGCCCTCCAGATTGTCGTCTCCGCCCTGGCCCCTGAGCACGTCGTGGCTCTCGCCTCCGCGGACGACGTCATTGTCTTCCCCGCCTTCCAGCAGGTCACCGCCGTCGCCGCCGAACAGCTCATCGGCGCCGGAGCCGCCGAGTAGTTCATCATCTCCCCCTCGGCCGTAGAGTTGGTCGCTGCCCTCGGCGCCGACCAGCCTGTCGAAGCCGGTATGCCCCTGGACGCGGTCGCCGTGCTGGGTGCCGACGTATTCGAGTTGCTCGATGCGGACGAAGCTGCCGCCGCCGGACATGAACTGGGCATAGCCCAGCGCCGCCATTTCAACGTCCAGGTCTTCAGCCTGGTTGTTCAGGTCCTGGCGGAAGATGCGCAGGCTGTCCCAGCCGGCTCCGCCGTCCACCCGGTCGTCGTTGCGCGCGCTGATCCGGTCGTCACCGCCCAGGCCGAACACCAGCTCCACGGTCCCCGCGTTGCCGGCGACGTTGAGTGAATCCGCGCCTTCCGTGCCGCTGACCGTCACCGGCGGCGGCGGCGGTGACGGTCAGCGGCACGGAAGGCGCGGATTCACTCAACGTCGCCGGCAACGCGGGGAC
>NZ_JAAALA010000076.1 GCF_009905535.1 Caulobacter sp. SLTY | reverse complement strand
AATGTCCTCGACGGCAACGGCGGAGCCAACAGCCTGAATGGCGAAGGCGGCAACGACCTGATCAAGGGCGGCGCCGGCGCCGATATCCTCAACGGCGGGGCCGGCGTCGACCAACTGCTCGGCGGCATCGGCGCGGACAATCTCGACGGGGCCGATGACAATGACCGGCTGGAGGGCGGGGACGGCAACGACACCATCCTGGGCGGGGCCGGCAACGACATCCTCGACGGCGCGGCCGACAACGATACCCTCACCGGCGGGACCGGTGCCGATCAACTGCTCGGCGGCGCGGGGACCGACACCCTGGACGGCGGAGAGGGTAACGACACGCTCGACGGCGGGACCGGCGCCGACGCCATGACCGGCGGCCTGGGCGACGACATCTTCCTCGTCGATGACGCCGGCGACACCACCATCGAGGCGTCGGGTCAGGGGATCGACCAGGTGCGCGCAAGCATCAGCCACACCCTGGCCGCAGACATCGAAACCCTGACCCTTCAGGGAGTCGCCGATCTGAACGGAACCGGCAACGCGCTGGCCAACACCCTGAACGGCAACAACGGGGCCAACATTCTCGACGGGGCCGCCGGCAATGACCTGCTCAAGGGCGGCAACGGAAATGACGTCCTGATCGGTGGAACGGGCGCCGACATCCTCTCCGGCGGAGCCGGCGGCGATAGCTTCGCCGTCCGACAGGAGTCCGTCTTCTCCAGCCTGGTCCCCGGGGGCCGTGTTCTGGAGGTCGATACGATCAGCGACTTCTCGACGGCGGGGGGCGACTACCTCGACCTGTCGGTGATCGACGCCATCGCCTCGACGGGAGCGGATGATGCCTTTGTCCTGGTCGGGGCGTTCAGCGGCGCAGCCGGCCAGATGACCCTGACCTTCGGCGGCGGGACCACCACCCTGCGTCTCGACACCGATGGCGACGGCCAGGCCGACTACCAGTTGAAGATCAACGGAGACGTCCGCGCCGACAGCGGCGGCTGGCTGCTGTAGCCAGCCGCCGCCGGGGCAAGGGTCAGCCCTTGGTCCGGGCGATGTAGCCGCCGACCACGTCCTCCAGCACCTTCAGCGGTACGCCGCCGGACAGCAGCACGGCGTCATGGAACTTGCGGATGTCGAACTTGCCGCCCAGCGCCTTCCTGGCCCGCGCCCGCTGTTCCAGGATGGTGATCTTGCCGACCATGTAGCTGCAGGCCTGGCCCGGCCAGACGCAGTAGCGTTCGATCTCCGTAATCGCGCCGCTTTCCTGGTCGCCGATGTTGTCGACGTAGTACTTCACCGCCTGCTCGCGGCTCCAGCCATAGAAGTGCATGCCGCTGTCGACCACCAGGCGCACGGCGCGGAACATGGCGTCGTGGATCATGCCGGCCTCGTCGAGCGGTTTGCCCTTGTACATGCCCATCTCCACCGCCAGCTCCTCGGCATAGAGACCCCAGCCTTCGCTGTAGCCCGAGAAGCCGATGATCTTGCGGATCAGCGGCAGGTCGCCGGCCTCGTTATTCAGCGCCAGCTGCAGGTGGTGACCCGGAATGGCCTCGTGGTAGGTCAGGGTCGGCAGCACGAACTTGGGCTGCTCGGCCGTGTCGCGCAGGTTGATCCAGTAGATTCCCGGACGCTTCCCATCGAGCGAGGGCGAGTTGTAGTAGCCGCCTGGCGCCCCGGCCTCGATCGCCTTGGGCACACGGCGGATTTCCACGGGCGCCTTTGGCAGTTGGCCGAAGTACTTCGGCAGCAGCGGGGTGATCTCCTTCACCTGTTC
>NZ_JAAALA010000075.1 GCF_009905535.1 Caulobacter sp. SLTY | reverse complement strand
ATGCGATCCGCCGCCGCCCGGCACGCCGCCGGGGACGTCGGATCGCATCATTCACGGCACGATCGGCCACGACACGATCGAAGGAGACACACGGAACGACTGGTTCTTCGGTGGATCCGGCGACGACATCCTCCGCGGGGCGGGGGGGCATGACCGGCTGGACGGGGAAGAAGGCGACGATGTGCTGGAGGGCGGAGACGGCATCGACGTCCTGATCGGCGGTCGCGGTGAAAACCGGCTGACCGGCGGCGCCGGCGCCGACCAGTTCGTGTTCCGCGACACCACCGAACATGACGTGGTCACCGATTTCGACCTGGCCGCCGACAAGATCGACGTCAGCCAGTGGGGGTCGATCCAGGGGCTCAGCCAATCGGGGTCTGACGCGGTGCTGGTGCTCATCGGCGGGAGGAGCGTGCGGCTACTGAATGTGCAGGCCAGTGCGCTCCAGCTGAGCCACTTCACAGGTCTGAGCGTCCTTCCACCCGTCACGACGACGCCGACACCGATCAACGGAACGGCGGGCGCCGACGTCCTCAACGGTACGCTGCACCGCGACACCCTTTCGGGGCTGCAGGGCGACGACACGCTTTCGGCCAGGAGCGACGATACGGTCGATGGCGGCGCGGGCATCGACTTCCTGCACATGGCCATGGTTGCGGGCGCGGGCGGCGTGACCCTCGATCTGGCCCTGGCGGCTGCGGGCGCGGCGCAGACGCTGGGTCCGGTAGGATCCATGGTCAACGTCGAGCAACTGTCGTTTACGGGCAGCCGGGCTGCGGATGTCGTCTATGGCCACATCTTGGCGGACACCTTGCGAGGTCGTGGCGGCGCCGACCGGCTGGAAGGTCGGGACGGGGACGATGCGCTGGAAGGCGGGGATGGCGCGGACATCCTGCGCGGCGGCTTGGGCAATGACACCCTGGTAGGCGATATCGTCAACGGCGCCGACCCGGCCTCTCAATCACCGGGTGACGACGACCTCGACGGCGGCCAAGGCAACGACATTCTGCACGGTGGACGCGGAAACGACCTGCTGAAAGGGGCCGAGGGCGATGATCGGCTGGAAGGCGGCATCGGCAGCGACACGCTTGAGGGTGGCGACGGCGCCGACCAACTGATCGAAGCGATCATTGACGAGGGGCTCAACGTCCTGATGGGCGGAGCCGGTGACGATCATATCGAAGCCAGCTGGCGTGACACGGTGGATGGTGGCTCCGGCTCCGATCTTCTGATCCTGAACGGGGCGGTTAACGAGAGCCGCGCCCTGACCATCGATCTCGGCCTCACGACGCAGCAGATGCTGCCGGGCGGCGGCAGCATCCGAGGGATCGAGCGGCTGCAGATGTCTGCAGGTTCCGGCGCCGACCGGATCACCGGCGCTTCGCTGAGCGACGGCATCAACGGCGGCTTTGGTGACGATGTGCTCCATGGCGCGGGGGGTGACGACGGACTTGCGGGCTCCAACGGCGCCGACCTGCTGTCGGGAGGCGATGGGGCCGACACCCTCGAAGGCGAGGCCGGAGACGACGACCTGCGCGGGGACGCGGGCGACGATCATCTCCGCGGCTGGACCGGTATCGACCGGCTGGCGGGCGGCGCGGGGACCGACCAGCTCACGGGCGGCAGCGAAGCCGATGTATTCGTTTTCGAGGCGGGCGGCGGAGCCGACACCATTCTGGACTTCCAGATCGGGATCGACCGGATCGACCTCAGCGCCTTCGGCGGAGTGCAGGCGAAGACGCAGCAGGGCGATCATACCCTGCTGACCTTCTCCGGCGGTTCGTCCGCGCTGGTCCTCAACGTCCAAGCCGTCGCCCTGACCGACGCCAGCTTCATCGGTTTGGCGTCTCCGCCGCCGCCACCACCTCCTCCTCCTCCGCCG
>NZ_JAAALA010000074.1 GCF_009905535.1 Caulobacter sp. SLTY | reverse complement strand
CTCCGGGGCTGGCGGAGTATCGCGGGGCGCCGATTGGGCGGCCACCTCGGAATTGGGGGTGCGTGGCGGGTTTCCGGCGGGCCGGATGGGGCGACGCAGCTGCGATGGAGCTGAGCCGTCGGGATCCGGCGGGTGTGACCGCTATCACGGCGGGCAGCGCCGGACGCTGACAAGGTCTCAGAACGGTCTGCCTCGCGCTCCGCGGAGGCGCCGTGAAAAAGGATATGTCGAATGAAAGCGCTCGTCGTCGGCATGGTCGCGGTGGCTTCTGTCGCCACCTCAGGCTGCGCCTATATCACCGCCAAGCCGGCCCGGCCCGACACCCCCGGGTTCAGGGTATATCCCCCGAAGACCTATATCGTGGCGGGGGCCTCGGGGCCGACCAAGCTGGTCCTGCCTGACTGCTCCAAGCCGATGGCTGTGCAGTTCGGAACCTTCCTGGCCAAGCAGGACGTGAACTTGAAGATGGCCGAAGGCATGCTGACCGAGGTGGATAGCAAACAGGATTCCACCCTGCTGGCTTCCAACCTGCTCACTGCCATCACCAAGATGGCCGGGCCGGAGGCGGCGACCGGCAAGGCGTCGAGCGAGGGGGTCCCCACTGAATCGACGAGGGCGTTCCAGTTGGTTGAAGTGAATTGCGACGGCGACCTGCTGGAGCTGAAGACGGGACCGTCATTCAGCTTCTCGATCTCCGACGAGGCCCGCAAACCGGAGGGAGCCGGAGGCGGCGGTGAGGATCAGTCGGGCCGGCCGCCGCCGAAAGGTCGGAACTGACATGGCCGTCGAGGCCTGGCCACGCGGGTTCAGGTTTCGACAGGCGGCCCGCCGGGCGGCAATGGCGCTGTCCAAGCTTCCCAATGTCAGCCATGTGACCTTGGGCGAGAAGGAAACCGGCGGCCGGGGAACCGGTCGGCTGGCGCTCAAGGTCCATGTGGCCCGCAAGGGCGATATCGACGCCGCCGGCCGCGCCCCGGCCGTGGTTTCGCTTCGGAGCCGCCAACGGATCGCGCTTGGACTGCTGGAAACCGACGTGATCGAGACCAGCGGCGCGCCGGCGGTCAGTGGGATCGCCTCCGGCGGACGGCTGATCGGATTTGGAGGCGACCGAGGTGTGGCGGGGCTGGCCTTTACCAAGGGGCGCTTCCGCTACCTGGCGACCAACGCCCATGTGGTCTTCAACCTGGCGAACGGCCAAACCGGCCCGGTCCAGTGGGACACCGGTTCCCGTCCCGCGCCCCTGGGACCGGTGGTCCGGTGGATCCCGATCCGCCCCGGCCAGGCCGCGGACGGCGATCTGGCTATCGTCCGGGTGGATGGACCAACGCCCGTGCGGCCCTACTGGCTGGAGGTGATCGAGCAGCCGATTGACAGGATCGATGACATGGGTCCCAGCGAACTGGACCACTGGTTCGTGGCAAAGGGCGCGCAGCATCTGTGTGGCGCGCCGGAACCCGTCCTGAGCGGCGCATGGGTGGACGTCGACGGGGTCAGGATTTTCTATCGGGGCTTTTGGCAACTGCGAATGCGGCCGGGCTTCCGTGCGGAGGCTGGCCAGTCCGGGGCCTTGCTGTGCCGGACGGCGCAGGGCTTGAATGTCGGTTGCGGCCTGGTGTTCGGCCGGGGCTCGGACGAGCTGGTCTGGGCATATCCCTTCGCCACTGCCTTTGAGGAGATGTTCGCCGCGCTTGCAGCGTGAGGCGGCCGTCTGGGACGTCGTGACTTTAGAGGTTGGCGGCGCCGGCTGGACTTTGCGGCCCGGCCGGTCCATACGCCGCCGCGAAATGAGAAACGAAAAATTGCTGGTGGAACAGGGGTTCTACCAGGCGTGCGCCGAACGGCTCGGCGCGGAGACCCATTACCGGCCGTTCCCCTACAGCCGGCGAACGCGCTGGAACGCCCGCGAGCCGGGCAACGGGCGCTATCCCGGCTTCGGCCTGATCCGCCTGTTCGGCGAGACCGTGCACATCCAGCTTCGACGGCCGGCGGCCAGGGCGGCGTCGGCGATCTCGTGGCGATAGGCCTGATAGACGCGGATCGTCGTGGCGTCATACAG
>NZ_JAAALA010000073.1 GCF_009905535.1 Caulobacter sp. SLTY | reverse complement strand
GAAACGTTCGACAGGAAGCTCGCGTTGGTCACCGTCGCGGCCTGAACGTTCAGCAGCCGCACCGTCACGCCTGTCGCAAGGGTGACGAGGGCGTCGGCGCCACTCTGCACCACGCTCTGGTATTGGCCGAAGGCGGTGTCGTCGATCAGATCGATCCCGACCTGGAAGTCGGTGATGGTGTCGGCGCCGCTGCCGGCCGCAAACCGGAAGGTGTCGACGCCGCCGTAGCCGGTGACGGTGTCATCCCCACCCCCACCGGTCAGACTGTTGGCTGCGTCATTGCCATGGAGGACGTCGGCCCCGACCCCGCCGATGGCGTTCTCGATCACCGCTCCGATGGCGATGGCTACGTTCCCGACCATGCTGACGCCATTGTAGGTCCCGACGCTCGAGAAGTTGCCTTGTCGCAGGTCGATCAGCTGGTTGTTCGAGTAACCCGAGAAGTCGAAGGTATCACTGCCGCCGGCGTCCCAGACGGCGAACACCAGCCGCGTCGTCGCGCTGGTGGCCACAAACCAGGGCCGGTCGGCGTTGGAATTGAAGCCGTAGACCGTGTCGCCGGTCCGGGTGGTCATGTTGACGCCATAGGTTCTCTGAGCGGCCGCGATATCGTCCAACATCAGCGTGCCAGGATAAGACGGACCGAAGTAGGCGCCCGTGTTATCTTCGGTGAAGTAGCTCATCACCGTGTACTGGTGACTATCCTCATAGTACTCGGCCGACGTGTCGTACTCGAAGTCGATATCCGGATCGGCGTTGTACTCGCCTGGGTGAGAGAAGCCGATCGCGTGGCCGATCTCGTGCACCAGGGTCAGCATCCCGTAATTGCCGATCTGGGGATTGATCGCGCTGCCGGAATAGTTGACCCAGACATCGCCGCCGTTGGCGCTCAGGCTGGGGAAATAGGCGAAGGCCGCCGCCCCGTCGGCGCCATCGGCATAGTTGCCGAACAGGATGGTGGCGTTGTTGGAATAGGCCGCCTCACCCGTCGTCCCGGAGCCTTCACGAACGAACACGACCTTGGCCACATCGGACCAAGCCGCCAGCGCCAGCAGGCTGGCGTTGATCTGGGCCTCGGTGAAGCGGGTGAAGCCGGTGGTGTCGTCCGGCATGTTGGCCGGCGCGGTCGAGCGGAAGGCATAGGTGACGATCGACGGGGCGCCGCCCCAGTAAGCGTCATCCCAATGGTTATCGACGTCGGCGACGCCTGGCTGGGTCCAGAAATCGTTCCAGGACGAATAGGTACGGTTCAGCTGCACCGCCGCCTCGGCCACCGTCAGCGACGGCTTGCCGTTGGGGTGCGTGCCGCCACGGTCCGCGGCGTTGAGGAAGAATTCGGGGGCATCGCTCTCCCCGCCCACGCCGGGAATGGCGACCAGGGGCTTGTCCTCGCCGGTGAGGCCAGCGCAGGCCGGGCAGGCGCAGCGGAACACCACTTCATGATCGGCGGCAGCGATCCCGACCGTCGGCTCGGCCAGGGCGTCGATATGGGACTCGCCGGTGTAGTTGATCGCCGGTGACACCCACCGGGTTTCGACCACAGCGTCATCGCGCAAGACATCATCGCCGATGTCGCCGAACCCCAGGAGCTCGGTGTCGCCCAGTCCGTCCAAGCCGATGCGATAAGCCATGTCGTCCTCATGCACGCATCCGGCGCGAGACCGGATGAGACCCGACAACAGGAACGGCCACGGCCCCCGCGTCGCGCACTGAAATTGCTACAGAATCCGAGGACCCTGCATCCCTCTGACGGTTGGTATAACCGCGAGAGGCGAATTTCGCCACGAAAACCGTTGCTTAGAGGTGAACCGCGCCAAGGGGTCGCGGCCTACCGTCGTAAGCCGCGCAGCCCCAACGATCCGGGCGCCCCCGCCCTGTCCCAGGACGACCTATCGAGACGTCACATCTAGAGCAGCCAGTCGTCCTTCGGCGCTTCGGCGGGCAGGGGTGCGGACAGTCCGATGAAATCGGCTGAACTCAGGTTTGTCGCCTTGAAACCGATCAGGGTGACGAACCCACCATCGGTGAAGGTGATCTTCGCGCCGTTCGCGGCCTGGGTGATCGAGCTGTAGACACCGCCGTAGCCGCTGATGTCGATCAGATCGATGCCATCCTGGAAATCGTGGATGTTGTTGGGACCGTCCCCGGTCGAGAAGACGAAGCGATCCGCCCCGGCCCCCCCGTACAGCTGGTCGGAGTGGGCGCCGCCGATAATGATGTCGTCGCCCTCCCCGCCATAGAGGTAGTCGGCCCCGTC
>NZ_JAAALA010000072.1 GCF_009905535.1 Caulobacter sp. SLTY | reverse complement strand
GGGGGGCTTCCTTGCGGGGCGGCTGGGCGCTCCAGGCGGCGGCGGCCGTCATCAGGGCGATGGCGGCCACCAGGCCGAAGCCCAGCAGTTGGCGGCCGGTCCCGGGCGAGGGCGCGATCAACAGGGCGATGCGGGCTTCCAGCGGGTGCTTGCCCGGCGCCGGCCAGTAACAGCCGACCGGCAGCGCCTGTTCGGCCAGCTGGGTCTTCAGCATGGTGGCGGCGTAGCGCTTGCGGTCTTTGGGGTAGCGGGCCACCACCACCGCGTCACAGCTCAGCTCCTGGTCCAGGCGGATGGCGCGGGCGGCCATGTGGATCAGCGGGTTGAACCAGAACAGGCACTGCACCGCCGCCAGCACGGCGTTGGCGCGCGCATCATCCCGCTCCATATGCACCCGCTCATGGGCCCGGATCAGGGCCTGCTCGCGCGGGGTGAACCGTTCGGCGAAATCGCCGGGAAGGATCAGGCGGGGATCGATCACCCCGACGATGGCCGGCCCGGCCTGGCCGCGCGCGGCCCGACGCATGAACCGCTGCTGGCCCTTGACCAGCGACAGCGTCATCACGGCCGCCCCAAACAGCCAGGCCAGGATGGCGGCGCCGGACAGCCAAGGCTGGCTCTCGATGATATGGGCCAGGTCCGGGCCGGAGGCGGCGGCCGTCACGGTGCGCATCGGCGGCAGCAGACTGGCGGCGGCGGCCAACGGCACGATCAGCCACAGGGCATAGACAGCCTGGGCGCCGAACAGTCGCAGGATCGGGCGACGCAGGACGAGGACAATCAGGATGGCGGCAGCCGCCGCCAGGTTCAGCTTGGCGAGGGTGATCAACAGATCACTCATCATCGCCCATCTCCGAAATCAGCGCCTTCAGCCGGGCCACCTCCTGGGGGCTCAGCTTGCGGTGCTCGGCGAAGTGGGAGATCAGCGGCGCCAGCTCGCCGTCGAACAGCCGATCCAGCAGGCCCTGGCTCTCGTTGCTGACGTATTCGTCGCGCTGCACCAGGGGGCGGTACTGGTGGCGTCCACCCGCCCGCTCCGACTGGATGACCGACTTCTTGAGCAGGCGGTTGATCAGCGTCTTGACCGTGGCGTCGCCCCAATCCTGGGCCTGCTTGACCTCGGCGACCAGCTCATCGGCCGTGCAGGCGCCTTTGCGCCACAGGGCTTCCATGACCTGGCTTTCGGCGCTGGTGATCTGGACGGGTTCACGGGCCATCAGGTGAGACTACGCCCGTAATGCAGGGCGTCAAGCGGCAAAATTATCTGCGTCATCCCGGCGCGGCGGCCGGAATGACGCAGATCGCTCAGGCGGCCTCGGAGTCCTTCTCCTCGGTCAGCGCCGCCAGCAGCGCCTCCCAGTCGATGGCGCCGGTCGCCTCGGCGGGTTGGGCTTCGTTTGTCGCCTGCAGGGCTTCCATGCGCCTGGAGCCGGCGGCCTCCAGTTCATCGAAGGTCAGCGACCCGTCGGCGTCCGCGTCCGCCTCGGCGAACAGGTCCTCGAGGCTCGGGCGTTGGAACTCCTCCTGCGCCTGGAGGAGCGAGCCCATCGTGCCGCCTGCCATGGCCGGCGGCGGTCCCGGCGGTGGGCCGGAAGGCTTCATCGATTGCGCCTCGGTGGCGCTCAGCTTGCCGTCTCCATCCGCGTCGGCGGACTTGAACATCGATTGGCGCATCGCCAGGGCCGCCTCGGCGCCGCCGGACGACATCAGGCTGGATATCTGCATGGGAGGTCTCCTTCTCGGCGGCAGGGGGCGCCGCCGGCTGTGTGACCTGCAGTGTGCGTGCCGTGTTTCACGCTGAAACCAAACTGGCCGAACTGGAAACCGCCGTGAAATCAAACCCCTCTCGGCAGGGGCAGGCGCACCGTGGCCGTCAGCCCGGCTCCATGGTTGGCCAGGGTCACATCCCCGCCGTGGGCGCGGGCTATGGAGCGGGCGGCGGCCAGTCCCAGGCCGACGCCGCCCTCAAGCGTGCGGGCCGCTTCGGCGCGGTAGAAGGGCTCGAACACCCGCTCCAGTTCGGCGGGCGGCAGGCCTGGGCCGGCGTCAGTGACGCGGGTCACCGCCTCATCGCCCTCGCGGGTCAGGCGGATGCGGGCCTCGCCGCCGTACTTGACGGCGTTATCGACCAGGTTGGCGAACAGGCGCTTCAGGGCCACGGCGTCGGCCTCGACGGTCAGCGACTGGACGGTCTCTATCCCGACCCGCCCGCCGAACTGGAGCGGGTGTTCGAGCCCTTCTACCGCGCCGAAGCGGCCCGCACGCTTG
>NZ_JAAALA010000071.1 GCF_009905535.1 Caulobacter sp. SLTY | reverse complement strand
CCACAGGCCGAGCAGTCGGAACTAGGCGACTACAAGCTCTACACCCTGCCCTTCCCGACCACGGTGGCGGCGGGGCCATGGCCATGACCGGCGCGCGTTCCACCCGTCTGCCTGTCACCACGATCTCGTCGGTGAAGTTCAGCCCCGTCGGCCAGCAGGCCGACTCGATCCTCTGGCCGGAGACAACCTTGGCCGCCGTCCGCCAGCTGCGCGACACCGTCCCCGCCACCACCTGGGTGGGCGCGTCGGTGAAGGTCGTGGCGCTGTCGTTGCTCAGGGTGATCCAACCGGTCAGGTCCAGGGTCTTTCCGTCCGGCCGCACATTGGCGACGTAGTTGGCCTTCCAGTTCAGCCCCACGGCCAGGTAGGTCAGCCGCACCTTGAACCGGCCGCCTTCCTTGGCCCGCACCACCATCGACAGGGTCGGCTCCGGCGCCAGGGCGTCGGGAATCTTGTCGAACACCAGCCGTTCGGGATCGCCGCTGCAGCCCAAGGCCTCGTACCCGCCATCGACCTCCAGGATCACCCCGCGCGGCCCGGACCGCACGATGGCGGTGCGCACCGTCTCCTGTCCGGTCCGGGGATTGGTCCTTACCAGCCGCACCGGCTCGCCAATCGCCGCCGCCAGGATGGAGCCGGGGCTCATCAGGTTGTAGTCCTGGTTCCGCTCGGCCACATCCGCCGGCAGCCCGTCCAGCGCTGCCGTCGCCGGCACGATCCCGGCCGCCACACCCTCGAAGCTGACCTTGCTCTCGCCGGCCGGGACCTCGATGGTCCGCCATTCGGTCACAAGGGCCAGGCCCGCTCGGCCGTTGTAGTAACCGGTCGGGCTGGGGTCCTGATAGATGGTCAGCGCCACCTCATCCGGACGCGGCGATACCGCCACCGCCCGCTGCGCCTGTACCGGCGCCGCCAGCAGCATCCCGGCCAGGGCCAGTCCCCAGACACGGATCATGATCCCGGAGCGGATCATCGGATCAATAGCCGCTGTCGACCGTGAAGGTCAGGGTGGTTTCGCCGTTGGCCGGCACCGGCACGTCCCAGCTCAGCGTCTGGGCGTTCAGCCGCTTCGACTTCAGGCTCTCCTCGATCAGCTTCCCGTCGCGACCAAGTCCGCCCTGGCGGATCTGCACCGTCACCGGCTCGGCCCGGGCGTTGCGGACCAGATAGCTCATCACATAGCGGGTCTTGGTCGTGCTGCGCTTGTCGGTCGACACCACGGTCGGCTGCACGGTCACATCGAACGCCTGGCCGGTCTGGATCGACAGGTCGCTGCCTGCCGAGGTGTGACCGATGTTGTTCTCGCCGATGAACTTCGGATTGCCCTGCTGGTCGCGGACATAGAACCGCACCGTTCCCGCCGGCATCGGCTGCGGCTGGCCGCCGCCGGCCGCGAACTCCAGCCGCACGGCTGCCGCGATCGGCTGCTCTCGGCTGCCGAAGCCCCCGAAATCGATCCGATAGGCCTTGCGGGCCGGCGCCCCGATCACGTCCAGGAAGCTGACCTGCTTGGTCTGGTTCTCGGCGATCGTGGTCCGCTCCTTCAGCGGATAGAGGTAGTAGTCGGCCAGCGGCACGGGCGCCCCGGTCATCGTCCCGGCAGAGGTCACCGCCGGCGGGCTGTAGGTGATGCCGCCCCCGGTGTTCCCGGCCACCAGCTGCACCTCGGCGTTTTCGAACGCCACGCCAGAGGTGTTGCTCAGCGTGATCCAGCCCTGCACGTCGATCTTGCCGTTCTTCTCATCGAACAGCGCCACATAGTCGGCGCTCCAGTCGAGCCCATTGGTCAGATAGGTCAGCCGCGCCGGCCGCGCCCCCGCGCTCGCCGAATCCACCATCACCGACAAGGTCGGCCGCGCACGCAGGCTCGGCGGCGCCTTGTCGAAGATCACCCGCGTCGGAACCCCGTCCTGGCGCAGGATCTCGATCTTGTCGCCGACCTGCAGCACCACCCCGTTGTTGACCGCCAGCACCTTGGCCCGCTCGCTCACCTGCGCCCCGTTGCCGGGATTGGTCCGCACGATGGTCACGGTTTCTCCGACCGCCGCCTGCATCAGGGCCTCCGGGCTCAGCAGGTCGTAGTCGAAGTTCTGCTCGATGATCTGGATGCCCGGCGCCGACAGGGTCACCGTCTCGCTGCGGATCTGCGGCGACACATCCTTGAACTCGATCCGCTGCCGCCCGGCCTTCAGCGGCTCGGTCCGGGTGTCCTCCACCAGGCTCTGCCCGCCATTGTAGATGGTCACCGAAAGCTGCCGCTCCTGAGCCGAGGCGGCGGTAGCGAGAAGCGCGAGCGCGCTGGCGGCGAGCAGAAAACGACGCATGGACCGAACCCCGCAAGAAATTACAAAGGCAAGTTTGCACGGGTGGCGGGGGCTGTCGATAGCCATTTGCGGGGTCGTGATCCCGAAGCGGGTTCTACCGGGCCGCCCTGCGCCCGCGCAGCGGCACCAGCCCGACGATCAGCGCCCCGATCCCCGGCAAGGCCGCAAAGCCGCCGAACAGCGCCACGATGAACAGCTTCTCCGGCACGGTCGAGGGGGCCGACCCGTCGGTCGCCAGCGCCAACGCCAGCCCGAACAACAACGCCCCCATCGTCCAAAGCCCGCCC
>NZ_JAAALA010000070.1 GCF_009905535.1 Caulobacter sp. SLTY | reverse complement strand
CCGGCAATGACGGGGCCAACGTCCTTGATGGCGGAGACGGCAAGGACCTGCTGTACGGGGGGCTGGGCGCCGACGACTTGATCGGCGGGGCGGGCGGCGACCTGCTGGACGGCGGCGGTGGCGCCGATCAGATGGCCGGAGGGACGGGGGACGACACCTATTTCGTCGATGACATCTCCGACCAGATCACCGAGGTAGGTGGCGAGGGGAGTGACCGCGTCCGAGCGAGCGTCACCTACACCCTGAGCGCCGAGGTCGAGAACCTGGAGCTGACCGGCTCTGCCAACATCAACGGCACGGGCAACAGCCTGGCCAACCAGATCAGCGGCAACAGCGGCGACAACACCCTGTCGGGCGGCGGCGGCAATGACATCGTCCGCGGCAACGGCGGGCTCGATGACCTGGCCGGGGATGACGGCAATGACCAGCTGCTGGGCGGTGACGGAAACGACGAACTCTACGGCGGCGACGCCAGCGACATCCTGTCGGGCGGCGCGGACGACGACACCCTCTATGGCGGTGCGGGGATCGACACGCTCGATGGCGGGACCGGCGCCGACATCCTTAACGGCGAGGCGGGCGCCGACCAGCTGCAGGGGGGCGACGGCAACGACCAGCTGTTCGGCGGCGGAGACAACGACGTGCTGCGCGGCGGGGCCGGGAATGACACCCTGACCGGCGGCTTGGGCGACGATACCTACATCGTCGATGACTTGAGCGACACGCTGGTCGAAGCCGCCGGCGAGGGCAGCGACATCGTCAAAGCCACGTTCACCTGGACCCTGGGCGCCAACTTCGAACGGCTTGTCCTTGAGGGCGCCGCCGACATCGGCGGGACCGGCAACGACGAGGCCAACCAGATTACCGGCAACAGCGGCTCCAATTTCCTCAGCGGCGGCGGGGGCGCCGACCTGCTGAGCGGCGGCCTGGGGGCCGATTTCCTGATCGGCGGGACCGGCGCCGACACCCTGGTGGGCGGGGGCGGAAACGACATCTTCCTGATCCGCCAGGAGTCGGTGTTCACCAGCAGCAACCCCGGCGGCCGCACCATCGAGACCGACACCATCAGCGACTACGCCATCGGCCAGGACGAGTTGAACTTCTCCGACATCGACGCCGTTGCCGCCACCGGCGGGGTCAATGACGCCTTCAGCTTCGGGGCCTTCGACGGCACGGCCGGCAGGATCAGCCTGGGCTTCGCCGGCGGGATCACCACCGTGCTGCTGGACATCGACGGGGATCGCGTCGCCGACTACCGCCTGCGTATCAACGGCGATGTCACCGGCGATACCGGTGGCTGGGTGCTCTGACAGGCGCCGCCGCCCTACCGGCCAAGCTGACCGTGCCGACGGTCCTGGTCTTCCTGCCCGTCCTGTTCGTGTGCGCTCGGTCTTGGCGTCCGTTACGGTGCTCTCGCGCCTTGTCACCTCCGAAAACAAGCTGATAAGTGTCCCTGCTCACTTTGAGTATTGAGCGATCGCGGGACGATCGTGGCGTTTCGGAGGGCCTATGGCCGACTTTCCCGCGGTTGTTGAGCTGAGCAGCCTGGACGGAACCACCGGGTTCCGCATCTCCGGGGTCGCGGTGTCTGACGCAAGCGGCTATTCGGTCGCCTCTGCGGGCGACGTCAATGGCGACGGCATCGACGACCTGATCATCGGGGCCCGGTACGCCGACCCGAATGGCGCGAATTCCGGCGCAAGCTATGTGGTGTTCGGTCGTGACACGGGGTTTGCGGCCAACCTCGACCTGTCCAGCCTCAACGGGACCAACGGCTTCCGCATTTCCGGTGTCGCGGCCGGTGACACCAGTGGCTGGTCGGTGGCCGCCGCGGGGGACGTCAACGGCGATCTCATCGATGACCTGATCATCGGGGCGGTGGGAGCCGACCCCAACGGCAGCAACTCTGGCGCCAGCTATGTGGTGTTCGGGAGTGAGACGGGCTTTGCGACCAACCTTGACCTGTCGGCCCTCGACGGAACCGACGGCTTCCGCATCTTGGGCGTCGCGGCGGGCGACCGGAGTGGCCATTCGGTCGCCTCGGCCGGAGACGTCAACGGCGATGGCATCGCCGACCTGATCATCGGGGCTCCATTCGCCGATCCGAATGGACCGTATTCCGGCGCCAGTTATGTGGTGTTCGGCAGTGACGCCGGCTTCACGGCCAATCTCGACCTCTCCACCCTCGACGGAACCAACGGCTTCCGTGTCCCCGGGGTCGCGGTGAGTTACCAAAGCGGTGTTTCGGTCGCCGCGGCCGGAGACGTCAACGGCGATGGTATCGACGACCTGATCATCGGGGTCCTGTCCGCCGATGCGTACGTCTCCTATGCCGGGGCCAGCTATGTCGTGTTCGGCAGCGACGCGGGGTTCGCGGCCGACCTTCTCCTGTCGACCCTTGATGGATCCAACGGCTTCCGGATCGACGGGGTCGCGTCGGGTGACATCGCCGGCAGTTCCGTCGCCTCGGCGGGGGATATCAACGGCGATGGCATCGACGACCTGATCATAGGGGCTCGGGCGGCCGACGCGAACGGCGTCGACTCCGGCGCCGCCTATGTGGTGTTCGGCAGCGACGCGGGCTTCGCGGCGAGCCTCGACCTGTCGACCCTGGACGGAACCAACGGCTTCAGCCTCTCCGGCGTCGCGGCGATTGACCAGACTGGCTGGTCGGTCGCCTCGGCCGGAGACGTCAACAACGATGGGTTCGACGACCTGATCATCGGGGCTCGGGGCGCCGACCTCAACGGCAGCGGCTCCGGCGCAAGCTATGTGGTGTTCGGCCGTGGCGCAGGGTTCGCGGCCGATCTCGACCTGTCGACCCTGGACGGGACAAACGGCTTCCTCATCTCCGGAGTCGCGGCAAACGACATGAGCGGCGTTTCCGTGGCCTCGGCAGGGGACGTCAACGGCGATGGCATCGACGATCTGATCATCGGGGCCCGGGCCGCGGACCCGAACGGCAGTGGCTCCGGCGCCAGCTATGTGGTGTTCGGCCGGGCCTCGGCGCCGGCGCCCGTGATCGAGATCGGCACGCCGGGGGACGACCTCTACGACGGCGGCGCGGGCGCCGACGACCTGAGCGGGCAGGGCGGCGCGGACGTCCTGAGCGGGCTGGACGGAGACGACAGCCTGGACGGCGGTGAGGGCAACGACATCCTCAACGGCGGCCTGGGCGCCGACGTCATGATCGGTGGGCTGGGCGACGACACCTTCTATGTCGATGACCTGGGTGACACGGTCGGCGAGAACCCCGGCGAGGGGACTGACACGGTCATCTCGACCATCACCTGGACCCTGGCCGCGGACTTCGAACGGCTGACGCTTTCGGGTGTGGCCGACATCGACGCCATCGGCAACGCCCTGGCCAACATCCTGACCGGCAATGACGGGGCCAACGTCCTTGATGGCGGAGACGGCAAGGACCTGC
>NZ_JAAALA010000007.1 GCF_009905535.1 Caulobacter sp. SLTY | reverse complement strand
CCCACCACCCGCTTCGCGGGCGGTCCCCCGCCCCCAAGGGGGGCGGAACTGAATTTTCTCGAATCCCTTCCGCCACGGCGCCCCTTCACGCGGAGATTGCGTTCGATAACCTGCTTGCCAAGCCGCCGAGACGGCCTTGGGAGAGACATCATGCGCGCCGTGGTTCGCCGTTCGGGACAGCTGGTTTGCGACGAGATCGGGACGCCGACGCCGGGGCCCGGACAGACGCTGGTCAAGACCTTGCTGTGCGGCATCTGCGGGTCGGACCTGCATGCGCTGCACTACCTCGACCACATGGTCGAGCTTACCCGCAAGGCGGGCGGGCGGGACAGCATGGACCCCAAGGCCGACATGGTGTTCGGCCACGAGTTCTGCGCCGAGGTGATCGAGCACGGGTCGGGCGGCGGGCGGTTCAAGCCGGGGACGCGGGTGGTCTCCATCCCGATGACCTTCGGGCCCAACGGGTTCGAGGCGGTCGGATACTCTAACACCTTCCCCGGCGGGTTCGCCGAGTACATGGCCCTGACCGAGGCCATGCTGCTGGAGGTGCCCAATGGGCTGGAGCCTGACCTGGCCGCCCTGACCGAGCCGATGGCGGTCGGCGCGCATGCGGTGCTGCAGGCCGATCTGCAGCCGGGGAGCGCGTCGCTGGTGCTGGGTTGCGGGCCGGTCGGCCTGGCGGTGATCGCGGCGCTGAAGCTGCGCGGGCACGGGCCGATCATCGCCGCCGACTTCTCGCCGGCCCGGCGTCGGCTGGCGGAAAAGCTGGGCGCCGATGTGGTGGTCGACCCGGCGGAGGGCTCGCCCCACCTGAAGTGGAAGGACTTTGGCGTCCCGGCTAGCCTGGCGGAGCACGCCATGGCGCGGATGAGCGGCCAGCTGAAGGGCCGGTCGGTGGTGTTCGAGTGCGTCGGCTCGCCGGGTGTGCTGCAGAGCGTCATCGAGGGATGCCCGCCGGGTTCTCAGATCGTGGTGGCCGGGGTCTGCATGGAGGCCGACAAGATCGAGCCGTCCCTGTGCATCAACAAGCAGCTCGATATGAAGTTCGTGCTCGGCTACACGCCGGAAAGCTTCGCGGCGACCCTGCACGACATCGCCGAGGGCCGGCTGGACGTCGCCCCGCTGATCACCGGCAAGGTGGGACTCAGCGGCGTGGCGCAGGCGTTCAAGGACCTTGGCGATCCCGAGGCGCATGTGAAAATCCTGGTCGATCCGTCGATGGCGTGACGGCTACCGCCTCCGCCACCCGCGCCCGGTAGAGGGCCGCCAGCAGGTCGGTCTGGGTGACCATGCCGACGACCCGGCGCGTGTCGTCGAGGATCATCACCTCGCGCCATTCGCCGTGGGAGAGGACGGGGAGGAGTTCGTCTATGGGCGTTGCCGGGCCGGCTGTGGGCGGGTCGATGTCCATGACCGCGCCGACGGGGCCTTCGCCGCCGGTGAGCAGGATGGCGCGGGTGATCAGGCCTTGCAGGCGGCCGGCCTCGTCGAGGACCGGAGCGGAGCGGAAGTCGTGGCCGGCGAGGAGGTCGCGGGCCTGGGCCTGATCGTCTTCCGGCGCCAGGCTGACGATGTGGCGGGACATGATGTCGGCGCAGCGGATCTCGCCGTGCAGGCGGCGGTAGGCCTGGACCTCGACCTGGCGGAACAGGGCGTCGAGGTCTTCGCGAGAGACATCAAGCAACTCGCCGTAGCGGCGCAGGGCCTCGTCGATGTCGGCCAGGGTGAAGCCGACGCGCACGTCGGGCGGCGGATCGGCGGTGCCGTGCGGCGCCGGCGGCGGGGCATGGGCGACGTGGGGGTAGGAGCGGCCCGCCAGGTTGTTGAAGATCAGGGCGACGGCGAGCAGCAGCAGCGAGTTGAGCGCGACCGGGACGAGCACGAAGCCGTATCCGGCGGCGTGGACGACCGGGCCGCCCACGGCGCAGGTCAGGGCCACGGCCCCGCCGGGCGGATGGAGACACCGGGCCAGGCTCATCAGGACTATGGCGCTGGCCACCGCGGCGGCGGCGGCCAGAGTGGGGTCGGGGATCAGCATAACGCAGGTGACGCCGGCCAGGCCCGAGATGACGTTGCCGCCGAGGATCGACCAGGGTTGGGCCAGCGGACTGGCGGGGACGGCGAACAGGAGCACCGCGCTGGCGCCCATCGGGGCGATCAGCAGGGGCAGGGCGCCGGCGTCAGGGATCGCCAGGTGGGTGACCAGGCCGGTCAGGGCGATGCCGATTAGCGCGCCGAGGAAGGCTTTGAGGCGCTCGGCCAGCGGGAGCGGCGCGGGGTTGGGCCAGAACCGGCGGAGATAGGCGGACAGGGACGGCATGAGTGGGTTCCGGGGCGGCCGTCTCGGCTCGGAGGCTTGGCGAAGCGGGCTACGATTATAGCCCGTTGATCGGGCGGGGGAGGGAAAATCGATCCGCTGGGGAGGTATTGATTTGGAGAATCAGTGCCTTGGGTGTGGGCCGAGAGGTGCTGGCGGTAGCCTGGGGTGTGGCCCGCGGTGTAGGTCGATGAGCTGGGATTGTAGCCCACGATGAGCCCGCAAAACCTACACCAACGACGGGTCGATTTGGGGGGCGGAGAGGCGGTGGGACGACCTTGGAATTTCGTCCGGGTAAAAATTATGGGGACCGGTTGCGCGCGCCAGCGCGCTACCTGTCCCCGATCAGCGCCGACGGTTCAGCGGGCGCGATCCGGACGGCTGGAGCAGGAATGGGTCCAGCGCCGGCGCTGACCGGGGACAGGAACGCCGCGTGGCGGCGATCCGGTCCCCAGGCGACTATTCCGGCTTCTTGTCCATGCCCATTGCGGCGAGGATTTCGGGGCGGATGTTGTCCGTGCCTTTTTCCTGGATGTGCTGGGCGACGCGCATGCCGACGGCCGCCATGGCCTCGCCGATGAAGCGGGGCCGATTTTCCGCGGCCCACTTCAGGCTGGTTTCGCGGTTCTCGTTAAGGCCCTGGAACTTTGGCGCGACGTAGCGGGCGAAGAGTTCGTAGGACTTCTTCTTGTTATCCCATTCGGCCCAGTTGTGATCCATCATCAGGAAGGCGCCGAAACCGCCCGACTGTTTTTCAAGCCGCTCGATCTGGGCGATGGCGTCGTCGGGCGTGCCGATGACGGCCATGCCGGAGTTGACCAGGGCGTCGACCGGGTCCGATCCATCGGACGGGGCCAGCGGCAGGGCGGCAACCTCGCGGAAGTAGTAGAGCCAGTCTTCCAGCCCGAAGCGGACCTGGGCGCGGGCCTCCTCGCGGGTGGCGGCGATGTGCACCGGTCCGACCAGGCGCCAGTTATTGCGGTCGACGGTCTTGCCGTTGTCGGCGGCGCTTTCCTCGGCGATGGCCCAGTTGGAGGCCAGGGCGTTGAAGCCGCCCGACTGGGTGGCGCCGATGCTGAGCATGCCGATGCCGTGGCGGCCGCAGGCCTTGGCCCCGGTGGGCGAGACCTGGCTGGCGGCGCAAATCTCGACGCTGGGGCGGCTATAGGGGTTCATCTGGAGGCGGGCTTCGTTGAGCTCGAACCAGTCGGTCTTCTTGGAGACCTCCTCGCCGCGCAGCAGGGCCACGATAACGTCGAGGGCCTCGTCCATCCGGTCGCGCTGGGCGCTGACGGGGATGCCCATCATGAAGGCGTCCGACGGCAGGGCGCCCGGGCCGCAGCCCAGCATCACCCGGCCGCGGGTGATGTGGTCCAGCTGGTTGATGCGGTCAGCCAGCATCAGGGGGTGGTGGTAGGGCAGGGAGGAGACGCCGGTGCCCAGACGGATGTGCTTGGTGCGCTCGGCCACGGTAGCGATGAACAGCTCCGGGGACGCGATCAGCTCATAGCCGGCCGAGTGGTGCTCGCCGATCCAGGCCTCGTCATAGCCCAGGCGATCCATGTGCTGGACCAGCTCGATGTCGCGTTCGAGGGCGAGGGTGGGGTTCTCGCGCAGCGGGTGAAAGGGGGCGATGAAGGCGCCGAAGCGCAGTTTCCGACCGGCCATTGTGATGCGTCCCTCCCCGGACGTCCTTGAGTGATTGGCGATCAGTTTAGGGGTGGTTGCAGGGAAGGGAAGGGTGACTTGGCGTCAGGTTTCACTCGGATTTCTACTTAGGCGACCTTCTCCAGCAGACGGATCACCGCGGTTTCGAACGCCCGATCCGACTTGCCGGGTTTCACCGCCAGCGTGCGCTTCTCGAAGGCCTCGGTGATGGCCGGGTGGATGTAGGCTTTTCGGCAGACCGCCGGGGTGTTGCCGAGCCGCTTGGCGACGTCCTTCACACAGGCGGTCACCGTGGCCTTGGTGGCGGTGGTGTCGCCCTGGACGCAGAGGATGCGGGCGGCTTCAAGGGTGCCGGCCCAGGTGCGGAAGTCCTTGGCAGTGAACTCCTGGCCGGTGGCGGCGCGGAGGTAGTCGTTGACGTCTCCCGACATCACCGGGCGAATCTCGCCGGTTTCGTCCTGGTACTGGAACAGCCGCTGGCCGCGCAGGTCCTGGCAGGCCTTGACGATGCGCGCCAGGCGACGGTCGTGGAAGGCGGTACTGTGGGTCTTGCCGCTCTTGCCGACGAACTCGAAGCGGCCGCCGGCGGCGCTGAGCTTGGCGTGCTTGTCGCGGAGGGTGGTCAGGCCGAAGCTTTTGTTGGTCTTGGCGTATTCGTCGTTGCCGACCCGGATCAGGGTCTGTTCCAGCAGGCTGACCACGGCGGCCAGCACCTTTTCGCGGGGCAGACCGCGCTTGCGCAGGTCGGCTTCGACGCGCTTTCGAAGTGCGGGCAGGGCGCGGCCGAAGGCGGCGACGCGGCCATACTTGCCCTCGTCGCGGTGGGCGCGCCAGTCGTCGTGATAGCGGTACTGCTTGCGGCCCTTCACGTCGCGGCCGGTGGCCTGGATGTGGCAGCCGGGGCGGGGGGCGATCCAGACGTCGGTCCAGGCGGGCGGGATGACCAGCTTTTCGATGCGGTCGATCGTGGCCGCGGCGGTGACCGGGGCGCCGCGGTCGTCGAGGTAGGTGAAGCCCTTGGCGGTCTTGCGGCGGCGGATGCCGGGGCCCTCGTCGCTGCAGTAGATGAGGCCTTCGGGCAGGTCTTCCGGGAGGTTGGCGGTGTCGAGCGGCATGTCAGCGATCACCTTGGCGGTTGACGGGGCCGCGCGTTCTGAGATGACCGGACATCGCGCCCCTCCTGTGATCACGCCAACGTGGCGGGAGGCGTCGTTGTTCCGGAGGCCGCCGTTGAACTATCGCCACGCCTTTCACGCCGGGAATTTCGCCGACCTTGTGAAGCATGCGGGCCTGCTGCTTTTGCTGGAGGCGCTGCAGGCGGGGGAGCACTCGCTGAACATCGTCGATACCCATGCTGGGGCCGGGGGGTACGACCTGGAGGGGGAGCTGTCTCGGCGGACGGGGGAGGCGGCGCAGGGGATCTTCCGGCTGATGGCGGATGATGGCGCGCCGGGGGTGTTCGACGGGCTGAAGGCCGCGGTGCGGGCGGGCAATCCGGACGGCGTCGTGCGGTTCTATCCGGGTTCGCCGAGCTTGATCGCGGCGCGGCTGCGGCGGCAGGACCTCTATACGGCGTGCGAACTGCGTGACGATGATCTGGCGCTGCTGGAGCAGACCCTCGCGCCCTGGCGGCAGGCGGAGGCGCGGCAGGCCGACGGCTATGAGACGGCGGTGGCCGCGACCGGGCGGGCCAAGGGGCCGGCGTTCGTTCTGATCGATCCGCCGTTCGAGCGGGCGGACGACTATCGGCGGATCGTGGAGACCTGGCGCGAGGTGAAGCGGCGTAACCCCTGGGCGTGTCTGGCAGCCTGGCTGCCGTTGAAGGATATGGAGACCTTCGACGCCTTCCTGCGGGACATCGAGCCGATCGCGCCGGACGCGCTGGTGGCGGAGTGCCGGCTGCGGCCGCTGAACGATCCGATGAAGATGAATGGCTGCGCCCTGGTGATCGCCGGGGCGCCGGCCGGGCTGGAGGGGCCGCTGGGCGAGGTTTGCGCCTGGGTGGCGGGGCTGGGCGAAGGGCAGGGCAGGGGTGAGGCCTGGCGGCTGAACGGCTGATATTTCGCATTTGCGAAATTCCTGGCTGTGTTATGCTGCAACGCACAACGGCGGCATGACCCCGGCCGCCCGTGGATGGCGGAGCGCGCGATGACCCTCACCCTGAAGACCCCCGAACTCGATGCGACGAGCGAGAACGCCCTGCGGCTGCCGGTCGGCCTGGCCTCTCCTCTTTGGCTGATGATCGGCAGCGCGGCCATGGTTGGCGCGGCGATGTTTTGGGCCACCCGCTGGATGCGGCCGACAAACCTGGAAGCCGTGCTGCCGGAACCGAAGGTGCTGCCCAAGCCCGAGCCCGAGGTCGTGGCGGCCGCCGAGAAGGCGGTGCTGGAGCCGGTCGAGCTTGCGGCGGAGACTGTGGAAGCCGTGGCCGATGCGGCGGTCGAGGTTGTCGAGGCCGTGGCCGAGCCGGTGGAGGCGGCTGTCGAGACCGTGATCGAAGCGCCGGTGGCGGTTGCCAAGGCGGCTGACGACCTGACCGTGATGACCGGCATCGGGCCGAAGATGGCCGCCATGCTGGCCGACAAGGGCATCACCCGGTTCGAACAGATCGCCGCCTTGACGGAGGCGGACATCGCCACGCTCGACAAGGAGCTGAAGCTGATGGGCCGGGTGGCGCGGGAGGCCTGGGTGGCGCAGGCCAAGCGGTTGGTCCAAGGCTAAGGCTCTGGGCTGGGGCCTTACGGGTCATCCCTCTCCAGCGCGTCGAGCCGCTCCTTGGTGAGCCGCTCCTGTTCGTCCATCGCCTTCTCCGACGTGCCGCAGACGAGGCCCGTCGGGGTCTCTCGGCATGTCATGGTCTTCTCTGCAGGCTCCGGCCAGGCGCCGGCGGCGTCCTGGCGGGCCTGTTCGGCGCGAGCGATGGCGGCGCGGTTGGCGGCCTCGCGGGCCTCGGCCTGCGCAGGCTTGGCGGGCGCTGCAGCCCGGAAGGCTTCGATTCCCCAGTCTTCGTCCTCGCCATCCGCCTTTGCCGGGGCGGCGGCGGGCGGGGTGGCCGGCGGGCGATAGTCCCAGTTGATCGGGGCGGCGGGCGCCTGGTCCACCAGCAGCAGCACGAGCGTCAGCAGCGATGACATCCAAGCCTCCTTGCAGGGCGCCAAGGAAGCATCCACCGGATTGGGGCGCGAGATCGGAAAAGGGGGTTCAGCGCCCAAACGCCGCCAACAACCGGTCCGCAGCGGCGGAGGCGGGGACCCCTCCTGCCAGGACCTGGCGTTCGAGATCGGGGACCAGGGCGGCGACGTTCGGGTCTTCGCGGAAGGAGCGCAGCAGGCGGTCGCGGACCATGGCCCACATCCAGCGGCCGTTCTGGCCGGCGCGGCGGGCGGCGCGTTGGCCGTTGGCGGTCATCACCTCGGTGTGGCGTTGGACCTGGGCCCAGAGCTGGTCGAGGCCGGCGTTGTTGAGGCCCGAAGCGGTGAGCACCGGCGGGGTCCAGTCGGGGTGGGCCGGGGTGAGGATGTGGAGGGCGTTTCGGTATTCGCGGGCGCTGCGCTCGGCGCGGGCGGGGTCGGTGTCGGCCTTGTTGATCAGAATCAGGTCGGCGATCTCGATGAGGCCCTTCTTGATACCCTGCAGCTCGTCCCCGCCCCCGGGGATCAGGATGGCCAGGAAGATGTCGACCATGTCGGCGACGACCGTCTCCGACTGTCCGACCCCGACCGTCTCGACGATGACCACATCGAAGCCGGCGGCCTCGCACAGCAGGATGGCTTCACGGGTGCGGGCGGCGACGCCGCCGAGCTCACCGGCGCTGGGGCTGGGGCGGATGAAGGCGTTGGGGTCGGAGGCGAGTCGCTCCATCCGCGTCTTGTCGCCGAGGATGGAACCGCCGGTGCGGCTGGAGCTGGGGTCCACGGCCAGGACGGCGACTCGGTGGCCGGCGGCGGTGAGGTTGCCGCCCAGCGCCTCGATGGTGGTCGACTTGCCGGCGCCGGGTACGCCCGTGATTCCCACCCGCTGAGCCCCGCCGGTGTGAGGCATCAGGGTCTGCAGCAGGCCGCGGGCATCGGCCTGATGGTCGGAGCGGCGGCTTTCGACCAGGGTGATGGCGCGGGCCAAGGCCGCACGGTCGCGGGCGACGATGCGTTCGGCGAGGGAGTTTAGGTCGGGCCGCATGGCGTGGCTTTAGGCGGTTGCCGGGCTTCGGGGAAGCCGGTGGCTCGCCGGATTGCGCGGCAGACGGCGGGCGGAATGGTCAAGCTGACCCGCGTGGGGGGAATCCAGCGGCGGCGGCATTCAACTTTCGTAAACTATAGGGCAGAGTGGCGACCAAGGGGGGCGGATTGGCTCCACCGCGTCCTCGGAGTCGATCATGTTCCTGGCCCGCACCCACGTTGAGCTGCACAACACCCGCAAGAGCATCGAGCGGATCAAGAAGCTGTCGGACAACGTCGTCGGCGTGGGGCCATTCGGCGTCGGCCTGGATGCGGCGCTGAATCTCTTGCCACCGATCGGCAAGGTCAATCCGGGCGTGGCCTACAGCGGCCTGGCCGGAGCGCTGCTGATCTTCGAAGGCGTGCGGGCGCGGGCCTCGGTGATGGTTCTGCTGCAGATGGCGGCCATCTTGGCCGTCGACACCCTGGCGCCGCTGTTCGGCAAGGCGGGTGCGGTGGCCGACGCCCTTTTCACCGGGCACAAGTGGGCGGCGGACCTGCTTCTGAAGCATATGGAAGAGACCATCTATTTCGAGGGGACCCGCGCCGAGGCGATGGGGACCGTCGAGTACCGCGACCTGATGGCGCGCGTGCGCCAGGGCAAGGAAAGCCGGCGAGTGGTGTTCCTGGGCGGCGATGGGGCCAAGGAAAAGCCGATCGACGTGCCGTCGATTCCGCCGCAGGGCTGATTTCGGGTAACAGCGTTAACAGGGCTGGTCGGAACCGGTAGTGGCGTTATACGCTCCGGCTGCATGAGCCGTGAACGCGCCCACAGCGCCTGGAAATCCGCCGAGGCGATCAAGACCATCTCCGACCGTGTGATCGGGATCGGGCCGTTCGGCGTCGGGTTGGACGGATTGCTGACCTGGGTGCCCGTGGCCGGGACCGTCTACAGCATCGGCGGGGCGCTGTTCCTGCTGTTCGAGGCGCTTCGGGCCGGGGTGGGTATGGCTACCTTCCTGCGGATGGTCTTTTACCTCCTGGTCGATAGCGGTTCGAGCGCGGTGCCGATCCTGGGCTCGGCCGTCGACTTCCTGTGGCAGGGCCACATGCTGGCCGCGACCGCGCTGCAGAAGGACATCGAGGACAGGCACGGGGCGCCGGAGGATGTGTCGCCCAAGAAGCGGACCCGCAAGAAGGGCCCCAGCAAGTTCGCCCATTAGACAGCCGCCCGTCGGCGCGCGAGACTGCCCCTAACGACAAGACAGGGGGATCGCCGCATGGCAGACGACGAACGCTATATCCGGCCGCCGAGCGCGGAATCGGAAGGTCGGGCGCCGGGACGCGGCCGCATGGCCGGCCGGCGGGTGCTGGTCGTCGGCGGCGGGCAGCGGACGGTTGACGCCGAGACCGATCCGGTCGGCAACGGCCGGGCGATGAGCCTGCTGCTGGCGCGAGAAGGCGCGGCGGTGGCGGTGGCCGACCGCAATGAAGCCAGCGCGGCGCAGACGGTCGCCCTGATCGCGGCCGAGGGCGGCAACAGCGTCCCGATCGGCGCGGATATCCGCCATGAGGCCGACGTGGCGGCCATGGTCGAGACGGCGGTGCGCGAGATGGGCGGGCTGGACGGCATGGTCTGCAACGTCGGGGTCGGCCTGGGCGGTCTTGGGCTGTCGGCGGTGAAGACCGAGGAGTGGGACCAGGTCCTGGGGATCAACCTTCGGGGGCCTATGCTGTGCTGCCGCGAGGCTCTGCCGGCGATGGAGTCGGGAGGCTCGGTTGTCTTCATTAGCTCGATCGCCGGGTTGGTCGCCGGATCGCGGCTGCCGGCGTACGACGCATCAAAGGCGGCGCTGGGCGGCTTGATGCGGCACGTGGCGCTGGAAGGCGCGCGCAAGGGCGTGCGGGCCAACATTGTCGCCCCGGGGCTGGTCGATACGCCGCTCGGCCGGGCGGCGACCCAAGGCCGGCCGAGCCGGGGCCGGGCGCCGGTGCCGTTCGGTCGTCAGGCGACGGGGTGGGAGGTGGCCTATGCGGCGCTGTTCTTCCTGTCGGACGAGAGCGTCTATGTGACGGGGCAGACGCTGGCGGTGGACAGCGGGATGACCGGGATCAGTTGAAGGCTTCGGCCGCGACGGCGGGGGTTTCGGGCTGAGCGCCGCCGTAGGCTATGCGCCAGGCCAGCCAGCCGATCAGGGGTGCTGAGATCAGGGCCGTGATCATCGGCGGGATCGGGGCGCCGAAGAAAGCGAACAGGACCACGGCGAGGGCCATGCCGACGCCTCCGCCGCTGATCGTGGCCAGCCAGGCGGTGGCGCGGCCGGCGCGGTGGAGCAGGAACCAGGCCATGCCGGCCAGGATCAGGAAGGGCGCGCCGACGATCCCGCCGACCATTGGAAAGCTGAAGAGCCAGAAGATGACGTTGTTGGGACCCGGCTCCGCGCCCCCCATGAGGACCGGGACGACGAAGGCGGCGCCCATCACATAGGAGGCGGTCAGCCAGACGAAGGCGATAGCGAGCAGGACACGCAGGGCGGTTGTGCGCTGGCGGGAACGGGTCATGCCTGCTGCTCCTTTGCGCCCGTGCCGTAGGCGACCCACCAGACGGCGAGTCCGGTAACCATGCCGATCACCGGGGCGGCGAACAACCAGCCGGTCTCCACGCCCAAGCCGTTGGCATCGCTCAGCACGATGCCCGCCGCCAAGCCGCAGAGCAGGCCAAGGCCGGCGGCCGTCTTGGCGCTGGCCAGCTTCCAGTGATGCAGCAGCGCCCAGCCGGCGAAGGCCGCCAGCAGGAATGGCCAGCCGTGCAGCAGGCCCATCACCGGCCCGGCGATCCAGGCGGTGGCCGCGGCGCTGATCATGTCGGCGTCCGGGCCGTTGGCGGTGAAGGCGTCGCCGACCATGACGATGTTGGCCAGGATCAGCGAGGGCAGCAGCCAGGCGGTAACGGCTGCGAGGGCGAGGCGGACAGGTAGGAGGTGAGGGGACATGGCGATCTCCGAACGGCGGAGAACAGTTTCGCGACCAAGGCTGCAGGGCGCGGCCATGAGCCATGCAGAAACCGTGAAGTGTCAGTTGCGATTTCTGCGCCGGCAACAAACCTGAGGGTCAACCCCTCGCCGGCGGCTGGGGGTCATCGCTGCCGAGCCCGTAAGCGATACACCAGACAATGGCGCCGGTCGGGAGTCCGGCCGCCGTCAAAGCCAGTATGATCCCGATGGCGACAAGCGGCTCAGACGGCCCGGACAAGCTGAGCAGGTAGAGCGCGATCATGCTGGCCATAACAAACGCGGCCAGCGTTGCCAGGAGGAGAAAGGCGCCCAGCCGGCCACGACGCCGGTGATGGATAATCCAGAGGGGGCCAAAAAGGACCGTTATGGCAGCGGCTGCGATCGGCGATCCGAGGATCAAAGACAACAGGAGCAGAAACAGCCATTCTTCCCAGGTCTCGGTCGGTGGTCCAACGAGGCCGACGATCATCAGAACGCAGAACGGGCCGATCAGGGAGCCCACGGCGATCGCTGCCGCGACTCTTCCAGCCGAGGTCTGCCGGTTCACGATCTACTCAGCCGCGCTGGCCTGCTCGTAGCCGAGCTGACGGTTCAGCTTCTCCAGCAGGTCGATGGCCGCTTCCGCGATCACCGTGCCCGGCGGGAAGATCGCCGCGACGCCTGCCTTCTCGAGCTCCGGCCAGTCTTGGGGCGGGATGACGCCGCCGATCACCGTCATGATGTCCGGCCGGCCCTGCTTGGCCAGCTCTTCCTTCAGCTCGGGGGCGAGCGTCAGGTGGCCAGCGGCGAGGGAGCTGGCGCCGACCACGTGGACGTCGTTCTCCACCGCCTGGCGGGCGGCTTCGGCGGGGGTCTGGAACAGGGGGCCGATGTCGACGTCGAAGCCGAGGTCGGCGAAGGCGGTGGCGATCACCTTCTGGCCACGGTCGTGGCCATCCTGGCCCATCTTGGCGATCAGGATGCGGGGGCGGCGGCCATCGGCCTGTTCGAAGGCGTCGACCATGGCCTTGGCGCGGGCCACGGCGGGGTTGGATCCGGCTTCCTTCATGTAGACGCCCTGGATGGATTTGATCTCGGCGCGGTGGCGGCCGAAGACCTTTTCCAGAGCATAGCTGATTTCGCCGAGCGTCGCCTTGGCGCGGCCGGCGTCGACGGCCAGGGCCAGCAGGTTGCCGGTCCCCCGCGCGCCGTCTTCCAGCGCCTGGAGGGCGGCCTGGGTCTCAGCTTCGTTGCGTTCCGCCTTGAGGCGCTTGAGTTTTTCCAGCTGGGCGGCGCGGACGGCGGCGTTGTCGACCTTCAGCACCGGGATGTCGTCGGCGACTTCCGGGCGGTAGCGGTTGACGCCCACCACGCTCTGGCGATTGGCGTCGATGCGGGCCTGGGTGCGGGCGGCGGCCTCCTCGATGCGCAGCTTGGGGAGGCCCTGCTCGATGGCCTTGGCCATGCCGCCCAGGGCCTCGACCTCCTCGATATGCTCCAGGGCCCGGGCGGCCAGGTCGTGGGTCAGGCGCTCGACGTAGTAGCTGCCGCCCCAGGGGTCGGCGACGCGGGTGGTGCCGCTTTCCAGCTGCAGGAACAGCTGGGTGTTTCGGCTGATCCGGGCGGAGAAATCCGTCGGCAAAGCAAGGGCTTCGTCGAGGGAGTTGGTGTGCAGCGACTGGGTCTGGCCGTTGACCGCCGCCATGGCCTCGACGGCGGTGCGGGAGACGTTGTTGAACACGTCCTGGGCGGCCAGCGACCAGCCGGAGGTCTGGCTGTGGGTGCGCAGGGAGAGGCTGCGGCTGTCCTTGGGGTCGAATTCGCGCTTCATCAGCCGCGCCCAGAGCAGGCGGGCGGCGCGCATCTTGGCCACTTCCATGAAGTAGTTCATGCCGATGGCCCAGAAGAAGCTGAGGCGCGGCGCGAACTGGTCGATGGTCATCCCGGCGGCCACGCCGGCGCGGGCGTATTCGATGCCGTCGGCCAGGGTGTAGGCCAGCTCCAGGTCGGCGGTCGCGCCGGCCTCCTGCATGTGATAGCCGCTGATCGAGATGGAATTGAACTTCGGCATCTTCTCGGAAGTGTATGAAAAGATGTCGGAAATGATCCGCATGCTGGGCAGCGGCGGATAGATGTAGGTGTTGCGGACCATGAACTCCTTGAGGATGTCGTTCTGGATGGTCCCGGACAGCTTCTCCGGCGAAACGCCCTGTTCCTCGGCCGCCACGATGTAGAGGGCCAGGATCGGCAGGACGGCGCCGTTCATGGTCATCGAGACGCTCATCTTGTCGAGCGGGATGCCGTCGAACAGGGTGCGCATGTCGAGGATGCTGTCGATGGCCACGCCGGCCATGCCGACATCCCCCTTCACCCGCTCATGGTCGGAATCGTAGCCGCGGTGGGTGGCCAGGTCGAAGGCCACCGATAGGCCCATCTGACCGGCGGCCAGATTGCGGCGGTAGAAGGCGTTGCTGTCCTCGGCGGTGGAGAAGCCGGCGTACTGGCGCACCGTCCAGGGGTTGGTGACGTACATCGTCGGGTAGGGGCCGCGCAGGAAGGGCGCTACGCCCGGATAGCCCTGCAGGAAGTCGAGCTCGGCCACGTCCTCTGGGCCGTAGGATGGCGCGACAGCGATCCCCTCGGGGGTTTCCCAGGCCTCACCCGTCGTCGGGGTGGAGACCTTCAGGTCGGCGTCGAAGGGAAGGTCGGCGAAGTTGGGGAAGGTCGACATGATTTCAGGCCTCCTCGTGGGCGGCGGCGAGGCGGACGGGCAGCAGGGCCGGGCAGCTGGCCGATGGGCCGGGGATGCGCAGGTCCGGGATGGGCTTGGCGAAGGCGGCGGGGTCGGGGATCTCGACCTCGACCGGGGCCTCGACGGCGTTTGGGAAGGCGTTGACGCCGAGGATCTTGCGCGGGGCGCTCAGCCAGGCGTCGCGGGTGCCGGTGACGGCCTTGGCGACCACGCCCTTGGACAGGGCCTCGATCAGCCCGCCCTCGGCCTCGATGGCCTGGAAGCCGCCCCAGGCGGCGCGGGCGATCTGGTCGGTCAGGGTCTCGAGATAGGCGGAGCCGCCGGCCGGGTCGGCGACGCGGCCGAGGTTGGCCTCTTCCATCAGCACCAGCTGGGTGTTGCGGGCCTGGCGGCGGGCAAAGGTGGTCGGCAGGCCGATGGCGTCGGTGTAGGCGCCGAGCACGATGGCGTCGGCCCCGCCAACGGCGGCGGCGAAACCGGCGGCGGTGAGGCGCAGCAGGTTGGTCCAGGGGTCCTTGCGGGTCAGCATCCGGCGCGAGGAGCGGACCTCGACACGGGCCGGCAGCTCGACGCCGCAGGCGGCGGTGATCCGGGCCCAGAGGACGCGGGCGGCGCGGACCTTGGCGATGCTGGTGAAGTACTCGCCATCCACCGAGACGCCGAGGGTGATGGCCCCGAAGGCCTCTTTCATCGACAGGCCGGCGCGGACCAGGGCGCGGGCGTAGGCCACCGCGGCGGCGCTCATCACCGCCAGCTCCTCCGACTCACCGCCGCCGGCCTCGTGGACCACCGTGCCGCTGGCAAGCATCAGCCCGGCCTTGGGATGGGCAGCGTGCAAGCGGGCGCCAACGGTGGCAGCGGAGACCAGGTGGCTTTCCATCGGCCCCGGCGAGGCGCCGGTGCGGGCAAAGGCGCTCAACGGGTCCATATGGAAGGCGAGGGGGGCGTTGGGCGCGCCCTTGGCCAGGGTGGCCAGCCAGTCGGCGGCCTTTGGACCCAGGAAGCCGGCGTCGAGGGTGACGGGAGCGAGGTCGAGCAGCACGCCGTCGAGGACGCGGGCCAGGTCTTCGGACGAGGCGACCGCGACGCCGTCCTGGCCGGTCGGGTCGATGCGGATGAGGACGGAGGCGGCCCCCTGTTCCAGGTCCTTGAGGATGTCGGCGTTGGCGCGGGCGGGGTCCGGATGGGCGACGACCGTGCGCAGGTCCCAGGGACGCGTGGCGTCGCGCGGACGCAGGTCGCGGGGGTTGGCGGGGCCTTCGGTATAGAGCGGCTGGATGGACAGGCCGCCCCCGGTGCGGGAGATCAGGGCGTCCTCGAAGGACTGGCCTTTCAAGGTCTTTTCGACCAGGGACAGCCACTCCTCGCGGGGAGCGGCGGGGAAGTCGTCAGCCAGGGACAGAACGGGCAAGGCGGCGGCTCCAGCAGTGCAGTTGACGCGGGCGTCATGCGCCCGTGACGTAAGGAGCGTCAAGCGCCCGAAGGGACCATGGACAGCGACATCGAAGCCTTCATCCGCGAACGGTTGCCGGTGAGCGAGGTCGCCGGCTGCCCAGGCGTGCGGCTGCATCTGGCGGGGCCGGCGAGTGGCCTGCGAGCGCTTGGCGAGCGGTATCCGGCGATGGGCTCGCCGTACTGGGCGCACCTGTGGGGCGGCGGGCTGGCGTTGTCGCGGTATCTGGCGGAGCGTCCGGGGACCGTGGCCGGGCGGCGCGTTCTGGACCTGGGGACGGGGTCGGGTCTGGTGGCGATCGTGGCGGCGTTGTCCGGCGCGAGCGCGGTGACCGCGGTGGACGTCGATCCTTTCGCGGTGGTGGCGGCGCGGCTGAACGCAGGCCTGGCTGGGGTGAGCCTTGAGGCGAGGGCAGGGGACCTTCTGGACAGGGAGGCGCCGGAGGCGGACCTCGTGCTGGTCGGGGACCTGTTCTACGAGGCGGCGCTGGCGGACCGGGTGCTGCCGTTTCTGGCGCGTTGCCGGGCGGCGAGGACTGAGGTGCTGATTGGCGATCCCTGGCGGCGGACCTTGCCGTCGGGGCGGCTGGTTCGGCTGGCGGACTATGAGGTGGTGGATTTCGGGTCGGGGCGGGGACCCGCGGCGGTGTTTCGGCTCGAAGGGTAGGGAACTGGACCCACCCTAGTCCCCGTCATCCCGGAAAGCGCGCAGCGCTTATCCGGGACCTAGGGGGGGGGCGCGCACCAGACGCAATGTTGCGTCGAACATCGAGATCACGCACCCCTGGGTCCCTGCTCTCCGCGCTTCGCGCTCCGGCCAGGATGACGGGAAGAAGGGATAGGTGGCGGCGAACAGGAACCTGCCCCAAGGACACCGTTGCGCGGCTCAAACAGGTGTTATATTTACAGTGTATACCAACTTGCCCCAAGGTGATGATCCATGGCTCTGCCGCCCGTCCTCCGCGACCGCCTCCGCCTGCCGGTGATCGGCTCTCCGCTGTTCATCATCTCGGGGCCGGAGCTGGTGATCGCCCAGTGCAAGGCCGGCATGGTCGGCAGTTTCCCGTCGCTGAACGCGCGGCCGATCAGCCAGCTGGATGAATGGCTGGCCCAGATCACTGAGGAGCTGGCGGCCTGGGACAAGGCCAATCCCGACCTGCCGTCGGCCCCGTTCGCGGTCAACCAGATCGTCCACAAGACCAACAACCGGCTCGAGGAGGACGTCGAGCTGTGCGCCAAATACAAGGTCCCGGTGATGATCACCTCGCTGGGCGCCCGGGAGGACCTGAACAACGCCGTGCATGGCTGGGGCGGCATCGTGCTGCATGACGTGATCACCGACCGCTTCGCCCGAAAGGCCATCGAGAAAGGCGCCGACGGCCTGGTGCCGGTCGCGGCCGGGGCCGGCGGCCATGCCGGCGGCACCTCGCCCTTCGCCCTCGTGCAGGAAATCCGGGAGTGGTTCGACGGGCCGGTGGCCCTGTCGGGCTCCATCGCCCACGGCCGCTCGATCCTGGCGGCGCAGGCCATGGGGGCTGACCTGGCCTATATCGGCTCGGCCTTCATCGCCACGCAGGAGGCCCGCGCGCAGCAGGGCTACAAGGACATGATCGTCGAGAGCGGGGCCAGCGACATCGTCTACTCCAACCTGTTCACCGGCGTGCACGGCAACTACCTGCGCCCGTCGATCGTCAACGCCGGCCTGGATCCCGACAACCTGCCGGTCAGCGACCCGTCGAAGATGAACTTCGGGTCGGGCGGCAACCAGGAAGCCAAGGCCTGGCGCGACATCTGGGGCTGCGGCCAGGGCATCGGCGCGCTGAAGGACATCCCCACGGCCGGCGAACTGGTCGCCCGCTTCTCGGCCGAGTACGAGGCCGCCAAGCAGGAGCTGGCGGCCAAGACGGCGCTGACCGCCGGCGCGGCCATGGCTCTGGCGGCGGAGTAGCGCTGAACCGGCCCTTGGCGGCGGCGTTGATCGGTCTAGCTTGGCTTGCGCTGGGAGAAACCGATGCTGAAATACGCCGCCGCCTATGTCGCCTCCGGGCTCGCCTTCATCGCGCTGGATTTCCTCTGGCTCGCCGTGATTGCCCAGAAGCTCTACCAGCGTGAGATCGGTCCGCTGCTGCTCGAAAAGCCCAACATGGGCGCGGCGGTGGCCTTCTACCTGATCTACCTGGCGGGCACGGTGTTCTTCGCCGTGAAGCCGGCGCTGCAGAGCGGGTCCTGGACGACGGCGCTGATATTCGGCGCGGTGTTCGGGTTCGTCGCCTACGCCACCTATGACCTGACCAACATGGCCACGCTGAAGGGCTTTTCCTGGACGATCGTGGCGGCGGATTTGGCTTGGGGCGCCTTCGTTACCGCCTCCATCGCAACGGCCGGCTTCTTCGGCGCGAGGCTCGTCCAGGGTCAATAACGCCCGTCGGGCGAATTGCCCTCAAAACGAGTGCAGCCCTTTATCGCACAACGTTTTGCGGGCTTGCTAAGTCGCGAATCGCGTGAGCAAATCCCGGCATCTTGGGGGGTTCCAAGACGCTGGCGTTGAGTTCGAGCGACCCTGACGAGGGCGCTCGCAGCACCATGTGCACGATCGATCGGGAGAGACGACCATGGCCGACGTCGGCTATTACGATATGCAAATCGGGGCGGGTAACGCCAACCAGCTCGACGAGATCGTCGAAGTCGGCGAGACAGGGGTCAACGTCACCTCGCTGACCGCCACGACGCTGCAGCCGCTGCGCGTGCTGCTCGTCCAGAACCCTGACAATGGCGGCTACGACGCCGGTCTTCTGGCGGCATGGCCGGACGTTCTCGCCGCGGTGAACAACGGCTTGGTCGTGGTGATCCATGACCGCTACGTCACCGATGCGGCGAACCTGATGCCGGCCGGGACGAGCATTAGTTTCACGCGCGAGTTTTCTGTCGCCATGCAGCTGGGGACCGACGGTTCCGAGATCGCCTCAACACCCTTCGGCACGGTCACCGATACCAGCCTGGATAACGGGGGCTTCTCGAACCACGGCTACGCGTTGCTCTCGAGCCTGCCGGCCGGTTCGCAGGTGCTGATGACCACCGACGACCCGACCCATGTGACGGCTTTCGTGGTGTTCCACGGGGCCGGTGCGATCATCTACTCCAGTGTTCCGCTCGATTTCGGCGGTTACAACAACAGCAATCCGGGGTCCGACAACGTCTGGGAAGACTTTGGGGTCAACATCCTGGCCCACGCCCTGACGCTCGGTCAGGCTCAGCCGCCCTTGAACACCGCGCCCGTTGCCACCGACGACACGGCAACCATCAACGAAGGCACGCCGGCGATCATCAACGTGTTGGCCAACGACACCGACGCCGAGAGCGACCCGCTGCGGATCACCCACATCGACGGTATGGCGGTCCGGCCGGGCCAGGTCGTGACGCTGGCCTCGGGCTCCACCGTGCAGCTGACGGTCGCCGGCACGCTGGTCTATATTTCCGGCCCGACAGTGAACCAGCTGAACCTCGGTCAGACCGGAACCGAGACCTTCAGCTACACCATCGCGGACGCCGTCACTGGCGGTCTGACCGACGAGGGCAGCGTGACGGTCACCGTCAACGGCCGCTACACCATCATCAAGGGCTACACCAACGGGGCCGACGTGCTGAACGGCACCGCCTTCGACGATGAAATGAACGGCAAGGGCGGCAACGACCGCCTGTACGGCGGGGCCGGCAACGATATCCTCGATGGAGGCGGCGGCGGCCAGCTGGACGTCGACATCATGAGCGGCGGCTCGGGCGATGACACCTACATCGTCGACAGCACCCGCGACCAGGTCAGTGAAAACACCGGCGATGGGATCGACACCGTCCGGTCATCGGTGTCCTACACGCTCAGCGCCGCGGTCGAGAACCTTGTCCTGCTCGGCACGGCGGTCGAGGGCATCGGCAACGCCACCGACAACGAGATCACCGGCAACGGGGTGAACAACACCCTGACCGGCATGGCGGGCCACGACAGCATCTTCGGCGGCGGCGGCGCGGACGCCATCTACGGCGGCAACGGCGGGGATGACCTGATGGGCGGCTCCGGCGCGGACGTTTTCGTCTACAAGGCGCACGGCGAGAGCCAGGCGACCGTCACGGTTCCGTCCCTTCCCGGCGGCGCCCAAGGGGCTCCGGTCAGGGGCCCGGGCGTTAACACCGACATCATCTATGATTTCAGTGTGGCCGAGCAGGACAAGATCGACCTCAAGCTGATCGACGCCCAGACCAGCAAGGCCGGCGATCAGGACTTCACCATCGTCGACGCCTTCACGGGCGTGCAAGGCCAGATGACCATCAAGACCTACGGGTTGCTGAGCATCCGGTCGGAAGACGGGGGCCCCGTCGCCGCGCCGTCGTCCTATGGCTACATCATCGAGGCGGACATCAACGGCGATCGGGTTTCCGACTTCACCCTGTTGCTGAACAGCCAGGCCGCCCTCACGGTATCCCAGTTGGGCAGCGCCTTTATCGGGGTGGCCGCGGTGAACATCACCAGCATCGGGGCCCACGCATCCGCCCCTGCGGCGATGCAGACCACGATCCCAGAGTTCTTCTGACCATAAGGAACATTCCTCCAGTCCCGGAGGAGGCGAACCTTGGCCCGGCCGCGCGAGAGATCGCGCGGCCGTTGGCGTCTGTGGCTCTGAACTTCGCAAACGATCGCGGGGCTAGAACCTGCCGGACTGCGCGCGAAAAAATCCGGGTTGAGCCAGTTTTTTTCACTGTTTGCCGGCCGCAAGCCGTGACTAAAGATTACCCATCTTGAGGAGGCGCAGAGGGGCGTCCATGGCCCCAGCTGCTGTCCTCGACTGCCCGTCGCGGGCGACAGGTATCCTGTCGGACCCCAGTAGCCGGTAGTCAACCGGCTGGGCGAAAGTCCGCGTGTCGGGCTGACAGCTTCTACGCAATTGCACCGGGTACGGAACAGTTTCAACGCCTGTGGATTCGTTGGATGCTGCCATAAAATATTGAATACAATCAATTTTTATCACTGTCGGCGGCGCGCTTCGGGTGGCCCTTAGGCCCATCTTCGGGGGTCCGAGATGATGGCCGTTTGCACCGAGCGACCCATGGGGTCGCCGGATCGGCCATCTGCACACACAGGATTGGAAAAGCACGATGGCTGATATTGGTTATCTGAATACGCGTCTTGGCGCTGGTGATGCGCGTCAGGCGGACGAAATCGTCGAATTGGGCCACAACGCCATCAGCGTCACGACCCTGACGCCCGCCCAACTCGCGGCGTTGGATGTGCTGGTTCTCGAGACGGAGTTCGGCGGACCCTATCCGCCGAACTGGGCGGACGTGCTGGACGCCGTGTCGGACGGTCTGGTGCTGTTCTTCAACGACTGGCTGCAGTCCGGCGACCCCAACGCGCTCTTCGCCGGCACGGGTATCGACATCCGCGTTATCACTGATTCCCACGACGTGGAGATGAACCTGGGTCGAGATGGCGCCCTGATCGCTTCGACGCCCTACGGCACGGTCACCGACACCAGCATCGACAACGGCACCTCCTCGAACCACGGCTATGTGGTTGCCTCGAGCCTTCCGCCCGGGGCCAAGATCCTGATGACCCGTGACAACCCCGATGAGGTCACGGCCTTCAGCTTCCCCTATGGGTCGGGCACGATCATCTACACCACCGCGCCGGCTGTTCACTACAGCAACGCCGACCCCGGCTCGGACAATGCCTGGGAAGATTTCGCGGTCAATATGATCTCCTACGCCGCAAGTCTCGCTGTCCCGGCTGAGACGGTCGCCAATGACGACACGGCCACCACCACCGAACCGGTCGCGGTGCAGATCAACGTGCTGGCCAACGATACCGACCTGCAGGGCGATACGCTGCGAGTGACCCACGTCGAGGGTATCGCCATCCGTGTCGGCCAGAATGTGACCCTGGCGTCGGGTTCGACCGTCCGTCTGGCCGCCAACGGCAACCTAGTGTTCACCCCTGGCGCGGCGACCAACGCGGCGATCGGCCCCGGCCAGTCGCTGGTCGAGACCTTCAGCTACACGATCAGTGACGCGGCCACCGGCGGCAACACCGACGTGGGCAGCGTGTCGGTGACCGTCAACGGCGCCTACAACCCCCTGATCGGCACGGCGGCGGACAACGCCATCTTCGCGACTGACGCGTCCGAGGAGATCAAGGGCCTGGCCGGTAATGACCGTCTGTACGCCCGCGGTGGCAACGACCTGATCGACGGCGGAACGGGCGCCGACGTGATGAGCGGCGGCGATGGGGATGATACCTACATCGTCGACAACCTCGGCGACGTAGTCAGCGAAAATGTCGGGGCCGGCACTGACAAGGTGCTCTCGTCGGTCAGCTTCACCCTGTCGACCGACGTCGAGAACCTGACCCTGACGGGTGGGGCGTCGATCAACGGCACCGGCAACGGCCTCGCCAACCAGATCATCGGCAACGGTGTGAACAACGTCCTGTCCGGCGGGCAGGGGGCCGACACCATCTTCGGTGGAGGCGGTATCGACACCCTGAACGGCGGCCTGCAGGCCGACCGGCTGAAGGGTGGTTCGGGGGCCGACACCTTTCTCTACAGCGACCAGGCTGACAGCTCGGTCGCGCGTGGCAGCGTTGACGTGATCTATGACTACAGCTTCGCGGAACGGGACCGGATCGACCTGAGCGGCGTCGATGCCTCGACCCGCGCCATGGGCGACCAGGACTTCGTGATCGTCGACAACCTGACGGGCACGGCGGGCCAGATGACCATCCGGACCTACGGCCAGATGGCGACCAGCTACGAGAACGGCGCCGCCGCCGGGACCACGTACGGCTATATCATCGAAGGCGACACCAACGGTGACCGCGTGGCGGACTTCACCCTGCTGGTGAACTCGGCGACGCAGCTGACCGTGGCCCAGCTCAGCACCGGCTTTATCGGTCTGGCCGGGGTGACGATCGACACCATCTATGGCGCCGCCGGCGGCCCGGCGACGGCGCAGACCACCATCCCCGACCTGTTCGCCTAAAGGCAGGACCCCCGCTGCTTGGAACAGGATCCCCGTCGCCTGGAAACAGGCGGCGGGGATTTCGCTTGGATGAAATCCGCGCCACCCTGGCCGCAGGGAGAGACGCGCATGATAAAGATTACCTTCTGCCTGACCCGCTTGCCGCACCTGACGCGGGCGGAATTCCAGACCTATTGGCGCGAGGTGCACGCGCCGCTGGTCGCCGAGCGGGCGGAGCTGCTGCGCATCCGGCGCTACGTCCAGAGCCATACGCTTCCGGATGAGGCCTTTGCGGCCCTGGCCGCCAGTCGGGCCGGGCCACCGGCCTATGACGGCGTGGCGGAGCTGTGGTGGGACCGCATGGAAGACCTGGCCAACAGCGATCCCGCCGCCCGCACGGCCGGCCTGGAGCTGCTGGAGGACGAGAAGCGGTTCATCGACCTGGCCAGATCGCCGATCTTCCTGGTGCAGGAGCATGAGATCGTCGCGCGCTGAACGCCAGGTCTTGCCGCGCCCGGCCTGTCCGATGCTAGAAACAGCCGACAAGTAGCGGGGGCGTTTCCGACGTGATCATCGGTATCGATCTGGGCACCACCAACTCGGCGGTGGCGGTCTGGCGCGACGGCCAGGCGGAGCTGATTCCCAACAGCCTGGGCCACCGGCTGACTCCTTCGGCGGTCAGCGTCGACGAGAAGACCGGCGAGATCATGGTCGGGCTGGCGGCGCGCGAGCGGATGAGCACCCACCCGAACCTGACCGCCACCGTCTTCAAGCGCTACATGGGCTCCAAGCGCAGCACCACCCTGGGTCGGAACAGCTACCAGCCCGAGGAGCTGTCGGCGATGGTGCTGCGCAGCCTGAAGGACGATGCGGAGGCCTATCTCGGCCAGGAGGTCACCGAGGCGGTGATCACCGTGCCGGCCTATTTCAACGACCGCCAGCGCAAGGCCACCCGCAAGGCCGGGGAACTGGCGGGGCTGAAGGTCGAGCGGCTGATCAATGAGCCGACCGCGGCGGCCCTGGCCTACGGCATCCATGAACTGGAGGCCGAGACCCGTTTCCTTATCTTCGACCTCGGGGGCGGCACCTTCGACGTCTCCATCCTGGAGATTTTCGAGGGGATCATCGAGGTGCGGGCCTCGACCGGCGACAACCGGCTGGGCGGGGAGGACTTCAATGAGGTGCTGGCCGCCGGCTTCAAGGAGGCTCGCGAGAAGGACCTGCCCAGCTGGTCCGATCCCGAAGCGGCACTGGTCGGCGAGCGCATCCGCGAGGCGGCCGAGCGGGCCCGCCGGGCGCTGTCCAACGATCCCCAGGCGACCATGTCCGTCACCTGGGGCGGCAAGTCGCACGAATGGACGGTCAGCGCCGAGGAATTCGAGACCCGCTGCGCGGCGCTTCTCGACCGGCTGCGCGAGCCGGTTCTGCGGGCGCTTCGCGACAGCACCATCCAGGCGGCGGACCTGGGCGAGATCATCATGGTCGGCGGGGCCACCCGCATGCCCCTGGTGCGCAAGGCCGTCACGCGCATGTTCGGCCGGTTCCCTGCCAACCGGATCAACCCGGACGAGGCGGTGGCGCTGGGTGCGGCGGTGCAGGCCGGTCTGAAGGCGCGGGACGCGGCGCTGAAGGAGGTCGTGCTGACCGACGTCTGCCCCTACAGCATGGGGGTGGAGATCGCCGAGGAGCGGCGGGATGGCACTGTGCGGGACGGCATTTTCTCGCCGATCTTGGAGCGCAACACCATCATTCCGGCAAGCCGGGTGAACACCTACTACACCATGGCCGACAACCAGACCTCCGTGCGGATGAAGGTCTACCAGGGCGAGGCGCGGCAGGTGGCCGAGAACGTCAAACTGGGCGAGCTGGACATCAAGGTGCCGCCCGGAAAGCGCGGCGAGATCGCGGTCGAGGTGCGGTTCAGCTACGACATCAACGGCCTGCTGGAGGTGGACGTCCATGTGCCCAAGACCGGGGATCGCCGCGAGCTGGTGATCATTGACGAGGAAACCGCCAAGGCGCCCGACTTCGAGAAGCGCCGAGCGGCGCTGGCGGCGCTGAAACATCACCCCCGTGAAGCCGATGCCAACCGCGCGGCCCTGGCCAGGGGCGAGCGTTGCTATGAGAAGTTCCTCGGCGACACCCGCGATCGGATCGGTTTCATGATCCGCACCTTCGAAGCGGTGCTGGACGCCCAGGATCCCCGCGCCATCGAAGCGGCGCGCGGCGAACTGCTGGCGGCGCTCGACATGCTGGAAGGCGAGACCTGGCTGTGAGCCGGCCCGGCGTCTGGGATGTGCTGCAGATCGAGGCGACGGACGACCCCACGGCTATCCGCCGCGCCTATGCCCGCCGGCTGAAGGTCACCCAGCCGGAAGATGATCCAAAGGGCTTCCAGGCCCTGCGCGAAGCCTATGACCAGGCGCTATGGTACGCCGAGCACCGCCGCCGCCAGGCCCTGTTCGCGGCGGAGGAGGGCGGTGACGAAGATGAAGACTCAGAGGAGGACTTCGAATTCGCCGGGGATTCGCCGCCCGTGGCGTTCCGCCCGGACGGGGCGCCGCACGCCCCCCAGCCGCGGCGCGAGCGGCCGGAGCCGCTGATCCGCTCTCCGGCGCCGGCGCCGGTTGAGCCCGAAGTGAAGGCCCGCTCTCTGGAAGAGGAACTGCTGGCCCGAGAACTGGAGCGGGAGAGCCAGGCGCTGCGCGAGGCGGCCGAGACACTTGAACGGCTGCTGCAGGCACAGCCCTTTGATGAGACCGCCGCGGTGCGCCAGCTGAGCCGGGTGCTGAACATGCCGGCGCTGCAGAACCTGGACCTGGCGGCGGGGGTCGAGGGCTGGATCGAGAACGTCCTGCTGTCAAACCTGCCCAACGCCGACGCCCTGATCCCGCTGGCGATCAAACACTTCAACTGGCGTCGCGACGCTGACAATCCAAGGTGCCAGATCGGTGACGGGGCCCTGGCCCGCGACGAGGATCTGACCAAGCTCCGTGACCTGCTGCGGAAGGGCGCGCGATACCAGAATGCCGCCCGCGCGCTGATGAGCCGACCGACTCGCCTGATCACCTTGCGCTGGATCCTGTGGCCGGGCCTGGCCAAAGACGTTGCCGAGGTGCTCAAGGCCATCCGCACCGAGCGACCGGGCCTGATGCAGAACCTCGACGCGGAGTCCGTGGCCTGGTGGGACGGGGCGCCGGACCGGCCTCGGCTCGGAACCGGGGCCATCCTTCTGGCTCTGGTTCCGCCGGTTGGCCTATGGCTTTGGCTGGCCTCACTCGGCGAACAGGCCGTCCCGCCCCAGATTGCTCTCCTGTTGCTGGCCGGCACCCTGGTCTGCTCGGTGGCGATCGGGCTTGGGATCTTCCACGGCGTCATCCGGCCCAGGAGCCGCTGGCTGGCCTCCTGGCAGGCCACGGCGCCGCCCTGGATCCGCTGGGGCTGGGCGCCGCTCGCGTTGACTGCGCCGCTGGTCGCGGCTGCGCTGGTCAGCCTGGGGGTCAGGGAATGGGCGGCGATGGTCCCCGTTGCGGTCCTCGGCCTCGCCGCCGTGGTCTGGGCCAAGATCGTCGGCGAACGGGACACCAGCGCGGCCAGCGCCCGCGCCATGAACCTGGCGCTCGAAGGACCGGGCGAACAGCTCGGCCGATTGATCCTGCGCAATGTTTATCTGGCCACGTTCTGGGCCTTCCTGCCCATCGCCATCCCTCTCGACCAATGGCTGCCCCTGACCCTCGGCGCGGTCGCCGCTCTCCTCGCCTTCACGGATGGCCTGGGCGGCCTGAAGGCCAGGATCTCGGCCATCGCCCCGGCCCGCCGTCTGCGCCTCTATCCGCCGATCGCCATCGGCGTGATCGCGGCGATGATCCTGGTCGCCGGTTTCGGAAGCACGTCAGCCCAGGCTTGGTTAGCTGTTCTGGTCGCGCTGCTGGCCATCGTTGAGCCGGTCGCCGACGCCGTGCTGACCGAGGATGGCATGCGCCACCGGGCGGGGATCATGATTCCGCTGCTGGGCGTGCTGTGGATGTTCCTGCCGATGCTGACGCTGTGGCTGGATGGGGCGCTGCGGATCAACGGCGTCTGGCTGCTCAGCGGCTGGCTGATCGCTCTAGGGTACGCCGCCGCCCGCGACCGGAAGCTGGCGCATCCCGGGCGGGTGAAGATTCGGTTCGGAAATATCCCGTAGGGCCGGAGCCCCGTAGGGGCGCGCTTGCTTTTTTGGGAAACAACCTGGTGCCGCCGGGCAGGATTGAACTGCCGACCTCAGCCTTACCAAGGATGCGCTCTACCACTGAGCTACGGCGGCGGGCCAGGTGAGGGGGGCCTAGTAGCGAAAGTCGGCGGGCGCGCAAAGGGAAAAATCGGCTTGACCGCAAAAGGTCGCAACGCTCCCCTCTTCGCATGGCCAAACCGCCCCCCACATCCGCCGATGACAAGGTCGAAAAGGAAGCCCGGCTCGCGGCCGCGCTCCGCGCCAATCTAAGGCGGCGCAAGGCGGCGGCGCGGAGCCCTGCACAGGAAAAGCCAAAGCCCCCGACCGAAAGCTGACGGGGAAGTGAGAGGCCCTGGTGGCGCGGGGGGCTTGCGCTCGCTATGACGCCGACCACAGATCATGCGCCGCTTGTCCGGCGCGACTTCGAGGGACTGGATGGACAGCATTGCCATCACGGGCGGCGCCAAGCTGAACGGCGAAATTCCGATCAGCGGCGCCAAGAACTCGGCCATCAAGCTGATGGTGGCCAGCCTGCTCACCGACGAGCCGCTACGGCTGACCAACATGCCGCGCCTGCGCGACACCCGGTTCCTCGGCCAGCTGCTGAGCCACCTGGGGACCCAGATCGTCGAAGGCGACGGACCGGACGGCCCGGAATCGGTACTGCACACCCCGACGATCCGCAGCCACTTCGCGCCCTATGAATTGGTCCGTCAGATGCGGGCCAGCTTCAACGTGCTGGGCCCGCTGGTGGCCCGCAACGGCCAGGCCAAGGTCTCGCTGCCGGGCGGCTGCGCCATCGGCGGCCGGCCGGTGGACCTCCACCTGAAGGCCATCGAGGCCCTGGGCGCCCAGATCGACCTGCATGAAGGCTATGTCTATGCCCAGGCGCCGCGCGGCCTGCGCGGGGCGGAAATCGACTTCCCGATCGTATCGGTCGGGGCGACCGAACACGCCATGCTGGCCGCGGTGCTGGCCAGGGGCGAAACCATCCTGTCCAACGCCGCCTGCGAGCCGGAGATCGAGGATCTGGCCGACTGCCTCAACGCCATGGGCGCGGAGGTCAGCGGCGCGGGCACCCCGGTGATCCGAATCGTCGGCGTGAAATCGCTGTCCGGCGCCACCCATGCGGTGATCACCGACCGGATCGAGGCCGGGACCTACGCCGTGGCCGCCGCCATGGCCGGCGGCGAGGTGCGGCTGACCAACACCCGCGCCGACCTGATCGAGGCGCTGCTGGTCAAGCTGGAGGAGGCCGGCGTCGGCGTCACCCGCACCAATGACGGGGTGGTGATCAAGCGCAACGGCGCGCGGCTGAAGGCGGTGGACGTCGACACGGCCCCATATCCCGGCTTCGCCACCGACCTGCAGGCGCAGTTCATGACCCTGATGACCCTGGCCGAGGGCGAAAGCGTCATCCGCGAGACCATCTTCGAGAACCGCTTCATGCACGCCCCGGAACTGATCCGGCTGGGCGCCGACATCACCGTCTCCGGCGGCGAGGCGCGGGTGCGCGGGGTCGAGCGGCTGGAGGGCGCGCCGGTCATGGCGACGGACCTGCGGGCCTCCAGTGGCCTGGTGATCGCCGGCCTGGTGGCGAGGGGCGAGACCACGGTCAGCCGGGTCTATCACCTGGATCGCGGGTTCGAGCGGCTGGAAGACAAGCTCAACGCGTGCGGCGCCAACGTCCGCCGGATCAAGGGCGACGGTTTCGAGGAATGAGCGATCCGGCCCCTGGACTGAAACTGCTCGCCGAGGACGCCGACGACCTGGCGGTGATCTCGGCCGCCCTGCAGGACGCGGTCACCAAGATCGGCGACATTTCCTACGAGCCGGCCGCTCGGCGGCTGACCATCGGCTTCAACCGCTTCCGTTGGGAAGGGAAGGGGGGCGAGCGGATCCGCAGCGGCCTTCAGCTCGGCGGGGTGATGCGGGTCCAAAGTCGCCGCCTGCGCCGTGAGGCGCGTGATGCGGTCCTGTCCTTGTTGGGCGTCACCTTCGAACCCGGCGAGGCGCCCGGGGGCGTCGTGGTGCTGACCTTCGCCGGCGGCGGCGAGCTGCGCGCCGAGGTCGAATGCCTGGACGCCGCCCTGGCCGACGTCTCGGCGCCCTGGCCCACGCCGCGGCGACCGGCGCACGAGGACTGATGTCCGGTCGTCGCCGCGATTGAACTCGTCACACCACCGCGCTCATAATGAGCATAAGCGTATGGAGTGCGGCGTATGATTTCTCGACGAGGCGTGTTGGCGGGAGGGCTGGCCGTCAGCGTATCGGGCCCCGTCCTGGCCCAGTCGCGGGTCGCGGTGGGCAAGATCCGGCTGGAGAACGGCCGTGTGAACATCGACACCACGCTGGGCGGCAAGGGTCCGTTCAACTTCGTCATGGACACCGGCGCGGTCGTCAGCGGCATCTCGCCCACCCTGGCGACCAAGCTGGGCCTCAAGAAGGTCCGGGACGTGCGGCTGGCCGGAAAGGTCTTCCCGCTTTACGTGGCCCGGGATGCGGTGTTCGGCGGGGCCGTGGGCCAGCCGGAGATCGGCCTCTTCGGTCTCAGCAGCGAGCTGCGCGGCGGCGATGGGCTGCTGGGGGCCGGCCTGATTACCAGCGCCGACAGCGAACTCGATTTCGACCGGCTGGAATGGCGGGTGCATCCCGACGGCCTGGCCGACCGCGCGGGCTATACCGAGATCGAATCCAGCATCGACGACCTGCCGGACGTCAATGGCTCCCATCTGATCTCCGCCACGGTGAAGGTGAATGGCCAGCCGGTGCGGCTGATTGTCGATACCGGCGCCCCCCGGGCGGTCAGTCTGCGCCATGACGTCGGTCGCCGTCTGGGCCTGTGGGCGGCGGACAAGCCCTTCTCCCCCACGCCGCTGATCGGCATTGGCGGGCTGGGCGCCGATCCCGGTCGGACCGTCCGGGCGGCGCGCCTGGATGTCGGACCCGTCGGGCTCGACAGTCCCCTGGTGACGGTGCGGCCGGACAAGGCCGTCAATTTCGCCGATTACGAGGGTATCCTGGGCCTGCCGGCGATCCAGCGGATGAACCTGTCGGTAGACACCAAGCGGCGGAAGCTGTTTGTCCGGCGCAACGGCCGGGATACCGGGTTCGAGCCGCTCAGCCGCACCGGACTTTGGCTCGACGAGGACAGGGGCGGCGCCAAGGTACGCCTGGTTTCGCCGGGCAGCCCCGGCGCGGCGGCGGGCCTCAAGCCCGGCGACCGGATCACCGGAAACTCCACCTTCGGCGCCCTGCTGGCGCGGGTCAACGGGAGCCCGAGCAGCCTGGAGGTCAGGGACGCGACGGGTGTTCGGACCGTCAACCTGACGCCGGCCGATTATCTCTGAGGTCGAAATGCCTTGATCTGGCGGTCAAAGGCGCCAAGTGAGCGCCATGCGCCGCTTTCGCCACGACGACCCCGACTTCGAATCCGCCTTCGCCGCCTTCCTCGATGAGCGGCGCGGGCAGCCGGCCGATGTGGACGCGGCGGCCGCGGAGATTCTGGCCGAGGTGAAGGCTCGCGGCCTGGACGCCGTGCTGGAGTTCGGCCGGCGGTTCGATCGGGCCGATCTAACCGCCGAAACCATCCGCGTGTCGCCGGAGGAGATCGCCGAGGGCGTCGCCGCCTGCGAGCCGGCGGTCAGGGAAGCCATCGCCTTTGCCGCCGCCCGCATCCGCGCCTATCACGAACGCCAGGTCCCTGCCGACCAACGCTGGACTGACGAGGCCGGGGTCGAGCTCGGCTGGCGCTGGGGGCCGCTGGAGAGCGTTGGGGTGTATGTCCCCGGCGGGCGCGCCGCCTATCCCTCGACGGTGCTGATGAATTGCGTGCCGGCCCAGGTGGCCGGGGTGGACCGCATCGCCATGGTCACGCCGCCAGGACGGCTCGAGCCCGCAGTGCTGGCCGCCGCCCATGAAGCCGGCGTCACCGAGATCTGGCGGGTCGGCGGGGCCCAGGCGGTGGCGGCGCTGGCCTATGGCGCCGGTCCTATCCGGCCGGTGGACAAGATCGTCGGGCCGGGCAACGCCTTCGTCACCGCAGCCAAGCGGCGGCTCTACGGGGTGGTCGGCCTCGACGCCCTGGCCGGGCCGTCCGAGATCGTCGTGGTCGCCGACGGGGACAATGACGCCGAGTGGATCGCCGGCGACCTGCTCTCCCAAGCCGAGCACGACCCGGCCGCCCAGTCGATCCTGATCACCGACGACGAAGGCCTGGCCGAGGCGGTAGAGGCCGCTATCGGCCGGCGCATGCGTGAGCTGGCCACGGGCGAGGACGCCGCCGCCAGCTGGCGCGACCATGGGGCGGTGATCATCGCCCCACTATCGGCCAGTCCCGGCCTGGTCGATCGCATCGCGCCCGAGCACGTCGAATTCTGCACCGCCGATCCCGATTCCCTGGCCGACCAGGTTCGGCACGCGGGGGCCATCTTCCTCGGCCGGTTCACGCCGGAGGCGCTCGGCGATTATGTCGCCGGCTCCAATCACGTGCTGCCGACCAGCCGGGCGGCGCGGTTCCAGTCTGGCCTGTCGATCTTCGACTTCCTCAAACGCACCTCGATCATCAAGGCCGACGCGGCCGCCTTCGCGCGCCTGGGACCACACACCGTCGCCCTGGCCGAGGCCGAAGGACTGCCGGCCCACGCCCTGTCGGCGGCCTTGCGGTTGCCGCGCGGCTGAACCCCGCTATCCTGTCGACGTGACCGATAGAGCTACCCACCGCCTGCAGAGCATCGAGCTCGACGAGGAGTCCCTGTCGGCCGCCTCGCGAGACCAGGAACAGGAGCGGCAGGTCGCCATCTTCGACCTGCTGGAAGAGAACTATTTCGAGCCGGCCGGCGCGGACCAAGGCCCCTATGACGTCAAGATCGCCTTGGTCGAGAACCGGCTGGCGATGCAGATCGCCGGCCCGGGGTACGCGCAGACGCATCTGCTGTCCCTGTCGCCATTCAAGACAGTGATCCGCGACTATTTCATGATCTGCGAGAGCTATTACGCGGCCATCCGCAATTCCACGCCCTCTCAGATCGAGGCCTTGGACATGGGCCGCCGGGGCCTGCACAACGAGGGCAGCACGCTGCTGCAGGCGCGGCTCGAGGGCAAGGTGAAGACCGACCTCGACACCGCCCGGCGCCTCTTCACCCTGATCTGCGCCCTGCATTGGAAGGGATGAGCGCCCCCAAGGACGCTTTCGACGCGACGCCGGGGGCGGTGCTGTTCGCCTGCAATTTCAACCGGGTGCGTTCGCCCATGGCCGAGGCGCTGATGAAGCTGGCCTACGGCAAGGTCATCTTCGTCGATAGCTGCGGCCTGCGCGCCGACCCGGAGGAGGCCGGCATGGATCCCTTCGCCGCCACCGTGCTCGAGGAACTGGGAATCGACGCCGCCGGTCACCGTCCCAAGACCTTCGACATGCTGGAGGACGACAGCTTCGACGTGGTCATCTCCCTGACCGCAGAGGCCCAGCACCGGGCGGTGGAGTTGTCGCGGGGCAGGGCGGTCGACATCGAATACTGGCCGACCTTCGACCCCACCCTGGCCACCGGCTCGCGCGAGCAGATGCTGGACGCCTATCGCCAGGTCCGCGACGAACTCTATGGCCGCATCAGGCGGCGGTTCGGGCGGGTTACGACCGCCGGCGGTTAGAGCATCGACCTTTCGCCCCCGTATGCGTTATAAGGCGCGCCATCGAGCCACGGCTCGCGCTCCGAATCGTGTGCGCGGGCCGTGTTGCTTTGCGGAATGACCTACTGAGAGGCCGTATGGCTAAGGAAGAACTGCTTGAGTTTCCGGGCACCGTCAGCGAGCTGCTGCCCAACGCGACGTTCCGCGTGACGCTTGAGAACAATCACGAAATCATCGCCCACACCGCCGGCAAGATGCGCAAGAACCGCATCCGCGTGCTGGCCGGGGACAAGGTCCTCGTCGAAATGACGCCCTACGACCTGACCAAGGGCCGTATCACCTACCGCTTCAAGTAAGCGCTGTGGCCAGGCCCCGACTGGTGCTGGCCAGCGCCAGCCCCCGCCGTCTCCAACTGCTGAGACAGGCGGGTGTGGACCCAGACCTGGTCGATCCCTCCGACATCGACGAGACGCCCGGCAAGGACGAGACGCCCCGTCGGCTCGCCCTGCGCCTGGCCCAGGAGAAGGCGGCGGCGGTGGCCGCCCGCCATCCGGACGCCTTCGTGCTCGGCTCCGACACCCTGGTGGCGGTGGGGCGCCGGGTGCTGAACAAGCCTGCCGACGAGGCGGAGGCGCGGCGCATGCTATCGCTGCTGTCCGGTCGCAGCCACCGGGTGATGACCGGCGTCGCCGTGGTCGCGCCTGGCGGACGGGCGTCGGGCCGGGTGGTCGAGACCCGCATCACTTTCAAGCGCCTCACCGAGGCCGAGCTGGACGGGTTCATCGCCTCCCGGGACTGGGAGGACGCCGCCGGCGGCTACAAGATCCACCAGAGGGCAGGGGCCTTCGTGACCTCCCTGCAGGGCAGCTTCACCGGCGTCGTCGGCTTGCCGCTCTATGAGACTCTGGCGCTCTTGAACGGCCTGGGCTGGCGCGCTCCGGAGACGCTTGCGTGAGCCGCCGCGAAGCCTTCCTCGACACCAGCGTCGGCGAGCGCCGCGGCGTCATCCTTCTCGATGGCCGTCCCGAGCGCCTGTTGATCGAGCGCGACGGCGATTCGCCGGCCTTACGGCTCGGCGCCCGCAGCGTGGCGCGGGTCCGGACGGTGGAGGCCGCCTTCGCTGCCGCCTTCCTCGACCTGCCGGACGGCGCCGAAGCCATGCTCCCCCTGCGGGCTGACGCCCCTCGCCCCGTGCGCGGCGCGGCCGTGGAGGTCGAGATTCGCGGCGAGGCTCGGCGCGGCAAGCTGGCCACGGCGTGGTTGCTCGGGGAGGCGAGCGGTGATCCCAGGCTGACCGGGGCCGGCCCCGCCCTGGAGGAAGAGCTCAAGGCCCTGGCCAAGGTCGACACCATGCAGATCGGCGCCGCAGCCCGCGACGCCGCCGATGAGGCCGAGGCCGAGGCGCTCGCGGCCGTCCACCCGCTCCCCGGGGGCGGCAGCCTGGCCATTGAGCCGACCCGCGCCCTGACCGCCATCGATATCGACACCGGCGAACGCACCGGCGGCGATTCGAAGCGAGTTGCGCGTGCCGCCAACCTTGCCGCCGTCACGTCCGCGGCCCGGTTGCTGCGTCTCAAGGGGATCGGCGGGCTGATCGTTATCGACCTGGCTGGGCGCGGCCACGACGCCAACGCGATCCTGTCGGCCATCCGCACCGCTTTCGGGCCGGACAACCCTGGCGTTGCCATTGGTCCCATCAGCCGGTTCGGTACCGTGGAACTGACCCTGCCGCGCCGCCGCGCGCCGGTGCTGGAGCGCCTGCTCGGCCCCGCCGGCGGGCTGACCGCCCAGAGCGGCGCCCTGCGCCTGGCCCGGATGCTGGAGCGGGAAGGGCGAACTAGCCCCGGCGGACGGCTGACGGCCGCCTGCGCCCCAGCCGTAGCCGAGGCGTTCAAGCCCCTCGCTCCTCGCATGACCGACCGCCTCGGCGCCCGCTTCGCGCTGGAGGACCGGCCCGGCTGGCCCACCGATCGGCTGGAGGTGACCGCGCGATGAGCAGGGCCTGCCCAAACTGCGGCAAGCCGACGGAAGAGGCCTTTCGACCCTTCTGTTCGAAGCGCTGCGCCGACGTCGACCTGCACCGCTGGCTGTCGGGCGCCTATGCGATCCCCGGCATGGAGGACGAGCCGGACGCGGACGAACAGGACCCCGAGGAATAATCGGCGAAAACCGCGCTGGACTTGCCGGGACGGCTCTTCTATAGACCCCGTCTCCCGCGAGGGCGGCCCGTTTCGCGGTCCATTGCCTGAGTAGCTCAGTTGGTAGAGCAGCGGATTGAAAATCCGCGTGTCGGTGGTTCGAATCCGCCCTCAGGCACCATTCCTCGCTTCTCGCGCGAAACGTCCAAAAATCCTGCCAATCGACAAACGTCGTTCGACGGTTTTGTTGCGATGCAGCATGCACTTTCCCTCGGAAAGGGAAAATCCTTCGAACGGTCAGGCATTCTCTATGCTGCATCGCAGCATTATGTGCCGGAACGGGAGGTTTCGTGGAACATTCATGTGCAGATGGACCCTTGACGATGCAGAAAGGGGTTGCCAAAGGGCCACTGCGCCAAGTCTAACTTGGTGGTGAGGATACGGGGTTTCCATACCTCGTGTTTTCCATGCGCCTTCGAAACGCCGTCTTACGCCCGCAGGGCTGATGGCCGGTGTCGCGGGTCGGGCGCAGCGAAGCGTCTCGGGCAGGTCCATTCGGATCGCGCTTGGGCAACATTTAGTCTAGGGTAGACGCTCGCGCGACGACCCTTCGGTCCAATAAGTGCTAGACCAAGCAGGAACTGGCGAAAGATGCTCGACAACAAACGAAAGACCCCCCTCATCGCTATGATCGGCGCCGTGGCGCTGATGGCGACCGCCCCCGCTTTCGCCCAGGAGGCCGCTACGCCGGCTCCGGCCGAAGCCACCACCGCGGCTCCGGCCGCCGCTACCCCGGCTCCGGCCCCGGCTCCGGCCGAAGCCCCCGCCGAAGAGAAGGCCAGCGGCCATTCCGGCGAGCTGACCATCATGGGGATGTTCTTCGAAGCGGACATCGTCGTGAAGGTCGTCATGATCGGCCTGGTTCTGGCCTCGGTCTTCAGCTGGGTGCTGCTGATCACCAAGCTGTTCGAGTTCGGCGCTCTGGGCCGTAAGTCGGACCGCTTCGTGGAAGCCTTCCGCGGCGCCAAGTCGATCAACGACATGGGCCGTATCGCCATCTCGGAAGAGTTCGAAGGCAACCCGCTGGCCGACATGGCCGCCGCGGCCGCCTCCGAAGTCGAGCTGAGCCGTCAGGCTGGCCTCGACATCCACGGTACGCACCGTGAGTCGACCATCGCTCGCGCTCAGACCGCGGTCGGCGCCGTGCAATCGACCCTCTCCAAGCGCCTCTCGGGCGGCATGCAGTTCCTGGCCTCCGTCGGTTCGTCCGGTCCGTTCATCGGTCTGTTCGGCACCGTCTACGGGATCATGCGTTCGTTCATCGGTATCGCGAACACCAACACGACCAACCTGGCCGTCGTCGCTCCCGGTATCGCCGAAGCGCTGCTCGCCACCGGTATCGGCCTCTTCGCCGCTATCCCGGCCGTGGTGTTCTACAACTACTTCCAAACCCAAGTCTCCGCCTTCGGCGTGCGGACGGACGGCTTCACCGCTGAACTGATGAACGCTATCTCGCGTGATCTGGATAAGGGGAAATAGGGTCCATGGCCGCCAAACTCGCAGGCTCCGGCGGCGGCAACAGGTACCAGGTCGAACAGAACAGCGAGATCAACGTTACGCCCTTCGTGGACGTTATGCTGGTTCTCCTGATCATCTTCATGGTGGCGGCGCCGCTCGCGACCGTCTCGGTTGAAGTGAAGTTGCCCGACGCGGTGGCCAAACCTCGACCGAACCCGCCAAAGCCGATCTACATTTCGATCACGAAGGACGGCAGCGTCTTCATCGGTGACTTCGCCACTTCGACGGACGCGCTTGGCGACGATCTGCGCAAGCAGGTTGGCCGACGCGACCCGAGCAAGGAACGGATTTTCATCCGGGGTGACAAGGAAGTCCGCTACGGCGATTTCATGCAGGTCATGAACGCGCTGCAGGACAACGGCTTCTACAGCGTGGCCCTCATCGGCCAGGACGCGGCGGGTGGGTAACGATATGTCAGAACAAACAGCAGATCTGGCGCATCCGATCCACAATCCGTTCGACGCGCCCAAGCCCAAGGCGAGCCCTGTCGCCTGGATTGTCGCCATCTCGGTGGTTATCGGCCTCCACGGGATCCTGGCTTGGTACCTTTACGGCGCCAAGTTCGTGATCAAGGAGCGGGAGTTCGTGGATGAGAAGCTGGACACCCAGCTGATCAAGCCGCCGCCGCCGCCGCTGCCTCTGCCTCCGGTGGAGAAGCGGGTTGAGCAGCCGCCGGCTCCGCCGCAGATTGCGCCTCCGGCGCCGCCTGCGCCGCCCCGCAACCCGGTCATCCAACGACCGGACTGGGTGCGCAAGCCGAGCGGTGAAGCGGTGAACCGCGCCTATCCCGACCGCGCCCAGCGCGCCAACGTCGGGGGCCGGGTGACCCTGTCCTGCACCGTCAACTCCGACGGTACGGTCAGCGCCTGCTCGGTGGTCTCGGAAAATCCCGCGGACTACGGCTTCGGTGAAGCGGCCCTCCGGCTCAGCCGGCAGTTCAAGATGCGGCCTCAAACCGCGGACGGACAGCCGGTCGGTGGCGCCACCGTTCGGATCCCGCTCTCCTTCTCGCCTGCCGAAGAGTAGCGATTTCCGAGTTGAAACCAGCGAAGGCCCCGGAGGCGACTCCGGGGCCTTTTGCTATCGGCATCAGAGCTGATGGTCCGCTATCAGCGAGTGGATCAGAGCGGGGCACGGCCGACCGTTTGGAGCGCCCCGTGGTGGAGCGCTGGATCATGCCACCTCACTGCCAGCGCCTGAATGCTTGCTGGGCCGCCCGACCCGCGCCGTTGGGTAGCCTTTGAATGGTTGCCGCCTGGACGACGAGGGCCAGGGCTTTGTCAGCCTGGGCCAGAGCGGCGATTGCTCTGTCGCGTTTACCTGTGTCGGACGGTCATAGACATCCAACTTTCGTGGCTGCTGTTGGGATTGTCGCGCTGGGCGGCTAAGGGTCGGTCATGAGCGTCGAGATCACACAGACCCACCGCGTCCACGGTGGCGCCCTCAGCTACTGCCGCCACCAAAGTGTGGCCACCGGCACGACGATGAAATTCAGCGTCTTCGTGCCTCCAGGCGATGGTCCGTTTCCAGTGCTTGTCTGGCTGTCGGGCCTGACCTGCACCGAGGATAACTTCACCACCAAGGCCGGCGCCAATGGCGCCGCAGCCCAGCACCGCGTGATCATCGTCGCTCCGGACACCAGCCCGCGCGGCGAGGGCGTGGCCGACGATCCGGCATACGACCTGGGGCAGGGGGCTGGCTTCTATGTCGACGCCACCCAGGCGCCGTGGGCGCCGCACTTCCGGATGGAAAGCTACATCACCGGCGATCTGCTAGCGGCAGTGGACGGCGCCTTCCCGACCGATCCGGTCCGGCGCGGCGTGTTCGGCCACAGCATGGGCGGCCACGGCGCCCTGACCTTGGCCCTGCGCCACCCCGATCTGTTCAAGTCGGTCTCGGCCTTCGCCCCGATCGTCTCGCCCACCCGCTGTCCCTGGGGCGAAAAGGCGTTCACGGCCTACCTGGGCGAGGACCGCGCTGCTTGGGCGGCGCACGACGCCTGCCTGTTGATCGAGGCCGGCGCGGCGAAGTTCGATGACATCCTGGTCGATCAGGGCCTCGGCGACCAGTTCCTCGAAGGCCAGCTGAAGCCCGAATTGCTGGAGGCCGCCTGCGCTGCCGCCGGCCAGAAGCTGACCCTGCGCCGCCAGCCCGGCTACGACCACAGCTACTTCTTCATGACCAGCTTCATCGCCGATCACATCGCCTGGCACGCCGCGAAGCTGGGTTAAATCCCCGCGCCCATGTCGATGAACACCTCGGCCAACGCGGCCCTGGGCCGTTCGGCGTCCTGGGCCAGTTCGTGGCTGAGCCGGTCGATCTGCGCGGTGATCTCCGGCACGGCGGTGACTTCCCAGAGGGCGGGGCGAGTGAGGGGCCCCACGGCGTAGAGCCAGTCGGAGACGCGGCCGTCGGCGTCCTGAACCGCGCAGTCGGTGGTCTCCAGGCCCAGGCCCAAGGGGTCGGGCCGGATCAGCCGGCGGCGGGCGAGATCGGCGAACAGCGGGTTGGCCAGGCGGTCCAGGTCACTGCGCGGGCCGGTGCAGTTGATGACGCGGGCCGCGCGAAGGCTCTGCTCGGCATTCAGGCCGCGCAGGTGAAGGTGGGCGCGCACACCCCCCTCCGCCCGCTCCCAGCGGGTGACCCGGCCGCCGAGCACGGTGAGGGCGGCGCTTTCCAGCAGGGCGTCGAGACGGGCGGCGACACGCGGCGCCATGCGGTGGCGGTGGACGTCCCAGCGGGGCCGCAGGTGCCGCAGGAACTGGCGGCGCTGGGACGGCGTCCAGGTTTCCCAGACACGAGCAATAGCCGGCCGCACCGCGTCCATCACCCGCTGCCAGGGCGTGCCCTGCCGCTCCGCCTGGCGCGCGGCGGCGCGGATGGCGCGGCTCAGGGCCAGGGGCGAAGCGGGGAGGAGGGGGGCTACGAACGGCGACCAGGCGCCGCCGGCCTTGTGGGCGGTGGGCAGCAGGCCCCGGCGGGAGACGGCGTACATCGGCCCCTTCTGACCTTCGGCGGCCAGCTTCAGGGCGATGTCGACCATGGTCAGGCCGGTGCCGAGCATCAGGACGGGCGCCTCGGGATCCCCGCCCTCGAGCGCGCGCGGCGCCCAGGGGTCAGGTATGAAAGACGGATGGTCGTGCAGCCAGGAATCACCCGGCAGCGGCGCACGGGGCGGCAGGTTTCCGGTGGCCAGGACCAGCAGGTCGCCGACGATCTCCCGCCCGTCCAGCAGCCGCACACCCCGGCGCGGCGCATCGAGGAGGCCGACGGCTTCGCCCCGGACCGTATGGAGGCCGCGCGCGGGGTCGGTCGAGCGGGCGTCTTCCAGTCTTTGCTGCAGATAGTCGCCCAGCAGCGCGCGGGGCAGGAAGGCGTCGGCCATAACCCCGTCACTCTCGGCCAGGGCGTCGTCGAGGTGGACGCCGGCCCCGGCCAGCCAGGCCTGGAAGGGCGGCGTGAGGCCGGTCTCCATCCGGTGGGCGGGCACGTTGAGCAGGTGGTAGGGCTCACAGGCCCCGTACGCTAGGCCGCGCCCCGCCCGGACGGCGGGGTCGATCAGCAGGACGCGCCACTCCGGCCGCGCGGCCGTCAGCTTCAAGGCGAGCAAGGTCCCGCTGAACCCGCCGCCGACTATGGCGATGGTTCGGGCGGGAGACGTCGAGAGATCGGGCATTCGGGTCCTGCGGCCTCAGGCGAATCCAGCGACACCATCGCCAGCCCGTGCCCTTGGGGCAACCCACAACGGTTGACTTACCGGTCCCGCGCCGTCATACACCGCGCCTTCCACGCCGCCGGCTTGCCGGACGGTGGTGGATTACATGACGGGTGATCCGAAGCCGCCGTTGAGATCGTGGCCCCACTGACGGGGTCGCCGGCCCGGGTCGACAATTGAAGAGTGACTTATGTCCAAGCGCCAGAGCGCCAAGTACAAGATCGACCGCCGGATGGGCGAAAACATCTGGGGTCGCCCGAAGTCCCCGGTCAACAAGCGTTCGTACGGCCCCGGCCAGCACGGCCAGCGCCGCAAGTCCAAGGTCTCCGACTTCGGCCTGCAACTGAAGGCCAAGCAGAAGCTCAAGGGCTACTATGGCAACCTGACCGAGAAGCAGTTCGCCAAGACCTACACCGAGGCCGCCCGTCGCAAGGGCAACACCTCCGAGAACCTGATCGCGCTGCTGGAAAGCCGCCTGGACGCCATCGTCTACCGCGCCAAGTTCGTGCCGACCGTGTTCGCCGCCCGTCAGTTCGTCAACCACGGCCACGTGCTGGTCAACGGCAAGCGGGTGAACATCGCCAGCTACCGGGTCAAGCCGGGTGACGTCGTCTCCGTGCGTGAGAAGTCGCGCAGCATGGCGCTGGTGCTTGAAGCCCTGGGCTCGTCCGAGCGGGACTTCGCCGACTACGTCACCGTTGACGTGCGCTCCTTCGCGGCGACCTTCGTCCGCGCCCCGGAACTGGCCGAAGTGCCGTACCCGGTGAAGATGGAGCCGAACCTGGTCGTCGAATTCTACGCCTCGTAAGCGTAGAACCCGACCAAGAGATCGAGGGCCCCGGAGCGATCCGGGGCCCTTTTTCTATTTGGCGTTGGGTCGGAAGCCGTATTCCCAGTCATAGGGCGCGCCGGTCTTGCCCAGCAGATAGCCGACCAATTCCGGAAACGCCTTCTCGGCCCTAACGTCGTTGGCTAGGATGACCAGGCAGTCCTGTTCGCGCTCGACGCAGACCCAGGTGTTGGCGGTGACTTCGTTGTGGCCGCCCTTGAAGAAGCCAGGTCCCATGGGGCCGTCGAACACGACTACGCCCAGGCCCGCCGCCAGGTCCTTGCGCCGCTCGGCGGGGGGAAGCTCTGGCTGGAGGGTCAGGAACTGGCTGGCGGTGGTGATCGGCAAGATGCCACGGGTCATCTCGCGGCGGGAGGCGGGCGACAGGCCCTCGCCCCGCACCATGCCGGCGGCGAACAGGGCGAAGTCCTCGATGGTGGTGTCCATCGAGCCGGCGGCGCGGACCCGGCTGCGCTCGTCGTGCGGCTCGGGCCTGCCGTTCTCGTCCCATCCATCCGCCAGATTGGCGGCGAAGTCGGGCCGCCACTTCATGCTGGTGTTCTTCATGCCGAAGCGATCGAACACCCGCCGCTGCATCTCCGCGCCAAGGTCCAGGCCCAGGCCCTTCTCGAGCACGAACTGCAGCAGGATCAGGCCGTCACCGCTGTAGGCGTACCGCCTGCCCGGATCGAAATGGATGACCAGCTGCTCGCCCGGATTGTCCCAGTAGAAGTTGCTGAAGCCGGCGCTGTGGGTCAGCAGCATGCGCGGGGTGATCGACCGCCAGCGCTCGTCCTTCAGGGTCTCATAGGGGGCGTAGGCGTCGCCGAAGCCGGCATACTCCGGCAGCGGCCGGGTCAGGTATCGGGAGATCGGCGCGTCGAGGTCGAGTTTCCCCTCATCGACCAACTGCAGCACCGTGTAGGCGAATACGGCCTTGGTCAGGGAGGCGCCGTACATCACCGTCTGAGGCGTCAGCGGCTCGCCCTTTGCGTTGCGCTCGCCGAAGGCCCGCACCCACTGCACCTTGCCCTTGTGGATCCGGGCCATGGCCAGGCCGCGCGCGCCCGTCTGGTCCATAACCCGCTTAGCCTGGTTCGGCGCGAAGGGCTCCCAGGGCGGTGGGGGCGGTTCTTCCGGCGGTACTGCGACGGCAGGGCCGGCGAGCAGGACGGCAGCGATGGCAAGGACGGCAAGACGCATGGGTGACTCCCCGAAAACCCGCCAAGGCTAGACAAGGGCGGAGGCTGTGTCTTTGCTCATCGCATGACACGCCGCCACGCCCTCCTCGCCGCCCTGCTGCTGGTCTCCGCCTGTGCGACCAAGGCCGTCTATTCTTCCCCCGATGCCGGAATGGTCGAGCTGGAGCCCTTGCTTAGCGCCGAGGTTCGGGCAGATGCGCTGGTGATCCGGGTCACCTCCACCGGCTGCACCGCCAAGGAAGACTTCGCCTTCTTCGTCGAACGCAAGGGAGATCGGGTCGCCGTCGCGTTCGGCCGCAAGAAGATGGACCACTGCAAGGCCGCGCCCCGGCCGATGGAGATCGCGTTCACCTACGACGAGCTGGGGCTCAAGCCCGGACAGGCGGTGGCGATCGTCAATCCGCTGGCGGGGCGCTAATCCAACGGGCTGAGCACCCGATAGCGAATGGTCGCGTTGGCCGCCTTGACGATCTGAATCCTCAGGCCCTGATAGCCGATTTCCGAGCCGTGGTTGAGGTCGTAGCGCAGTTCCTGGATCGTCGGCGCGACACCGGCGACCCGCGAGGTTTCGCGATACTGGAAGCTGACGATGTTGGCGGCCACCCCTGTATAGATCAGTTGGCGCGTTACGCTCGGCGCGGCCAGGGCCTGGCAGTAGCTGACCTTGTAGCGGGCCGGCATGCTCACGGAGCCTCGGCGATTGTTGTACTTCAGGTAGGCCGTTACCGGCGCGCCCTCGGTTCGGCTGACCGAGAGACTGACCGTGCCGGGATACTCGCGGCCGGGGCTGCGGGTCTTGATAATTCGACCATCGGGGATGGCGTAGCTGTCGCCATAGGTCGAGGTGAGGGGCTGGGTGTAGACGCCCTTCGGCACCAACAGGGTCAGGCCGCGCGCGCCCTCCAGTTTCCCAACGAAGGTCAGGTCGTCGAAGATCTCAACGCTGTAGGGATAGACGCCGTGGGTCTCCTCGCGGATCAGCGACTGACCGACCGTCACCTCAGCGTCCTCGCCGATGGCGGGGATGTGCCGGCGTTCCGACGAGACCGGAACCCCGTCGGACTCCGCTCCGGAGGCGCAGGGCTGAAGCGGCTCTGCTGCCGGGACGGCGGCCGCGAAGGCGGCGGTCAGGCCCAAGGCGATCAGGATGGCGCGGCGCATGGTGTCCCCCTCGTTGGGGATCATACCCTCGCCGGCGCGGCCCGCTAGCGGAACATCTCCGACATCCAGTCCGGTACGCGGACGGGCTTGCGCGTGCCGGCGTCGATCAGACACCATTCAGAGCGGCCCTGGGCGCACATTTCGCCGTCGGGGCCGTCGATGCGATAAAAGCGGTCCATCCGCGGGCCACGCCGGTCACCGATCCAGGTGACGCCGACCGCCGTCTCGTGCGGCAGCAGGGCGCGGCGGTAGTCGAGTTCATGGCGCAGCGCGACCCAGGCCCACTTCGACTGTTCCTCGGCCGGCAGGCGAGCCCGCCAGTGGCCGGTGGCCAGGTCCTGCATCCAGGCCAGGTAGACCACGTTGTTGACGTGGCCGTTCTCGTCGATGTCGCGATCCTGGGGGGCGAAATCGAAGGTGAAGGTCTGTTGGCCGTCGGGCGGCGTCAGAGCTCGGCTCACGCCGGCGTGACGCCCTGCGATTCCAGGAAGGTCTTCAGCTCGCCCGCTTGGTACATCTCGCGGACGATGTCGCAGCCGCCGACGAACTCTCCCTTCACATAGAGTTGCGGGATGGTCGGCCAGTCGCTGAAGGTCTTGATGCCGTCGCGCAGGGCGTCGCTCTGCAGCACGTCCACCCCGACGAAATCAACTTCCAGGTGGTCGAGAATCTGCACCACCTGGGAAGAGAAGCCGCAGCGCGGCTGGTCAGGTTCGCCCTTCATGAACAGCACCACCGGGTTGTCGGTGACGGCCTGCTTGATGAAGGCGTGCACGCGGTCGGCGACATCAGCCTCGGACATGGGGGCAAATCCTCAAAAGAAACCAAGGCCACAGCTAGGCGCCGGGGCGGCGAAGGTCAAGGTCAGCGGCGGCCGTCGGCGGAGAACCGGGCCATCTCGATCTGGGCCGCCACGCCGGTGGGCAGGTCGCGCTCGGGCACGGTCGCCAGCTTGGCAATGCGCTCGACACTGTCGGCCTCGATGCGCACCGAGGTCACCGCCGGCTCGAACAGGGCGAACGCCAGGCAGATTTCCTCGGCGGTCCAGCCATGGGCCTCGTTGAGGAACTGGTAGGGCCCCTTCCTGTCGGCGGCCTTCTTCTTCTTGAACCAGCCCTTGGGGATCAAGCTGGGCTTGTCGTCTCCGGTCAGGGCGACGGGGCAGATGTCATAGGCGATCACCGCCATGTTCCGCTCGGACGCCACCTTCAACCGGTGCCGCTCCTTCCAGCCGGACGTCAGGCTGTAGGGGGTGATCAGGGCGTCGACTCCGGTCATCGTCAGAGCCTGATCGGCGACCTCGCCCTCGCCACAGACGCCGACCTGACGGACCAGCCGATCCTGACGCAGGGACTGGACCTGCGGCGCCCGCGAGGGGTCCAGCAGGATCAGCAGGTCGAGGTAGTCGATCTCAAGCTGACCTATCACCTGGCCGGCCGCCCTGGCCGGATCGCCGATGGGCGGGGCCTGCCAGGCCAGGAAAACCAGGCGGCGCTCGACGCCGGCAAGGGCCTGCCGCAGGCCGTCGATCAGGGCCTCGCTGGAGCCGACCAGCTCAAAGCAGTTGATGCCGGCGGTCATGGCGGCGTTGAGCAGATCGCGCCAGTCGCGCGCCGACATCAGCCGCCGGTCCTCCAGCAGCAGGGAGACGGTGGAAACGGCCATGCCGTAGGTGGCGCCGAACGGGCGGTAGCGCATGGCCTAGGCGTCCGGGACGGCCGTCTCGAGGGCCAGGGCGTGCAGCACCGTGCCCAGCACATCCTCCAGGGCGCGGTTGACGAGCTGATGCTGGCGCACCCGCGTCAGGCCGGCGAAGGTGGGCGAAACGATACGGGCCTTGTAGTGGTCGCCGTCGCCGGCCAGGTCGGTGATGGTCACCTCGGCGTCCGGGAAGGCCTCGCGCAGGCGGCGGTCCAGTTCGGCGGCGGGCATGGGCACGGGAATCAGACTCCGGTTTGTCGAGCAGACGGTGCAAGGTATCCCTTACCATGTTGCAAAGGGGGATCGCGATGCGTCGACTTGGCCAGTGGGTTTTAAGGGGCGCCGCGGGCCTGGCGCTGGCCGCCGGCTTGAGCGCCTGCAACCTGGTGATCACCACCGAGCCGACCTACACGGCCGCCGACGCCGCCGGGGCGCCGGCGATGAAGGACGGCCTATGGGTCAGCGTCGAGAAGGGCTGCGACGTGGACCTCAAGAAGCCGGCGACCGAATGGCCCGAGTGCGCCGGCTGGATCGTGGTCAAGGACGGCGCGATGACCGGCGTCGGAGACGACGGCCAGCCATTCAAGGTTCCCTTCGTGCTGGCCGCGGGCGATCCGCGCGTGATGCAGATCGAGCTGCAGGAAAAGGGCGATGGGCCGAAGTTGTTCATGTACATCGGGGTCAAGCCGGTGAAAAGCGACGGCGAGGGTCGGATCATCGAATACACGGGCTGGATCGTGCAGTGCGGTCCTCCGCCGCCGAAGGATTCCAAGCGCGAAGACGGCCAGCCCCGCTTCGGGACGCTGGAACCGTCGCCGGGTATGGTGATGGACGAACAGCAGTCAGGCTGCACTCCGTCCAGCAAGGCGGCGCTGACCGGCGCGGCCAAGCTGTCGGAACGCTACGAACTGAGCGAACCCAGGGGCGAGGCCACCCGCTGGGTGCGCGACGGGGACAAATAGGGCTCAGTCCACCATCGCCGAATAGATGATGTTCTTCAGCTGGCCCCGGAAGTTGAACGTCCCCGACGGCATCAGCTGGGTCATGAACACCACGCAGAGGTCCTCGTGCGGGTCGACCCAGAAGATGGTCGAGGCGGCGCCGCCCCAATAGTAGTCGCCTTCGCCGAGGGCGCCGGTGGTGACCACGTCCATGGTGCTGGCAAAGCCGAGGCCGAAGCCGACGCCGCGGTTGGTGGTTTCGGAGAAGGTGCCCAGCGCGATGTCGGTCAGGTCCTGGTCGCCGGGCAGGTGGTTGCGGGTCATCAGGTCGAGAGTGCGGGGGCCGAGGATACGGTGGCCGTCGAGCTCGCCGCCACGGCGGAGCATCTCGCAGAAGCGCATGTAATCGGCGCAGGTGCCGGTCAAGCCGCCGCCGCCTGAGAGGAATTTGGCGGGTTGCAGGTAGGCGCTGGCGCCGGGATCGTCGATCACGCCGAGGGTCTTGTCGGGGTTGCGCTGATAGTTGGCGGCGAAGCGGTCAGCCTTTTCCGGCGCGACCTGGAAGCTGGTGTCGATCATGCCCAGCGGGTCGAAGATGACGTCTTGCAGGTATTTGTCGAAGGGTACGCCGCTGATGCGCTCGACCAGGGCGCCGCAGACGTCGGTGGCGAGCGAGTACATCCACTTCGTGCCCGGCTGGAAAAGCAGAGGCACCTGGCCGAGCTTGGCCATGAACTCGGGCAGGCTGTCGGCGGCGCCGAGGCTGCGGATTTTCAGGGCGCGATAGACCTTGTCGACCGGGTGCTGGATGCCCACGCCGGGCAGGCCGCCGCCGTAGGTCAGGCCGCTCATGTGGGTCAGCACGTCGCGGATGCTGACCGGACGGTCGAGGGGGGCGGTGACCATGTCCTCGCCCTCGCCCGAGACCCAGACCCGCTGGGCCTTCCACTCGGGGAAGAAGCGGTGGACCGGGTCGTCGAGCTGGAAGAAGCCGCGCTCGAACAGGGTCATCAGGGCGACCGAGGTGATGGGCTTGGTCATCGAATAGATGCGGAAGATGGTGTCCTCGCGCATAGGCTTGTTGCGCTCGAGGTCCATGCTGCCGAAGACGGCGTTGTAGGCGGGGTGGCCGTGGCGGCTGACGGCGATCTGGCAGCCGGCGATCTTGCCGGGCTCGATGTAGTTGCGGGTCAGATGCTCGCCGATCCGCTCCAGGCGGGCGGCGTCCAGGCCGGTCCAGTTCGATTGGGCGTCCATCGGCGTTCTTCTCCCGTCTTTTGGTTCGTTACCCGCATCATGGCGGATGGGGACGGGCGGGGGCAATTCGAAAATGGGGTACGATTTCAGGCCGAGCTGACCATGCCGCCTGGCAACAGCTCGGCGCGGCCGGCCAGGGCCAGCTCGGTAAGCGCGGCGAGGACCACCGGGGCGGGTTCCCCGACGGCGCGGACCAGGTCGTCGCGGGATACCGGCGTGGGGGAGAGGAGGGCGGCTAGGCGGTCGCGGACCGCATCGATGTCCACATCGTCAGCCGGGCCCTGCCAGCGGTGGTCAGGCTCGCGGACGGAGACCTGCCGCAGGGCTTCCAGCACGTCCTCCGGGCCTTCGCAGAGGGCGGCGCCTTGGCGGATCAGGTTGTTGGTCCCCTTGGCGCGGGGGTCGAGCGGCGAGCCGGGGACGGCCAGCACCTCGCGCCCCTGCTCACCGGCCAGGCGGGCGGTGATCAGGGACCCGGACTTCAGCTCGGCCTCGACCACGACCACCGCGAGCGAAAGGCCGGAGATGATGCGGTTGCGGCGGGGGAAGTCGCGGGCCTGGGCGCGATAGCCGGGCGGGCTCTCTGAGACGACGGCGCCGCGCTCGGCGATCTGGCGGTGTAGGTCGCGGTGCTCGGGCGGGTAGATATCGTCCGGTCCGCCGCCGAGGACGGCGATGGCGCCGGTGGCCAGGGAGCCTTCGTGCGCCGCCTTGTCGATGCCTCGCGCCAGGCCGGAGACGATGGTCACCCCTTCGGCGCCGAGTTGGGCGGCGAGGCCCCTGGCGAAGGTCTGGCCGGACGCCGAGGCGACGCGTGCGCCGACGATCGCGGCCGTGGGCCGGTTGGCGATGCTCAGGTCGCCGAGCACCCAGAGCAGGGGCGGGGGCGGGTCGAGGGCCGCGAGCTGTTGCGGGAAGGCCGGCTCGGTGGCGCAGAGCAGATGGGCGCCGATGCGGTCGCCGGCGTCGAGTTCGCGGCGGGCGTCATCGAGGCTGGGGATCCGCAGGGGACCGTTTCGGCCGCCGCGCTGGGCCAGGTTCGGCAGGGCCTCAAGCACGGCGGCGGCCGAGCCGTAGCGGCGCAGCAGCTGGTCGAAGGTGACCGGACCGACCTGTTCGGTGCGCGCCAGGCGCAGCCAGGCCAGGCGCTCCTCGTCGGTCATTCTTTTGGTTCGGCGGCGGCGGCCTTCTTGGCCCCGATCTTCGGCTCCTCGCCCTTGAGCAGGCGGCGGATGTTGTCGGCGTGGCGGATATAGACCAGCACCGCCATGAAGATGGCCGCGACCATGGCCGGATGGCCCCCCTCGGTAGCCAGGACGAAGAATGGGGCCAGGGCCACAGCGGTCAGCGCCGCGAGCGAGGAAATCCGGAACAGGAAGGCCATGGCCAGCCAGGTGGCGCCGGCCAGCAGGGCCGCCGGCCAGACCAGGGCCAGCATGGTGCCGAAGAAGGTGGCGACCCCCTTGCCGCCCTTGAACTTCAGCCAGACCGGGAACAGGTGGCCGGTAAAGGCGCCGGCGGCCGCAATGGCCATGATCAGCTGGGTGGTGGGCTCGCCCATCTGCTGCCAGCGGCCGAAGGCGTAGGCCAGGCCCACGGCGGCCGCGCCCTTTCCGGAGTCGCCGATCAGGGTGACCAAGGCTAGGTCCTTGCGCCCGGTGCGCAGGACGTTCGTCGCCCCGATGTTGCCCGAGCCGACCGTGCGGATGTCGATCCCGGCCATCTTTGCGGCGATGAAGCCGAAGGGGATCGAACCCAGCAGGTACCCGGCCAGGGCGGCCAGGCCGAGGGTAAGCACGGCGGCGCCGGCAAGAGATTCCATGAGGTTTGCCTCCCGGTGGGGACGATGGGGTGCGGGCGCGGGTCAGGTCAAGGCAGGTGGAACAGGATCAGCAGCGCCGGGATGGTGACCAGGCTGGCGGCGGTGGTGAAGGCGACGATTCCGGCCATCAGCGGGGCGTCCCCGCCCATCTGGCGGGCGAGCACGTAGGAGGCGGCGGCGCCGGGGGCGGAGCCGACCAGCAGGGCGATGCCCTTGGCGGTCTCATCGCCGCCGGCGAGGCCAGTGAAGGTCCACATCAGGACGGGCAGGATCAGCAGCTTTACCGCGCTGACCGAGGCGATCAGCAGCTGGCGGCGGCGGACGTAGGCGAAGTTCAGCCCGGCGCCGGCGACCACCAGGCCCAGGGCCAGGGCGGCGGCGGAGAGCAGGTCGAGTGAGCTCATCACCGCCGGGATCTTGGGGACATGGAGGATGTTGAACAGGGCGCCGACGCCGCAGCCCCAGAGGACCGGGTTCTGGACCAGGCCGCGCAGGGCGGTCTTCAGGCCGCCGCCCTGGCCCTCGCCCCAGCGGCTCATAACCAGCACGGCGATCACGTTGATGGCCGGGATCAGGGCGCCCATGATCATCGCGCCCAGGCCCGCGCCGGCCGGTCCGTAGACCACGGCCACCAGCGGCAGGAAGACGAAGGTGTTCCAGCGGAGCGAACCCTGGAACACCGAGGTGTAGGCGGGGTCGGGGATGCGCAACAGGGGCTTGGCGGCCAGGACCGCGAGGGCGACGGCGGCCATGCCGCCGATCGTGCCGATGGCCAAGGGGCCGGCCGACAGGGCGGAGAAGTCGGCCTTCCACACCGCCGGCATCAGGAAGCCCGGGTAGAAGACGAAGTAGGTGATCCGCTCGATGGCGGGCCAGTGTTCTTCGGGGATGAACTTCGAGGCCTTGAGGGCCCAGCCGAGCGCGATCATCGCGAAGACGGGCAGGACGCCGAGGAGGATTGCGCTCATGCAGCGGCCCTTACAGGGATTCCCCGAAGGGGCGCCGTCTTGGGGACCGGTTGCCCGCTTCGCGCGCAACCGGTCCCCATTGCGGAGCGGGGGCTTGGGGCGCCAAGTTGGCGAAAATTCAGGGAGAGCCATTCCATGACCGCCAATCGCCAGATCGTCCTTGCCGACCTGCCCAAGGGCAAACTGGGGCCGGAGCATTTCCGGTTGAGCGAGGGGGAGCGTGGATCGCCGGGTGAGGGGGAGGTGCTGTTGAAGGTGCTGTACGTCAGCCTGGACGCGGCCAACCGGGCCTGGATGCAGGGGGCGACGTACCGCTCGGCTCTGGCGGCCGGGGATGTGATGGCCGGCGGTGCGCTGGCCGAGGTGGTGGAGTCGAACGCGCCGAACCTGGCCGTGGGCGACCTGGTGTTCGCCGATACCGGTTGGCAGGAGTATGCGGTGCTCAAGGCCAAGCACCTGGCCAAGCTGCCGCGGGTGGAGCCGCAGACCCACCTGATCAGCGTGTTCGGCGTGGCCGGGCTGACGGCCTATTTCGGCCTTCTGGAGTGCGGCATGCCCAAGGCCGGCGAGACGGTCGCGGTGTCGGCGGCGGCGGGTTCGGTCGGGCTGTTCGTCGGCCAGATCGCCAAGATCAAGGGCTGCCGGGTGGTCGGTATCGCCGGCGGCGCGGCCAAGTGCCAGATGCTGGTCGATGAGTTCGGGTTCGACGCGGCGGTCGACTACAAGGGCGGCAACCTGTTCAAGGACCTGAAGGCGGCGGCGCCGGGCGGGATCGACGTCTATTTCGACAATACCGGCGGGGAGATCCTGGAGGCCTGCCTGTTCCAGATGAACGTGAATGGTCGGATCGCCTGCTGCGGGGCGGTGTCGCAGTATGAGAACGCGGCGCCGTTCGGGCCGCGCGGGGTGCCGGGGCTGATCGTCACCAAGCGGCTGCGGCTGCGGGGGTTCATCGTCAGCGACTTCGCGGACCAGAACGACCAGGCGATGGCCGACCTGCAGGCCTGGGCGGCGAGCGGGCAGCTGAAGGTGCAGGAGGATGTGCTGGAGGGGCTGGAGAGCCTGCCGGGAGCGCTGATCGGGTTGCTGGCCGGGGAGAATGTCGGGAAGCGGATAGTGAGGGTGGCGGGGTAGGGCGCCAACCAACGGCAATTCCGCCCCCTTTGGGGGCGGGGGACCGCCGCCGAAGGCGGTGGTGGTGGGGGCAGCGCCGGCGTTTCCGGTTGACCATGAATGCCGAAGTCGATGTCCGCGCCAGAACGCGATCTGTCCTGAACGGCTGGCGCTGCCCCCACCACCACGCGCGTATTCGCGCGCGGTCCCCCGCCCCCAGAGGGGGCGGAACTGCGGAGATTCGCGAGTCCTAGGCGTTGCGGAGGCGTTCGAGGGCGCCCTGCAGAATCCAGGTGGCGGCGAGTTTGTCGACCACCTCGCCGCGCCGCTTCCGGTTCACATCGTGCTCATCGATCAAGACGCGGGTGACCGCCGCCGTTGAAAGCCGCTCGTCCCAGAAGGCGATGGGGATGTCGCGCAGACGAAGGAGGTTCCTCGCCAACGCGCGGTTGGACTGGCAGCGGACGCCTTCCGTGCCGTCCATGTTGACGGGCAGGCCGATGACGATCCCCTTGGCGCCCCGGCTCTCCATCAACTTGAACAGGGCTTCGGCGTCCTGGGTGAACTTCTCGCGGCGGATGACGTCAAGGGGGCTGGCGACGGTGCGGGTGATGTCGGAGACCGCCACCCCGATGGTCTTCTCCCCCGGGTCGAGGCCGACGAGGGGGGCGTATTGCGGCAGGGCGGCCGGCAGGTCGAGGAGATCGAGGATGGCCATGGGCGGGCTGTAGGCGCGGGGGGAGGGCCCGTCAAACGTCAGATCCTCCCCCCTCGGGGGAGGTGGGCGCCCCGTAGGGGCGGTCGGAGGGGGTCCGCTCCGATGGTGGAGGACCCCCTCAGTCAGCCGCTGCGCGGCTGACAGCTCCCCCGAAGGGAGAGCAACTTGCAGCGGAATGCGCCAAATCCACCGGTTATCCTTGCCAGAACGCCCCCCCGGCGGCTAACCACCGCCTCTGTTTTGACTGGAGAAAAGGCCCCATGGCCGTTGACGCCGCCACCGTGCGCAAGGTCGCCAGATTGGCTCGGATCGCCGTGCCAGAGGCGCAGCTCGAACCCATGGCCGGGGAGATCAATGGCATCCTGCAGTGGATCGAGCAGCTGGAGGAGGTCGACACCGACGGGGTGGAGCCGATGACCTCGGCCGTGGCGGCGGTGGCGCCGCTGCGCGAGGACGTGGTCACCGACGGGGCCTGTGTCGAGAAGGTGGTGCTGAACGCGCCGAAGTCCGCCGACGGCTTCTTCGTCGTGCCGAAAGTGGTGGAATAGATGAGCGCGCTGACTTCCCTCACGCTTAAGGGCGCCCTGGAAGGGCTTAAGAGCAAAGCGTTTTCCGCCGTCGAGCTGACCCAGGCGCATGTGACGGCGGTGGAGGCGGCGCGGCCGCTGAACGCCTTCGTGCTGGAGACGCCGGAGAAGGCGCTGGAGATGGCGGCCGCCTCGGACGCGCGGATCGCGGCGGGGAACGCCGGGCCGCTGGAAGGGGCGCCGCTGGGGATCAAGGACCTGTTCTGCACCGAGGGTGTGCGGGCGACGGCCTGTTCGAAGATCCTGGGCGACTTCAAGCCGCCATACGAGAGCACGGTGACCGCCAACCTGTTCGGGGACGGGGCGGTGATGCTGGGCAAGCTGAACATGGACGAGTTCGCCATGGGCTCGTCCAACGAAACCAGCGCCTTCGGGCCGGTTTCCAACCCGTGGAAGGTCAAGGGCGGCAACCAGACCCTCACTCCCGGCGGCTCATCGGGCGGCTCGGCGGCGGCGGTGGCGGCGGACCTGTGCCTGGGCGCCACGGCGACCGACACCGGCGGGTCGATCCGCCAGCCGGCGGCGTTCACCGGCACGGTGGGGATCAAGCCGACCTATGGGCGGTGCTCGCGCTGGGGGGTGGTCGCATTCGCCAGTTCGCTCGACCAGGCCGGGCCGATCGCCAAGACGGTTGAGGATGCGGCCATCCTGCTGACCAGCATGGCCGGCCACGATCCCAAGGACAGCACCAGCCTGGACGTCGAAACCCCTGATTTCGCGAGCTTTGTCGGCCAGTCGGTGAAGGGGCTGCGGGTGGGGGTGCCCAAAGAATACCGGGTCGACGGCATGCCGCCCGAGATCGAGAAGCTGTGGGAAGACGGCATCGCCTGGCTGCGCGAAGCCGGCTGCGAGATCGTCGAGGTGTCGCTGCCGCACACCAAATACGCCCTGCCGGCCTACTACATCGTGGCCCCGGCCGAGGCGTCCTCCAACCTCGCCCGCTATGACGGCATGCGGTACGGCTACCGGGCCGAGGGGGCGAACCTCACCGAGATCTACGAGAACACGCGGGCGCAAGGCTTTGGGGCGGAAGTGAAAAGGCGCCTGCTGATCGGCACCTATGTGCTGAGCGCGGGCTACTACGACGCCTACTATCTGAAGGCGCTTAAAGTGCGGCGGCGGATTGCCGAGGACTTCGACAAGGCTTGGGAGCAATGCGACGTGCTGCTGACCCCGACCGCGCCGTCGGCGGCCTTTGCGCTGGGCGAGCGGAACGCCGATCCGATCGCCATGTACCTCAACGACGTGTTCACGGTGACCACCAACCTGGCCGGCCTGCCGTCGATCAGCGTGCCGGCGGGGCTCGACGCCCAGGGGCTGCCGCTGGGGCTGCAGTTGATCGGGCGGGCGCTGGACGAGGGGACGGTGTTCTCGGTGGCTGGGGCGATTGAAAAGGCCGCCGTGTTCAAGACCCGGGCGGAGCGGTGGTGGTGATGAGCGACGGCAAGACGATCAAGGGTCGCACCGGCGACTGGGAAATGGTGCTGGGCCTGGAGGTTCATGCGCAGGTGGCGTCGAAGTCCAAGCTGTTCAGCGGGGCGGCCGTGGGCTTCGGCGCGGGGCCGAACGAGCAGGTGAGCCTGGTCGATGCGGCGATGCCGGGAATGCTGCCGGTGCTGAACCGCTATTGCGTCGAGCAGGCGGTGCGGACGGGCCTCGGACTCAAGGCGCAAATCAATCTGAAGAGCCGGTTCGACCGGAAGAACTACTTCTATCCCGACCTGCCGCAGGGCTATCAGATCAGCCAGTTCGACCAGCCGATCGTCGGCGAGGGCGAGGTGCTGGTGGAGCGGGCCGATGGCTCGAGCTTCACCGTGCGGATCGAGCGGCTGCACCTGGAGCAGGATGCGGGCAAGTCGATCCACGACCTGGATCCGAACGCCACCTATGTCGACCTGAACCGGTCGGGCACGGCGCTGATGGAGATCGTCTCGCGGCCGGACATGAGAACTGCTGAAGAAGCAGCGGCTTACGTCAAGAAGCTGCGGGCGATCCTGGTGACCTTGGGCACCTGCGACGGGGACATGGAGAAGGGCAACTTGCGGGCTGACGTCAACGTGTCGGTGTGCCGGCCGGGGGACTATGAGCGGTTCCGGGAGAGCGGTGACTTCAAGCACCTGGGGACGCGGTGCGAGATCAAGAACGTCAATTCCTATCGGTTCATCCAGCAGGCCATCGAGTACGAGGCGCGGCGGCAGATCGAAATCCTCGAGGACGGGGGCAAGATAGACCAGGAGACCCGGCTGTTCGACCCGACGAAGATGGAGACCCGGTCGATGCGGTCGAAGGAGGACGCGCACGACTATCGCTACTTCCCCGACCCGGACCTGTTGCTGCTGGTGCTGGACGCGGCCTGGGTGAAGGAAATCGAAGCGGGTCTGCCCGAACTGCCGGACGCCAAGAAGGCGAGGCTGCAGAGCCAGTATGGGCTTTCGGCCTATGACGCCGGTGTGCTGACCGGGGATGCGGCGCTGTCGGCTTACTTCGAGGCGGCGGCGGTGGGGCGCAACGCCAAGCTGGTCGCCAACTGGACGACCAACGAGCTGGCGGCGAAGCTGTCGGCCGACGGGCTGGAGTTCGACGCCTCGCCGATCCCGCCGTCGGATATCGCGGCGCTGGTCGAGCTGATCGAGAAGGAGACGATCAGCTCGAAGATCGCCAAGCAGGTGTTCGAGCTGATGTGGGCCGGCGAAGGCGCGCCGGCGGCGATCGTCGAGAAGCACGGGCTGGTCCAGGTGACCGACACCGGCGCGATCGAGGCGGTGGTCGAGAAACTGATCGCGGCCAATCCGGGCCAGGCGGAAGCCGTGAAGGCCAAGCCTCAGGCCATCGGCTGGTTCGTGGGCCAGGTGATGAAGGAGATGGCCGGCAAGGCCAATCCGGCGGCGGTGAACGCCATCCTGAAGGCGAAGCTTGGGGTGGAGTAGCTTGCTCTCCGCTCCCGCGAGGGGGCGGAGGACGGTTCGGAGCGTGAGCGACGGACCAGGAGGCGGGGCAGCGCCGGCGGTTGGGAGGTTCCTCCTGAACCGGCGGATGGGACCCCCTCGGATTGGCTCGCTTGCAGCGCTCGCCAAAGCCACTCCCCCATCTGCGATGGGGGAGAGCGGCGCTAGGCGTGGGTGAAGCGCTCACTCCTCCGGCGTCAGTTTCGCGCCGTCCAGCGTCTGGTCAGCCTTGGCCTTGCGGGCAGCTTCCAGTGATTTGTCCGCGCCGGTTCTGCCGAACCTCGCGCGGTTCTCGACGGCCGCCTGTTTGCCGGCGGTTTTGGCGCGGGCTTTGCGGGCTTTGTTGAGATTGATCACGTCGGCCATGTCCCGAGCCTAGCCGTTCTCAGCATCTTGGGGAAACCGACCGGCTCCAGAGCCGTTGAGATGGCCTCGGGACGGGGCCCCTGTAACGCCTGGAGTGAGCTTCAAATGACCGACACCACCGCCATCCGCGAACACATGGAAGTCATCGGCTCGGACGACAAACATGTCGGCCGCGTCGACCATGTGCTGGGAACCGACATCGAACTGGCCAAGCTGGATATCGCCGGCGGGTTCAAACACCACCTCATCCCGCTCAGCTGGGTCGACTTCGTCGAGGACGACAAGGTCAAGCTGAACCTGACCGCCGACGCCGCCAAGGCGGCCTGGCGCGAAAAGCACTAGCAGGGATAGCGCGTCCGGCGGCTCCTGGGGTTGTCGGACGCGAACTCTCTTTCCAGTCTCCCACCGGTTGTTTGAGATCGTTGTTCGCTCAGCCTACCATCACCTCAAAATGGTGGCGTTGGCAGAATCATTGGCGGAAGCCCGTTCCAGAGAGGCCTTGGTCCTCTGGTTCTACGAGCGATTCGGTCCCGAAAACATCGGCGGTATCATTGCCCACCCGGGCTTCTCCAAGGCGCTAAAGCAATCCACCATCGGCGCGCTTAGCCACTATGACGCCGAGCCGGCGTTCTCGGCAGTGTTCAAGGACCTGGGGCGGTTCTACGTGGGGGCACTCTGCATGCACCTTCATGTGACTCCAGGGGGATTGACGCTGACCCGCCTGAAGGGCCTCTGCAACCAGTCATCCTTCATCAGCGCCACAGCCGCCGAGGCGCTGCTGGGCTACATGCGCGATATCGGGCTCTTTGAGCAGGCGCCCGAGCAGGCGGACCGCCGATCCCTGGTGCTGGCGCCCAGCAGGGGGCTCTGGGAAAATTTCCGCGCACGTTTCAGGTTGGAGCTTGAGGCCACGGCGCAGGTCGACCCTTCCCTGAACCGTCTGCTGGAGAGGTGGGACAAGCCGGAGGTTTTCAACGCCTTCATGGCTGTTCACGGGCGGGACTCCCTGACCATCGCCGCCTCCTATCAGCATCACCCAAGCGGACTGGCCGTGCTCTACGAGCGCCATGCCGGACCCCTGTTGCTGATGAAGCTGCTGGCCGGCACGCGTCCGGAAGACAACTATCCCCCCTGCCTGCCGGTGCCGCTGTCGATGAATGCGCTGGCCAGGGCATTCGATGTGTCGCGAACCCACGTGGCCCGATTTATCGAGATCGGCGAGAGGGCCGGCTTCTTCGAGCGACCGCCTGGGGGCCGCGAGCTGTTGCTGACCCCCATGCTGCGCGAGCGTCTGGTCTATTTCTACGCCAGTACCTACGCCCAGACCATCGGAGCCGGACGGGAGACTATGGTGGCTCTCGGGATTTAGAGCACCCAGATCCCGGTTTCCGACCGGACGTCTCCGTTGATACTCATCCGGTAGTCGGCCTTGGCGTCCCCATCGACATCAAGCGCCAGCAGGGTGACGCCGCCGCTGAAGATCAGGGTCATCTGGCCGGCGGCGCGGGTAAAGTTCGACACGATGGCGAAGGCGTCGTCCCCGCCGCCGGCTATGGCGTCGATGGCCGACAGGTCGATGGTGTCGCCCTGCAGCAAGCTGAAGTCACTGACCGAGTCCACGTCCAGCACCTGGCCCAGCCCGCCGCTGAGGGAGATCGACTCCTGTAGCACCACGAAGGCGTCCGCGCCGTCGCCGCCGACCAGGATGTCGTTGCCGGTCCCGCCGACGAGGGTGTCATTACCGAGTCCGCCCTTGAGGGTGTCGGCGCCGGCCATGCCGTACAGGGTGTTGTGGCCGCTGTTGCCGGTGATCAGGTTGGCCAGGCCATTGCCCTGACCCTCGAGGTCATTGCCGCCCTCGAGGGTCAGGCGTTCGATGTGGTCGGCCAGGGTCCAGTTCAGGCTGGCGCGGACGGTGTCCGTGCCCTGGCCGGAGGTCTCGATGGTGGTGTCCCCGAGGTCGTCGACGAAGAAGGTGTCGTCGCCGAGGCCGCCGATCATCTCGTCGGCGCCGGCTCCGCCATTGAGGATGTCGTGGTCCGCCCCGCCGTCGAGTTCGTCATTCCCGTCTCCCCCCAGCAGCTGGTCGGCGCCGGCCTGGCCGAACAGGGTGTCGGCGTCTGCGCCGCCCTCCAGGATGTCCGCCCCGTCTCCACCGTCGAGGGTGTCGAGCCCGACGCCGCCGTCGAGACGGTCGGCGCCGGCGCCGCCGTTCAGGATGTCATTTCCGCCTTCGCCGAGCAGCTGGTCGATATCGTCGTCCCCGTTCAGGGTGTCGTTACCGAGGCCACCCTTGATGAGGTCGCGGCCACCGCCGCCGCTGAGCACATTGGCGCCCTCGTTGCCATTGATCTGGTTGGCCAGGCCGTTGCCGGTTCCGTCGATCTCGGCCGTGCCCTCCAGGTTCAGGTTTTCGATGAAGTCGGCCAGGGTGATGCTGACGGTCGAGCGGACGCGATCATTGCCACCGCCGGTCAGTTCGCGGGTCACGTCCCCGGCGTCATCGACGACAAAGGTGTCGTCTCCCGCCCCGCCGGTCATGTCGTCAGCGCCTGTGCCGCCGTTGAGCACGTCACCGCCTATGCCGCCATCGAGCACGTCATCTCCAGGCGTGCCCTGGACGACGTCGGAGCCGCTGTCCACGCCGGTCAGATTGACGGTCACAGTGGCCAGGCCGCCGGTGGCGGTGGCGTAGGTGAAGCTGTCGGTGGCGGTGGTGTTGGCGGCGCCGCTGCCGGGGGCGGCCAGGCCGTTGAAGCGGCCGTTGGGATTGTAGCTGAAGGTCCCGTCGAGATTGACGGTCAGCCGGGCGCCGGACGGCAGGGTGATGGGCGCCCCGTATGTGAAGACCAGGCCGTTGATATGGGTGATGGCGGCGCCGTCCTCGTCGATGCCGGAACCATTGTCGGCCAGCAGGTCGCCGTTGACCGTCTGGTTCTCCATCGCCGCGAAGCTGTCGTCCACCGCGGTTTCGGCTTCGGCGTTGACCGTAATGGTGACGATCAGGCCGGTCGTGGAGGTGTTGAGGAAGGTGCTGAAGGTCCCATCGCCATTGCCGACGAACAGCAGGTCGGGGAAGCCGTCGCCGTCGAGGTCGAGCAGAGCCGGGGCGGCGTTTGTCCCGACACTGAAGCCGTCGAAGGGGTTACTGGCCCCTGTGGCCTCTACATAGGCGCCGGCCTCGTTGACATAGAGGCGCAGCAGGCCGTCGTTGCCGCCAGCAATCAGATCCTGGTCGCCGTCCCGGTCGATATCGCCAAAGGCAAGGGCGGCGTTGGTTCCTACATCGATGCCGCTGAACGGGTTGGCCGGACCGGTGATCTCGACGAAGGCCATGTCGATGACGTTGTACTGGAGCAGGCGGATCGTGCCGTCCGTGGCGCCCATGACGATGTTGTCCTCGTCGAGCTGGACCAGGTTACGGACGCCCGTGACGTCAAAGCCGTCAAGCTCAGCGCCCAGCCCGACACCGCCCAGGGTGAAGGTTCCGTCGCCATTGTTGGTCCAGCCGCGCAGGATGCCCGAGCTGACGACAAGCAGGTCCAGGTCGTTGTCGGAATCGCCGTCGAACAGCAGGTAGCCGCCGTCGTTGGGGATGGCGTCGCCGGCGCCGGCCAGCGGGTTGGCCACGGAGTCCAGCTGTTCCAGGCCCGATACGCTGGCCTCGAAGACATGCAGGAAGCCGCTGCTGTCGCGGACCACCAGGTCCATATCGCCGTCCTCGTCGACGTCGATGGTCATGGGGGTGGCGTTGGAACCGATGTCGACGCCGTCCAGCAAGGGGATGCCGCCGGTCACGTTCAGGAAGTCGGGAATGGTTGGCCCGTCGAACGGGATGTTGTTACCGTCAGTGAAGCCGACGATGAGCTCCCGGATGGCGGTGGGGGTGTCAGAGCTGTTGGAATAGGTGAAGTTGTTGAGCAGCGCCTGGACCGCCGCGCTGGTCGCCCCGGCGGAGAACTCCACCGAGACGTCGCCTCCGCTGCAGCCGCAGAAGTTCCCGATCAGCACGCCCTCATAGGTGATGTCGCCGGTCAGTTCGTCATAGCCGATCTGGCCCGAGGCCGTGCCCTGGTTACGGATGGAGATGGTCTCCTCCGGCAGAACGCGGTCGATGTAGAGCACCGACATCGGCGACATGCCGTCCGGATGATTGAAGGCGGCGCCGAGGGTCAGCAGGGCAGGGGCGTCGTTGACCGCGTTCTCGTCGAAGGTGAAGCTGTTGGTGGTCAGGGTCAGCGTGGCCGGTTCGTACTCTGGGTCGATGTTGACCTGCAGGCTGTAGCCTTGGCTGCCTTGTGTGAAGAGGACGATGTCGTCGATATCGGCGCCGATCAGGTCGAGATCGCCATCCCCATCGATGTCGCCGAGCGCACCGCGTACGACCTGTCCGGGATAGTCCGGGACGGGAGAGTCCGCGGCGGTGAAGACCGGATTCTGGGCGTCGCCGGTGTTTTCATAGAATTGGAGCGCGTCGTAGCTGCCGAACAGCAGGTCAATATCGCCGTCCCCGTCGATGTCGCCCAGGATCGGGGCGACGAAGCCCGTGCCGGTGATCCCGCTAAACGGGTTGGCGCCGCCAGTCTGGCGCTCGAAGACGGCCTCCGACGCCGTGCCGGTGTTTAGATAGAAGCGCAGGCTGCCGGAGCTTGTGCCGACCACCACGTCCTGCAGGCCGTCGCCGTTGATGTCGGCGATAGCGAGGCCGCCGACCGGCGGGGTCGTGGCCCCGTCGAAGGGATCGATCGCGAAGGCCTGGAACAGGGGCCCTTCGGCGCCGCCACGCTGGTTTTCGAAGGCCAGAAGATTTCCATCGTCATCCCCGACGATGAGGTCGAGGTCGCCGTCGCCATCCAGGTCGCCGAGCGCCGGGTTCGCATAGCCGGCCGGGAAGTTGGTCAGGCCGAAGAAGTCGGTTTCGAGCGGCTGTTGCCGGAAGTCGGGCGCCTCGGCGGTCCCGACGTTGAGGTAGAAGTAGACGTCGCCGGCGGCGTCGGCGACCAGCATGTCGAGGTCGCCGTCCCCATCCAGGTCGCCGAGCGCGGGTGAGCCGTAATTGGGTTGGATGAAGCCGATCCCGCCGATCTCATCCCCGGCCATCTGGAACTCGGAGGCGTCGCCGACGACCTCGCCGTTGGAGTCGGCCAGTAGCAGGGTGAGGGTGCGGGCCAGGGCCGGATTGGTCTCGTCGTTGCGAAAGGCCAGCTGTTCGATCAGCGCCTCGACGGCGGCGGCGTCCGCCGCACCGGTGAACGCGATCACCAGGTCCGCGCCGTTCAGGCCTCCGCTCGCTGCCCCGATCGCCACGCCGTTGAAGGTCACCTCGCCGGACGTGTCATTGACCTCGATGGCGCCGGGCACATCGACGATGGTCAGGCTGTCCTGGGCCAGCAGGCCGGTGATCGTCAGGCTGCCGCCGGGAATGCCGTCCAGGCCGTCGAAGACATCGATGTCCAGCCCCAGCCCCTGTTCGCCGTTGTTCTCGGCGACGGTGACCGCGCCCGGCAGGCCGCTGATGCTGGGCAGATTCGAGGTGATCTCGACGGTGAGCGGCGCGCCCGGCGGCAGCACGGCCTCATAGAAGTCGACGCCGAAACCGCCGCCCACCACCGCGTCCAGGTCACCATCGCCATCCAGATCCGCCAGGGTGACCTGGTGATAGTAGTCGCTGATGCCCTCGAAAGGATCGACGACCGGGACGCTGAAGATCGGCTGGCTGGTTGTGCCGACATTTTCGAAGTAGGCCGGGCCCGCGAGGTAGCCCCCCAGGATCAGGTCGATATCTCCGTCTGCGTCGAAGTCAGCCAGGGTAGGGGCCCGGTCCCAGACGCCGTTCTGCAATCCGTCGAACCAGTCGATGTCGCCGTTGGAGGCGAGCTGGATCGTCCACTCGGGGTCGGCGACGGTCCCGGTCCCCTTGTAGTAGACGAGGTCCATCAGGTTGCCGCCGACCAGCATGTCGAGCAGCCCGTCTCCATCCATGTCGGCCAGGGCGGCCACGGCGTTGCCGCTGGCCACCGAGATGCCGTCGAAGGGGTTGGCGGCGCCGGTGCGCGCTTCCCAGACCCCGGCCGAGGTCTGTTCCAGATAGTCGATCGTGCCGGCGGCCGTGCCGATCACCAGGTCCAGGTCGCCGTCGCCGTCCACATCGTGGAACAGGGGGGAGGCGCGGGCGGACGTCGCCTCGGCGAACGGACTGGTGAGGGGGTCGGCCTCGACGAACAGCGGGGCGTTGGCGTCGCCGAGGTTGTTGTAGAGGATCAGGCCGGCGTGTTCGGCGCCCCCCACCACCATGTCCAAGTCGCCGTCCGCGTCGTAGTCGATGAAGGCCGCCGAGGTCTGGGTATAGATCGCGACTGATCCGAGGTTGGCGTTCTGGGTGAACGCGACACCGGAGCCGCTGGAATTGTATTCCCCGGCCGCGTCGGTGAGGGTGATGGTCAGATAGATTTCGCCCGGCGCCGGATTGCTGGTTGAGAAGGTCAGGTTCTCGATCAGCGCCTCAATGGCCGCGTTGGTGGCGTCGGCGGTGAAGGTGATCACCAGGTCGCCGCCTTCGCCGCCTTGGACGTAGCCGATCAGGACCCCGCCGTAGAACACCGTGCCGGCCATGGCGTCATAGGTGATGTTGGTCGGGCCCGCGCCCTGGTCACGGATCGCCACGATGTCCGTCGGATTGAGGCCCGCCACGCGCAGGGTGGCGCCGTCGAAGTCCTCTTCGGTGTCCGTGACGGTGACATCGGCGTCCAGCAGTGTCGGCGTGCCGGAGACGAGCGACGCGATCTGCAAACGCGGCGCGAGGCCCGTGATGATTGGAGCCGTCATGGCTTCCGCCCTCCCTTAATCCGGGGCGGATACTGCCCCCCAGAATGGGGACGGCACATTGCACTTTTTAAGGTGGATCGCCGCCGCGGCTCAGGAGCCCCGGCGGCGGGTCCAGGGCCTCAGAGCAACCAGCTGGCGGTATCGCCGGTCACGTCGCCGTTGATGCGCAGGCGGTAGTCGGCCGTGCGGTCGCCATCGACATCCAGCAGGACCGTGGTGATCCCACCGGCGAAGGTGAGGGTCATCTGGCCGGACGTTCCGTTGAAGGCGCCGACGATGCTGAAGCTGTTGTTGCCGCCGGCGTTGGTTCTGGCGTCGATGTCCGAGAAGTCGATCGAGTCCTGGCCGACGACATAGTCGCTGATACTGTCGGTCTCGATCGATCGGCCACCAGGATTGCTGCTGGTGAAGACCGACTCCTGATAGATTTCGAAGACGTCCGACCCGCCGCCGCCGATCAGGGTGTCGTTGCCCAGCCCGCCGATCAGGGTGTCGTTGCCCAGGCCGCCGTTCAGGATGTCCGCGCCGGCCCCGCCGTCAAGGCGGTTGCGCGCGCCGTTGCCGGTGATCTGGTTGGCCAGGGCGTTGCCGGTTCCGTCGATGATGTCGGAGCCGTCGAGGATCAACCGTTCGAAGTTGTCGCCCAGCGTCCAGGTGACGGTAGACCGAACGATATCGCTGCCTTCGCCGGAAGCCTCGACCAGAGTGTCGGTGAAATCATCGACGATGTAGGTGTCGTCGCCGGTTCCGCCGGTGAGGGTGTCGGCCCCGGCGCCGCCGGTGAGCTGATCGTTGTCGGCCCCGCCGAAGAGCTGGTCATCGCCATCCCCGCCCAGCAGCTTGTCGTTACCGGCCTCGCCGTAGAGGAAGTCGTTCTCGGTCCCGCCGTCGACGCTGTCGACGCCGGCCCCACCGTACAGGGTGTCGCTGTCGGCGTTGCCTTGCAGGATGTCGTTGGCGTCCCCGCCGTAGATGGTGTCGTCCCCGTCGCCGCCGAGCAGCTGGTCCACACCGGTATTGCCGCTCAGATCGTCCGAGCCGCCGTTGCCCCGGATGACGTCATTTCCATCGCCCCCGTCGATGACGTTGGCGCCGCTGTTGCCGGTGATCTGGTTGGCCAGGCTGTTGCCTGTGCCGCCGATGTCGCCGGAGCCGGTCAGCTCCAGGTTTTCGACGTTGGCGGCCAGGGTCAGGGTGATGCTGGTCCGGATCCGGTCCGTGCCCGCGCCGCCGGCCTCGGTGACGAGGTCGCCGATGTCATCGACGATGTAGGTATCGTCGCCGATCCCACCGGCCATGCTGTCGGCGCCGGTCCCGCCATCCATCAGGTCGCCGCCCGCGCCGCCATCCAGCGCGTCGTTGTCCGCGCCGCCGTAAAGGTAGTCCTTGGCCGCGCCGCCGGAGAGGGTGTCTTCGCCGCCTTCACCGCGAAGGATGTCCGAGCCATCCCCGCCGTCGCCCGTATCGTCAATGCCGGTGCCCGTCAGGTCGTCATCGCCCGTGGTTCCGACCAGTGTATCGCCCGGCAGGCCGTAGAGGATCCAGGCCGCGCCGCTGTTGTTGCCGCCCGCGTCGTGGAACGATGTGCTGACGAGGATGTCCATCGTCCCGTCGTCATTGAAATCACCCCAGCCGCCGACGCGGCTCAAGTTGTCGCCGGCGGCCTCGCCGTTGATCTGGAAGCCGTTGGTTCCAGTCAGCGCGGAAAGGGTGACCGTACCCGTGCTGCCCACGGTGCTGCCGCCGAAGATGACATAGGCCGCGCCGGCGTTGATGCCGCCGTCGTCCTTGCCGGTGGAGCCGATCATGAAGTCGTTGACGCCGTCCCCGTTGACGTCGCCCGTGCCCGCGACGCGGATGCCCAGGTTGTCGCCCAAGGCCTCGCCGTCGATCCGGTAGCCGTTGGTTCCGTTGAGGGTCGAGACGTTGACGTTGCTGCTGAAGTTGCCGTTCAGGGCGGCGTTTCGGCCGAAGATGACAAAGGCGCCGCCATTGTTGGTCAGGCCGTTGGCGCCGATGAGGATATCGTCGATGCCGTCTTCATTGACGTCGCCGATGCCCGCGGAGCTGATGCCGGTCTGGTCGCCCGCCGCGAGGCCGGAGATGCGGAAGCCGTCGGCGCCGTTCAGGGCGCTGAGGCTGACCGAGGCGGTGAAGCCGGTGGTCTTGCCGAAGACGATGTAGGCGGCGCCGGAGTTCGAGCCGTTGGGGTCAGCGCCGATGGCGGTGACCATGATGTCGTCGATGCCGTCGCCGTTCACGTCCCCGGCGTTCGCCACCGAGGTTCCGGCATAATCGTAGACGTTGATGGCCGGCATCTTGAAGCCGTTGGAGCCATTCAGGGTCGCTACGTCGATGTTACCAGCAAAGGCGCCGTTGACGGCGGTGTCCTTGCCGAAGATCACATAGCCAGCGCCGCGGTAGCTGTCGGCCTGATTGGCGCCGACCAGCATGTCTTCGATGCCGTCGCCGTTGAAATCGCCCATGGCGACCGAAAAGCCGAGGCCGTCACCGCCGTTGGTGCCGCTGATCTGGAAGCCGGTCGTTCCGGTCAGACTGGAGGTGGCGATGTCGCTGGCGAAATTGCCGTCAACGGCCGTGTTCTTGCCGTACAGGACGTAGGCCGCGCCGGAGCCGCCGCCGTCCGGGTCGGCGCCCCAGGCGCCGAAAAGCAGGTCGTCGATGCCGTCATTGTTGACGTCGCCCGCGCCGGCGACCGACATGCCGACAAGGTCCTGGGCGTACTCGCCGCCGTTGATCTGGAAACCGTTGGTTCCGTTGAGGCTGGTCAGGCTGAAGTTGGCGCCGAAGCCCGAAGCGGTGCCGAACACGATGTAGACCGCGCCCTGGCTGGCGCCGCCGACTCCATTGGCGCCGATGGCGAAATCGTCGATGCCGTCGCCGTTGATGTCGCCGACATTGGCTATCGACTGGCCCGTGTAGTGGGACGCGGCCTCGCCGGTGATTTGGGACCCGGTCGTGCCGTCAAGAGAGGTCAGCGCAACGACTGCCGTGAAATCCGCCATGTCTCACCTTCTTTGATTGATGTAAGTTGGTTACCCAACCGTAACGTGAAGTGAAACCTAGCCGTCAGTTCGTTGTAGAAGCGTTTACGACGATGATTTGTCGCGGAACCCCGGCGCCCCCCGATCCAGGAGCGACTGTCACCCTACTGCGATGCCCGCTAACGGACCGTAAAACGGGGGTTTTGGGCAAGACGCCGGGTATCGGCGAGCCGGAGCTGTCGCCTGCATGACCGCCGACGGCTCTAGCCTCGGCGGCCGTAGCCGGATGTCACAGCGCCCAGCCGGCGGTGTCTGCCCGCACGTCGCCGTTGATTCGCAGGCGATAGTCGGCAGGACGGTGGCAATCCCTCCGGCGAAGCTCACGGTTATCGGGCCCGCAGTTCCGTTGATGGCGCCGACGAGGCTCAAGGTCTCGTTGACGTCGCCAGTTTTGATCAATGGGATTTCAACGTTCGTCAGATGCCGTTGCGGCGGGGACCCAACGGGTCCTGGAAGGCCCCGTCACCGCCGAACATCCAGGCCTTCACCCGCGCCCGTTTCTACCGCACGGCCCCGCAGAACCGTTGAATACGGCTGCAGGCCTCCTCCAGAACCGCATTCGAGGTCGCATAGCTGATGCGGAAGTGGGGCGAGAGGCCGAAGGCCTCGCCATGGACAACCGCCACCCCTTCGGATTCCAGCAGTTCGGTGGCGAACGATTCATCCGAGGTGATGATCTTGCCTGTCGGGGCGGTCTTGCCGATCAGGCCTTCCACGGACGGATAGACGTAGAAGGCGCCCTCGGGCGTCGGGCAGTGCATGCCGTTGGCCTGGTTCAGCATCGAGACCACCAGGTCGCGGCGCTCCTGGAACAGCTTCTGGTTCGGCTTGATGAAGGCCTGGGTTCCGTTCAGGGCCTCGACCGCCGCCCATTGCGAGATGGAGGCGGGGTTGGAGGTCGACTGGCTCATCACCTTGGCCATCAGCTTGATCAGCGCTTCCGGGCCGCCGGCGTAGCCGATGCGCCAGCCGGTCATGCTGTAGGCCTTGGACACCCCGTTCATGGTCAGGGTGCGGTCGTAAAGGGCCGGCTCCACCTGGGCGATGGTGGTGAATTCGAAGTCGTCGAACACCAGGTGTTCGTACATGTCGTCGGTCAGGATCCAGACCTGAGGATGTCGCAGCAGGACGTCGGCCAGGGCCTTCAGCTCGGCGCGGGTGTAGGCGGCGCCCGACGGGTTGGACGGGCTGTTGAGCAGCAGCCACTTGGTGCGGGGGGTGATGGCCGCTTCCAGGTCGGCGGGCTGGACCTTGAAGCCGGTCTCGGCGGTGGTGTGGACGAAGCGGGGCTCGCCGCCGGCCAGGTAGGCCATGTCGGGGTAGCTGACCCAGTAGGGGGTGGGGATCAGCACCTCGTCGCCCGGGTTCAGTGTGGCGACCAAGGCGTTGTAGATCACCGGCTTGCCGCCCGGGGAGACGTTGATCAGGCTGGGCTTGTAGGTGAGGCCGTTCTCGCGCTGGAACTTGGCGCAGATGGCCTCCTTCAGCTCGGGGATGCCGTCGACGTCGGTGTACTTGGTCTTGCCGTCGCGGATGGCCTTGATGGCCGCTTCCTTGATATTGTCCGGGGTGTCGAAGTCCGGCTCGCCGGCGCCCAGGCCGATCACGTCGCGACCCTCGCGGACCAGCTCACGGGCCTTGGCCGTCACCGCCATGGTGGCGGACGGCTTGACGCGGGCAAGCGCGGCGGATTGCAGCGACGACATGGACAGAGACTCCCCTGGGTGGCGTGTTTTCAGGATTGGCGCCGTCTTACGCGGGGGGGTGTTGCGTCGCAACACAGGGAGCCGTGCAATTTCTTTGCAGGGTCGAAGCGTAAATCTATGCCCGGCCCCTATCCGCGCCTTTGGCGGACCTCGTCGATGAAGCGCTGGAAATGGGCGCCGAGCAGGGTGGTGGTGCGCTCGTCTTTGAGCTGGCCGTCCTCGATCTTGGTGTGGGCCTGGAAGACCAGGATTTCGCCGATCGGGGCGACGTGGGTCAGGGTGCGGCGGAGGATCAGGCGCAGCTGGTCCTGGGCGCGGGCGCTGCCGGTCATGCCGGGGCTGGCGCCGACGATGCAGGCGACCTGGCCGGTCAGCGGGGCGGGATCGCCGCGGCTGGCCCAATCGATGGCGTTCTTCAGCACGCCGGTGATGCCGGCGTTGTACTCAGGACAGGCGAACAGGATGCCGTCGGAAGCGCGGATGGCGTCCTTCCAGGCGGTGACGGCGGGCGGATCCCCCTGCGCCTCCACGTCGGCGTTGAACAGCGGCAGGTCGTGCAGGCCGAACAGCTCGATGGTGACGCCGTCCGGCGCAAGGTCGGCCGCCGCGCGCAGCAGGGCGGAGTTGAAGGAGGCCGCCCGCAGGCTGCCGGAGACGCCGAGGATTCGCATGACCGGGAGCGTAGCGGCGCGGCCACAGGGACGCACTCACAAACCGGCGAGGCAGGAACCGTCAGCGGACGGACTCATTCTTTGGGCTCTGAGCCGGAGGAGTGATGACCTACGCCAACCACATTCAGTCCCCGGCCCGTCGCGCCGCGCCGTCGGCCGGCCTTGACCCGTTCGCCGCAATCGGCGAGGCCTTCGCCCGTATGAAGGCCTTCATCAACTTCGTCCTGAACATGGACGCCAAAGCCTGGCGGGCGGTGGCGGTCAGCTTCCTGCTGTTCGGCGGGGTGGGCGTGGTGTTCCTGTTCGGCGCGCCGCTGATGGGGCTGGACGGCGAGGCCACGGTCGAGGGCTGGCTGGGCTCGGTGCACGGCTTCTGGGGCCTGCCGGTGGCGGTGGGCGCCTTCGCGGTGCTGGCCTTCCTGGGGGTGCCGCAGATCGTGCTGATCGCCGCGGCCGTGGTGGCCTTCGGCCCCTGGCTTGGGATGTTCTACAGCTGGGTCGGCACCCTGGTTTCCGCGCAGGTCGGCTTCTGGATGGGGCGGATGTTCGGGGCCCGGCTGCTGCGCGACCTCAGCGGCAATGGCGTGAACCGATTCATGAAGCTGATCGGGCAGAACGGCTTCCTGGCCAGCCTGATCGTGCGGCTGGTCCCGTCCGCGCCCTTTATCGTGGTGAACATGGCCGCCGGCGTCACCCCGATGCGGATGCGCCACTTCACGGCCGGCACGGCGCTGGGGATCATCCCGAAGATCGCGCTGACGGCCTTCGCCGGCAACTCGATCGTCCAGAGCCTCAAGGGCCAGGGCAGCTGGTTCCACTACCTGACCATGGCGGCGGTCGCTGCGGTCTGGATCGGGGTGGGCTGGTACGCCCGCCGCTGGCTGAAGGCGCATGAGGCGGCGGAAGGGGCGGCCGAGTTGGAAGACAAGGCGTCTTGAGTTAGCCTCGCGGCATGACCGTCCAAGTCACCATTGAACTGACCGAAGAACAGAAGGCCCGGCTGGATGCGGAGGCCGAACGGCGGCAAATTACTCTGTCGGAACTGCTGGTCGAGTCTGCGGATTTGGGCGCCTTTCGAGGCCCGGATGCCTGGGTCGCTGCGGTGCAGGAAGGCATTGATGATATCGAGGCGGGGCGGACCTTCACCCATGATGAAGTTGTCGAGTCGCTCGAGACGCTTCTGCGGGACAAAGGCGCTCCGCCGGCCGGATGAGGACAATCTGGTCCAGCGCCGCGCGACGCGACGTACTGAAGATCGGCGATTATCTCGCTGATCGCAATCTCGGCGCAGCCGCCAAGATGGTGCGAGCAATCTACGCCCGTGCCGATCGCCTTTCGGACGAGTCGTTGATGGGCAGGGTTGGAAGAGTGGAAGGCACACGAGAGCGAGTCATTCCGGGAACCCCCTATCTGATCGTCTACCGACTCCATGCCGGCGACCTGAACATTCTTAGGGTGCTTTATGGCGCACAGCAGTGGCCGCCGGAACCTGAAGTCTAGAAAGCCACCCAGGTTACAATCCTATAGGTCGATCACCGACAAGCTCCCACCAACCAATATGGGAGCGGCGCATGCGTGGATTGGTGGCGGTGATCGTGGCCCTAGCTCTGGCGACCCCGGTTCAGGCGGGTGAGCCGGCGTCTGCGGCCACGCGGGCGGCGCAGGCGAAGGTTCGCGCGGAGCTGCCGTTCGCCGATCGACAGGACTTCGACTTCGCGCGGCGAGGGTTTGTCGCCACCCGCAAGGACCCGGTCATCCGTCGGGCCGACGGGGGCGTCGCCTGGGATCTGTCGGCCTACGACTTCCTCAAGGGGGAGGCGCCGGAGACGGTGAACCCCAGCCTGTGGCGACAGTCGCAGCTGCTGGCTATCCACGGGCTGTTCAAGGTTTCCGATCGGGTCTGGCAGGTGCGCGGTTTCGATGCGGCCAACATGACCCTGGTGGCCGGCGACACCGGCTGGATCGTCATCGACCCGCTGACCAGCGTCGAGACCGCAAAGGCGGCGCTGGATCTGGCCAACGAGACGCTTGGCGCCCGTCCCGTGGTTGCTGTGATCTACACCCACAGCCACATCGACCACTTCGGCGGCGCGCGCGGCGTGATCGACCCGGCGCGGCTGGCAGTGGGACAGGTGCGGATCATCGCGCCGCACGGCTTTCTGGAGGAGGCGGTATCGGAGAACGTCATCGCCGGGCCGGCCATGGGGCGGCGGGCGACCTATCAATTCGGCTATCCGCTGACGCCCGGTCCCGAGGGGCAGATGAGCGTCGGCATCGGGCAGGCGGTCTCCCGGGGGACGACCTCGCTGGTTCCGCCCACCGAGACCGTCACCCGGACCGGCGAGACCCTGACGGTCGACGGCGTGGCCATCGAATTCCAGATGACGCCGAACACCGAGGCGCCGGCGGAGATGAACCTCTACTTCCCGGCCTGGCGGGTGCTGTGCATGGCGGAGAACGCCAGCCCGACCCTCCACAACGTGCTTACCCCGCGCGGGGCGCTGGTTCGGGACGCCAAGGCCTGGGCCGACGCCCTGACCGAGGCGGCGGAGCTGTATGGGGAACGGACCGACACCCTGTTCACCAGCCACGGCTGGCCGAGGTTCGGCCGCGAGACGGTGAGCGAGCACCTCAGCGGCCAGCGGGACGCCTATAAGTACCTGCACGACCAATCGGTGCGGTTGATGAACCAGGGCTATGTCGGAAGCGAGATCGCCGACCGGCTGACCCTGCCGCCGGCGCTGGCGCGGCAGTGGTTCAATCGCGGCTACTACGGGACGATGAGCTTCAACAGCCGGGCGGTCTATCAGCGCTACATGGGCTGGTACGACGCCAATCCGGTCAGCCTGGCCGCCATGCCGCCGGCCGAGGAGGCGGTGCGCTACGTCGAGGCGATGGGCGGGCCGGACCGGGTCAAGGCGCTGGCGCAGGCGGCCTATGACAAGGGCGACTATCGCTGGGCGTCCAACCTGCTGAACAAGGCGGTGCTGGCCGATCCGGCCGACGCCGACGCGCGGGCGCGGCTGGCCAGGACCTATGACCAGATGGGCTGGCAGGCGGAGAGTTCGCTGTGGCGGAACATCTATCTGTCGGGCGCCAGCGAGCTGCGGAGCGGAACGCCGGAAGCCTCGCCGGTAAGCGGCAGCGCCGACTTCATCGTCAACCTGCCGACACCGATGCTCTTCGACCTGATGGCGGTGCGGCTGAACCCGGCCAAGGTGGGTGAGGGCAGGGCGGCGGTTCTGTTCGTCTTCCCTGAGCGGAAGGAGCGGTATCTGGTGACGGTGCGCAACCAGGTGCTGGTCGCCCGGCCGGCGGCGGAGGGGGCCAAGGCAGACGCCACCATCACCCTGCCGCGGGCTCTGTTCCTACAGTCCTTGTTCAGCGGCCAGCCGCTGGCGGCCAAGGTGGCCGCGGGCGAGGCCAAGGTGGAGGGGGATATCGGAGTGCTGGCCAGGATGGTCGGCTGGTTCGATGCACCGAAAGGAGACTTCCCGATCGTGACGCGGCCGGAGTAGGGGACAGCGTGGAGGACACGCGATGCTGACCCTGTTCTATCAACCCGGTTCCGCATCCGATGTGGCGCGGATCGCGCTGGAGGAGGCGGGCGCGACCTATCAGGCTTTGCGGGTCGATTTTTCGAAGGATGAGCAGCGTCAGCCGCAGTACCTGGCCATCAATCCCAAGGGCCGGGTGCCGGCCCTGGTCACCGACGAGGGGGTGATCACCGAGAACGTCGCCATTCTGGGCTGGATCGCCCAGAGCTTTCCGGAAGCGGGGCTGGCGCCGGACGACGCCTTCGGCTTTGCGCGGATGCAGGCGTTCAACGCCTATCTGGCCACGACAGTGCATGTCGCCTACGCCCACTGGAGGCGGGCCTATCGCTGGGCCGACGATCCGGCCTGCATCGAGCATCTGCGGGCTGTGGCGCCGGAGCGGTATGCCGACTGTTTCGCGGTCATCGAGGCGGAGATGCTGGAGGGCCCCTGGGTGCTGGGCGACGATTTCAGTCTCTGCGACGTCTATCTGTTCGTCATGGCCGACTGGCTGGAGACGGTGAACATCGACCCCCGCCGCTTCCCCAGGGTTCATGATCACTGCGAACTGGTGCGGGCGCGGCCTGCGGTGCGGAAGGTTCTTGCTCAGCAGGCGGTCTAAAGTCGCATGCGACGCAAAACTCTTGCGCCAAACGCGTTGAATCGGTACATCGGCGGCATGGATCGTCAGCGCGACAGCCTGCTTCTTCTCGGCCGCCTGGGGCTTAGGTGCCCCTGGATGTCCGCCTAGCTGCGCCTTCGTCGCGGCGGGACGCCCAGGGGCAAAAAGCTCCACCCGCCAAACCGACCCGCGATGAAAGATTTTACCCCATGTCCGTGACCGTACCTGACGCGCACCGCGTCGTCATTTTCGACACCACCATGCGTGATGGCGAGCAATCGCCCGGCGCCTCCATGAGCTTCGACGAGAAGCTGGAGCTGGCCAAGATCCTCGAGGAGATGGGGGTCAACGTCATCGAGGCCGGCTTCCCGATCGCCTCCAACGGCGACTTCGAGGCCGTCCGCGCCATCGCCAAGATCGTCACCGAGAGCACGGTCTGCGGCCTGGCCCGCGCCGCCGCCGCCGACATCGACCGCTGCGCCGAGGCCATCCGGCCGGCGGCGCGGGGCCGCATCCACACCTTCATCTCGACCAGCCCGGTCCATATGAAGTGGAAGCTGCAGATGGAGCCCGAAGCGGTGCTGGAGGCGGTGACCGCTTCTGTGTCGCGAGCTCGCAACCATTGCGCCGACGTCGAATGGTCGGCCGAAGACGCCACCCGCACTGATCGCGAGTTCCTGTATCGCTGCGTCGAGGCGGCGATCCGGGCGGGGGCGACGACCATCAACCTGCCCGACACGGTCGGCTATTCGTATCCCGAGGAATACGGGGCGATGTTCCGCGACGTGATCGCCAAGGTGCCCGGCGCCGATGAGGTGGTGTTCAGCGCCCACTGCCACAACGACCTGGGCCTGGCGGTGGCCAACTCCATCGCCGCCATCCAGGGCGGGGCGCGGCAGGTCGAGTGCGCCGTCAACGGCATCGGCGAGCGGGCCGGCAACGCGGCGCTGGAAGAGATCGTCATGGCCCTGCGCGTACGGGGCGAGGACCTGGGCTTCGATACCGGCGTCGATCCCTCGCACATCACCCGCGCCAGCCGCTACGTCTCGGCCATCACGGGCTTCCCGGTGCAGTTCAACAAGGCCATCGTCGGCAAGAACGCCTTCGCCCACGAGAGCGGCATCCACCAGGACGGGATGCTGAAGAACGCCGAGACCTACGAGATCATGAAGCCCGAGGACGTCGGGCAGGGCGCCACCAACCTGGTGATGGGCAAGCATTCGGGCCGTCATGCGTTCCGCGAGAAGCTGAAGGCCCTGGGCTACGAGCTGGGCCAGAACGCGCTGAACGAGGCGTTCGTGCGGTTCAAGGAACTGGCCGACAAGAAGAAGCACGTCTTCGATGACGATATCATCGCCCTGGTGGACGACGCCCTGGCGCGGGGTTCTGAGAAGATCCGCGTGGCCAAGCTGCGGGTGGTCGCCGGGACGGACGGCCAGTCTGCCGAGCTGACCCTGGACGTCGACGGCGAAGAGCGCACGGCCGAGGCCACGGGCGACGGCCCGGTCGACGCGGTGTTCAACGCCATCCACGCCATCGTGCCGCACGGCGCGGCGCTGCGGCTGTTCCAGGTGCATGCGGTGACCGAGGGCACGGACGCCCAGGCGCAGGTCTCGGTGCGGCTCGAGGAGGATGGCCGGATCGCCACCGGCCAGGCAGCGGACACCGACACCCTGACGGCCAGCGCCAAGGCCTATGTGAACGCGCTGAACAACCTCTTCTCCCGCAAGGAAAAGAGCCGGCCGGAAACGGCGATCGCCAGCGGGTTTTAACCCACACCCTCGTTATCCTCGGGCTTGTCCCGAGGACCCATTCGTCCGTTCGCACGACCCGCGGTGATCATCCGCGTCCTCTGCGGCGGCGTTCGCACCTGGCCCAACCACGGGTCCTTGGGACGAGCCCGAGGATGACGGATGGGGGAGGGGCGGGTTCACCTGCTGAATCAACCTTTCCCTTCCGATTGCCAGGAGCCTAAGCGCACCCATGCTCTGGATCCCCGCCACAATCGCCGCCGCCGCCTTCCAGGTGGCGCGGAACGCTGCCCAGCGGAGCCTGATGACTGGGGCTGGGCCTTGGGGCGCGACGCTGGTGCGGTTCCTGTTCGGCTTGCCGTTCAGCTGTGTGTTCGTGGCCGTGGCGCTGTCCATGCTGCCGCACGCGATCGGCTTCTCCCCGGCCTTCTTCGGCTGGGCGACGCTGGGCGCGTTCGCCCAGATGGGCGCCACGGCGGCGTTGCTGGTCGCCATGCAGCGGTCGTCCTTCGCGCTGGGCACGGCTTTCCAGCAGAGCGGGCTGCCCTTCGCGGCGATCATCGGGCTGCTGGTGTTCGGCGACGGGCTGTCGGCCCATGCCTGGATCGGCATCCTGCTGGCCACGGCGGGGCTGACGGCGCTCAGCTGGCCGCGGCGGATCGAGGGGCCGAGAGACTGGTCGGCGGCTGGCCTGGGGACGCTCTCGGGCGCCAGCTTCGCCGTCTCGGCCAACGCGTTCCGGCAGGCGGCCCTGGCGCTCGATCCGGGCCATGCCGTGCCGGCGGCGCTGGTTACCGTGGCCATCGTGCAGGCGATCCAGGCAGGATCGCTGGGCGCCTGGATGGCGGTGTTCAACCGGCCCAGTCTGATGGTGGTCCTGCGGTCGGGGCGGGTGTCGTTGGGGGCCGGGCTGTTCGGAGCACTGGCCTCGGCGGGATGGTTCATCGCCCTGGCGCTCGCGCCGGCGGGCCTGGTTCGGGCGGTGGGGGTGGTTGAGATGCCGATGGCGGCGCTGGCCGGGCGGCGGCTTTTCAAGGAGCACGTCAGCCGCTGGCAATGGCTGTTCGGCGGGGCGACGGCGTTGGGTGTGCTGCTGGCGGCTCTGGGCTGAAGCCCCCGGTTTGAGGGGTGCGCGGATGAATTCCGCGGGTGAGGTTGGGCCATGCGCGCCATGGTCCTCGTCCTTGCCCTGTTGCTGCCCGGCAGCGCGTTTGCGGCGCCGGAGGATTTTGTCTCGCGGCTGAAGGCGATGGGGCCACAGGACCTTCGGGTTTCCCAGAACCTGGGGCCGCCGAGCGGTCGGGCACGGCTCGCGGTCGAGGCGGACGGGGCCTTGCGGCTGACCTGGGGTGCGGGGCGGGCGGAGACCTTCCGGTTCCATCCGGCCGAGCCGCCGCGCAAGCCGCACTGGGATGAGCAGCCGCAGGATCCGCTGGACGTCATTTGCAGCAGCGGGGGAACTGCCGAGCGGCTGGAGATCGCCTGCTCACGGCCGTCCGACCTGCTGGCGGCGGCGATCCGGCCGCCGGTGTTTACGTTCGAGTTCACGATCGGGGCTGACGGGGTGCGGGCGGTGCGGACCTCTGTCCGCAGCGAGGAGCGGACGGTGTTCTCGCCGGCCGGTCTGGACCCGAGCCGGCCGCCGGGGGTCGGGCCTGGCGCGCCGGCGGTTGTGGCCGACGCGCTGGCGCAGCTGGCGGGGCATGAGAAGGGCGGGCTGGGCGGCGGGTCGAGCGGGGCCGGGGACTGGTTCGCCTCGGACCTCTGGGTGAAGGATGTGCGGGGCCTCGACTTCGTTCTGGAGCGGACCGTGTGGCCCGACCGGGGAGGGCGCTCGCCGTTGGTCCCAGCGCGCTGGTCTTTTGACTATCAGGGGCCGGCTGGCGGGGAGGGCAGTCGGCCGCCTGGCTGATGGTGATGCGCCGCGACGGCCAGCTGGAGGCGGAGTTCTGGTGCGTCGGGCGGCCGGAAAAAGCCGCGATGGTGATAGACTGTCGACCCGGCCGGAAGCCCTGGAGCGGCGCCGAGGGCGCGGCCGCCTTCCGGCTGGAGCCTTATCCGCGCTGGCAGATTCACGTGGCGGAAGGGCCCCACAGCCTGTTCTCCAGCGCGGGAACGGCGCGGCTGGAAACCCGGCCCTATCCGTAACCTCGAAAGCCTGTCAGCCGACCACGCGTTTAGACCTTGAATTCAACACGTTCGCGGGGCAAACGCGGTCTGTTCCGCATCGCCTATGACCAACCTGCGAGATTCGGGGGCCCCGGGGGCTGATCTCGTCTTGGTCAACGGCTTGCAGGGCATGTTTCGCCCGTCCCGATTTGCTCCTGACCGCAAGGCACTGAATGTTCGGCTCTCTCTTCGGCGCATCCAACGACATCGCCATCGACCTCGGCACCGCCAACACCCTGATCTACATGAAGGGCAAGGGCATCGTGCTCAACGAGCCGTCGGTGGTGGCTCTGCGCAACATCGGCGGCCGCAAGAGCGTCCACGCCGTCGGCATCGAAGCCAAGCAGATGCTGGGCCGCACGCCCGGCCATATGGAAGCCATCCGCCCGATGCGGGATGGGGTCATCGCCGACTTCGAAGTCGCCGAGGAGATGATCAAGTACTTCATCCGCAAGGTGCACAACCGCAAGGGCTTCCCGGTGAACCCCAAGGTGATCGTCTGTGTGCCGTCGGGCGCCACGGCGGTCGAGCGCCGGGCGATCAACGACAGCTGCCTGAACGCCTCGGCCCGCCGCGTCGGCCTGATCGACGAGCCGATGGCCGCCGCCATCGGGGCCGGCCTGCCGATCCACGAGCCGACCGGCTCGATGGTCGTCGACATCGGCGGCGGCACCACCGAGGTGGCCGTGCTGTCGCTGTCGGGCATCGTCTATTCGCGCAGCGTCCGCGTGGGCGGCGACAAGATGGACGAGGCGATCATCAGCTACATGCGCCGGCACCATAACCTGCTGATCGGTGAGACCACCGCCGAGCGGATCAAGAAGGAAATCGGCACCGCTCGTTCGCCGGCCGACGGCGAGGGCCTGTCGATCGACGTCAAGGGCCGCGACCTGATGCAGGGCGTGCCCCGCGAGGTGCGCATTAGCGAGAAGCAGGCGGCCGACGCCCTGGCCGAGCCGGTGAACCAGATCGTCGAAGCGGTGAAGGTGGCGCTGGAAGCCACTCCGCCGGAACTGGCCAGCGACATCGCCGACAAGGGCATCATGTTGACCGGCGGCGGCGCCCTGCTGCGCGGGCTGGACGCCGAGATCCGCGACCACACCGGCCTGCCGGTGACCGTGGCCGACGATCCGCTGTCCTGCGTGGCGCTGGGCTGTGGCAAGGTTCTTGAACACCCGAAGTGGATGAAGGGCGTTCTGGAAAGCACGCTCGTCTAGAATTCTCGAATCGGGACCCTGAGGGTCCCAGCGGAGCACTCGGGTGGCGTTTCGCCAGGACTCGTTCGGCGAGCTTAAAGTCCCACTGGCCTGGACGGCGGCGGTGGCCCTGATCGTGTGCGTGGTCATTGCCGTCGCCCTGATCCTGTCCGACCGTCGGGGCACGGTGGAAAGCAGTGTCCACCAATCGACCCAGCAGGCGGTGGATACCGTCGCCGCGCCGGTCGGCGATGTGATCTCCACGCCGGGTCGCTGGCTAAGCGGCGCCTTCGATTGGCTCGGCAGCTACTGGAACGCCGCCGGCGAGAACCGTCGGCTGAAAACCGAGCTGATGGAGGCCAGGCGGGTCGAGGACCGCGCCACGGCGCTGGCGCTCGAGAACGCCCGGCTCCGCACCATGCTGAAGGTGGCGACCGACCCTGCCATGCCGATGGTCACCGCCCGCGTGGTGTTCGACGGTCGCGGACCCTACCGCCGCGCCCAACTGGCCAATGCGGGCAGCGGCAAGGGCGTGAAGATCGGCTTTCCGGTGATCAGCGAGCGGGGGGTGATCGGACGGGTCGTGGCGGTGTCGCCGAACGCCAGCCGCATCCTGCTGCTCAAGGACGTCTCCTCGCGCACGCCGGTGATGATCGCCCGCAGCAACGCCCGCGCCATCCTGACCGGTGACGGCGGGGACAATCCCCGCCTGGAGAACCTGCGCGGCGCCGATCCGGTGCGAGAGGGCGACAAGGTGCTGACCAGCGGCGATGGCGGGATTTACCCGCGTGGCCTGCCGGTCGGGCGGGCGGTGAAGGGGCTGGATGGCCGCTGGCGGGTGGCGCTGGACAGCGACACCGCGCCGATGGACTGGGTGCGGATCATCCAGTTCGAGGACTTCTCCCAGATCGAGGGCGGGGCCGACATGACCAGCGGCGTCCTGCCCGACGTCAAGACCGAGGATCCCGCCGCCAGGGGGTCGCGCACCATCGCCGTGCCGCAAACCGCCACCCCGGCTCCGAAGACCGCGAGCCCGCCCGCCGGGGTGACGCCGGCCCCAAAGACGGCGACGCCGCCCGCGAAGGCCGCGACACCGCCGGCGCCCAAGGCCGCCGCGCCGGTCCAGCCCAAGCCAGCGCCGCCGCCGGCCGCCAAGGCCCCGGCCCAAGCCGCGCCGACCGGAGGCCCGCCGTGAGCTTCCAGGCTGCCCGGCCACTCGATCCCTGGCGCTGGATGGGGGCGCCGGCGCTGATCTGCCTGGGCGCTACGCTGTTGCTGGGTCTACCGTTCCGACTGCTGGGCCTGCAACTGCCCGAGCCGGTGTTTCCGATGATCTGCGTCTTCTCCTGGGCGGTGATCCGGCCCTCGATCCTGTCCCCGATCGTCATCCTGCTCATCGGCATCGTCCTGGACCTGCTGTGGGGCGGACCCCTCGGCCTCTGGGGCCTATCGATGCTGGTCGGCTATGGCCTGACCCTGTCGATGCGGGCGATGATGCTGGGCCAGAGCCGGATGATGATGTGGGCCTGGTACGCGGGTGTCTGCGCGGTGGTGCAACTGGCGGGATATCTCTTCACCATGCTGGCGTTTCAGCATTCGCCCAACGTGCTGGCGGTGATCTGGCAACTTCTGGCCACAAGTCTGTTGTACCCGTTCGCCCACCGACTGATCGACCGCTTTGACGACGCGGACGTGAGATTCCGATGAGCGAACCGTCCATCTTCTTCAGCGAGGTCAACCAGCGCCAGGGCGGGTTCAATCGCCGCGCCTTCCTGCTGGGCGGCATCACCGGCCTCGGCCTGGGCATCCTCGGTGGCCGCCTCGCCATCCTTCAGGCGGTCGAGGCGCAGCGCTACGAGAAGCTGGCGGCTTCCAACCAATTCAATTTCCGCCTGGTCCCGCCTCCGCGTGGCCGGGTGCTGGACCGCCACGGGGTGGTTCTGGCCTCGAACCGTCCGAACTTCCGCCTGATGGTGGCGCGGGAAAAGGAAACCGACGTTGACGGCCTGGTCCGCAACCTGTGCGAACTGGTGCCGATCCCCGAGGATCGCGTTCCGCGCCTGATCAAGGACATCAAGCGCGCGGCCCCCAAGGCGCCGGTGCCGGTGATGGAGGACATGACCTGGGAGGAGTTCTCCCGCGTCAACGTCCGCGCGCCCGAGCTGCCCGGGGTCACCGCAGAGATGGCCGAGGTGCGGGTCTATCCCTGGGGCGGCGCCTTCGCACATGTGGTCGGCTATGTGGCCAAGGTGAATTCCGACGACATCGACGCCATCAAGGAGAAAGGCGAGCCGGTAGGACCGTTGTTCTACAACCCCGGCTTCCGGATCGGGAAGCAGGGGATCGAGAAGGCCTTCGACGAGAGGCTGCGGGGCGAGGCCGGCGGCAAGAAGGTCGAGGTCGACGCCCGCGGACGGGTGGTCGCCGAAGACATCGGCGGCGACATTCCGGCCCGACCCGGAGACGAAATCCAGCTGACGCTGGACGCCGACGTCCAGCAGCGGGCGCTGGAGGTGTTCGGCGAGGACAGTGGCGGCGCGGTGGTCATGGACATCCGCACAGGCGACATCCTGTGCATGGCCTCGGCCCCCAGTTTCGATGCCAACCGGTTCGTGCGCGGCCTGACCGGGCCGGAGTACCGGGCGCTAGCCAACTACGAGCGCAAGCCGCTGTTGGATAAGTGCATGCTGGGCGTCTATCCGCCCGGCTCGACGTTCAAGCCGGTCACGGCTATGGCCTGCCTGGAGTATGGCATCAACCCGGAGGAGCGGGTCCACTGCGGTGGGGCCTGGCGGATCGGCAACACGACCATGCGGTGCCACAAGACGCATGGGTCGCAGAACCTGCACGACGCCATCAAGAACAGTTGCGACATCTATTTCTATACGATGTCGCTGCGGCTGGGTCCGGACCGGATCGCGGCTGCGGCGAAGGCGCTGGGCTTCGGCCAGACCTTCGACATCGGCCTGAAGGGCGGTCAGAGTAAGGGGCTGGTGCCGTCCACCGCCTGGAAGGCCGAGTACTACAAGACGCGCAACCCGCGGAACACCAAGTGGTTCGCCGGCGAGACCCCCAGCTATGCGATCGGCCAGGGGGCTCTGCTGGTCAACGCCCTGCAGCTCTGCGTCGCCACCGCTCGGCTGGCAAACGCCCGCAAGGCCCTGAATCCCCGGCTGATCCGTTCGATCGGCGGGGTCGAACAGCCCAAAGGGTCTGACGTACCCGATTTGCCGTTCAAGAAGGAAAACCTCGACTACGTCCGCTCCGGCATGGCCGCCGTGGCCGCCGCCGGCGGCACAGCCTTCCGCGCCAGCCAACTGGGCCTGGGCGACATCCTGATGGCCGGCAAGACCGGCACCGCCCAGGTGCGGGGCTACAAGGGGATCGACCGCAAGAACACCGGCAAGCCATGGCGTTTCCGCGACCACGGCCTGTTCATCGCCTTCGCCCCTTTCGACGATCCGCGCTACGCCATCTCGGTGATCGTCGAGCATGGCCAAGGCGGCTCGATCGCCGCCGCCCCGAAGGCGCGGGAAATCATGCGGGTGGCGCTGCTCAAGGATCCGGAACTGCGCGCGCGGATCGAAAAGCCGCTGCCGGCGCCCGACCTGTCCGAGGGCGAAGAGTTCGAGGACGGCGACAACCTGCGCGACGCCGCCGCGGCCGCCGCGGGCGAGGCGCCGCCGCCAGGACCGATGGTGGAAGAATGAGCGTCTCGGCCCTCTCCCGCCCCGGCGAACGCGACCGGCCACTGAACAAGTTCCTGGAGATCGACTGGGTCTTCTGCCTGATGCTGATCCTCATCGCCGGGGCCGGCGGTCTGATCATGTTCTCGGTGGCGGGCGGCTCCTGGACCCCCTGGGCGGCTCAGCACCTGCTACGCTTCGGGGCGGTCTTCGTGGTCATGATCGTCCTGGCGATGACTCCGATCCGATGGTGGTTCGAGGCATCTTATCCGATCTACGCCGTCGGCCTGATCCTGCTGGTTCTCGTCGAGTTCATGGGGGCGACGGCCAAGGGCGCGACCCGCTGGCTGGACATCGGGCCGCTGCGTTTCCAGCCTTCCGAGGTGATGAAGGTCGGCATCGTGCTGGCCCTGGCGCGGTTCTACCATGGCCTTAGCGCCGACAGCGCGCGCGAGAGTTGGTGGCTGTTGATCCCCCTGGCGATGATCGGGGCCCCGACCCTGCTGGTCGCCCACCAGCCCGACCTGGGCACCGCCATCCTGATCGGCGCCACAGGCGTGGCCATCATGGTGCTGGCGGGATTGAGCTGGCGGCTGATCGGGGCCGGGGTGCTGGCCATCCTGATCGCCCTGCCGCCCTTCATCATGTTCGTGCTGCACGACTATCAGCGAAAACGGATCCTGACCTTTCTGAACCCCGAAGCCGACAAGATGGGCGACGGCTACCACATCCTGCAGTCCAAGATCGCGCTGGGGTCAGGCGGTTTCCTCGGCAAGGGGCTTGGGTTGGGGTCGCAGAGCCAGCTCAACTACCTGCCTGAAAAGCACACCGACTTCATCTTCGCTGCCCTGTCCGAGGAGCTCGGTTTCGTCGGCGCCGGGGCGGTGCTGCTGCTCTACGCCGGTGTGATCTTCATGGCCCTGCGCATCGCCTCGACCAGTCACAGCCACTTCGGGCGGCTGGGCACGGCGGGAGTGACCGCAACCTTCGCCCTCTATGTGCTGATCAACGGCGCAATGGTGATGGGCATGGCGCCGGTGGTCGGCGTGCCGATGCCGCTGCTCAGCTATGGCGGCACGGTGATGCTGACCGTCATGATTGGCTTCGGACTGGTGCTCTCCACCCGCGTGCACCGTTACAGCGAAGTCACCAGCGGCCGGGGCAGCCTACTCTAGGGTCTTGCTGGTCGCGCGGTCGACCCGATTACCGGTTTCCACTCATCGGAACGCGCTCTAGGCGGCAGACCGAGCCGGCGTGACGGGCTCCACCCGCACCGCCGCATGGGTCATCCCCGCCACCTCGGCGACCGGGAAATAGTCCGAGCTGGGGAGTCCCTGGCAGGCCAGGGCGGGGGCCAGCCCCTTGGCCTGGCGGCCGAAGTCGATAAGGGCGCCGGCCAGCCGCGAGGGCTCGCCCGCCATGTCGCTGGCGTCCAGTGTCACCCCGGCCAGGCGTGCGCCGCGAAGCGGCTCCAGGGTGTCCTTGGCCAGACCTCCGCGCACGAAGACCCCGCGCGTCAGGGTGCGCAGCAGGCCGACGATCTCGATCAGGCGGCCGTGCGGCGTGCCGCGATCGACATCGACCAGCTCGACCAACAGTCCGGTGCGGATGCTGTCCGGCGCCTTGGCGGCGGCGGCGATCAGCAGGCCCCGGCCCTTGCTGGCCATCATGGTCCGATAGGAGGCGGGCAGGATCAGCGGGGTGCGGGATCGCTCGGCGGTCGCCGCCAGGTACAGGGCGCCGTAGTCGATGGTCGCTTCGTCGATGCGGCTCAGTTCCGCGTCAGTCAGTTTGGACAGGGCGCGGGACGGGATCACGCGCCCAGAAGACAGGTCGGTGACCGTCGGTTCGATGCGAAGGGCAGCGGTCACCTGATGGCGAAGGCTGACCACCTGCTCGACCGCGAACCTCATTTCGAGCCGGGCGCCGTTTGCGGTGACGAAGCTGACGGGGTTGCGCCTGGCCTCCTCGATCGGGCTGATCACCGTGGCGACCTGGGTCGCCGCCGGCTCCTTGCGGCGTGGGGCGGCAACGGATTGTGGATCAAGGGGCGCGCAATGCAGCTCCTCCCCGGTGATCGAGGTGACCGTGCGGATCCGCATATGGGCCGGCGAGGCCTCGCCCAGGAAGTGGGTCAGCACTTCTTCGAGGATGCGCAAGGTCAGCCCCTGGGCGGCTGCGCCCTCCTCGCTGGTCATGGCGACTAGGAATTCGGTGTCGCCGATCCGCTGGAACAGATCGCCGGGTTGAAGGTGCTCGGCCATCCGCTTCTGGACATAGGACCAGACGCCGGCGCGGTTGCGTTCCCAGCGTTCGCCGAGCTCGGCGCGGACCGCCTCGACACTGATGATGTTGATCGCGCCGCGCGCGGCCAATTCCGCCCCGGCCACCCGTTCTAGGATGGAGGCGACATCGGTGGCGGCGATGCGGTCTTGGGGAGGGGGCACTCGGGACAGGCTCAAAGCGGCAGCAATGACAACTTGTCGCAGTATCGGCATTCTCCGCTTAACAGCGGGTGTATGCCCTCAATATGGGCTGTTGAGGTTAACCGCCTGACGGGACTTGCCGGACTCGGCTAAAAGGCGGCGATGAATCTTGACCAGAAGCGCGGTTTCGAGCGGGCCGAGGGCCGCCTGCGCGCCGGAGCGCCCGGAGAGGCCTTGGCCATCCTGCGCCCACTGGCGGCGGCGGTTCCCGACAATCCGGCGATCTGGTGGGCGCTGGGCAACGCCTACGGCATGGCCGGTGACGCAGGCGGCGCCGAGGCGGCCTTTCGGCAGGTGGCCCGGCTGGACCCCGAGCGGCCCAACGGCTGGGCGGCCCTGGCCGATCTGCTGGCCTCGCTCGATCGAGGCGAGGAGGCCATCGCCATGCTGGAGCCGGTCCTGGCGGCGCGGCGCGACCCACGGCTGCTGGCGACGAGAGGGCGGGTATGGCGCACGCTGGGGCGGATGGAGGCGGCGGCCGACGACTTCGCCGAGGCGGCGCGGGCAACGCCGGGCGTCGCCGGTCTGGAATACGACCTGGCCATGGCGGCCGGCAGCCTCAATCGCGGGCCGGAGACGGAAGGGGCCGCCCGCCGGGCCCTGGCCGCCGGCCTGCGACGTCCGGAGGTACAGCTGCTGATCGGCCACGGCCAAAGGGTCCAGGGGAGACTGGATGCGGCGGAGGCGACGTTCCGCGAGGGATTGGCGCATTGGCCGGACCATGAAGGCCTCCACCGCGAGCTGGGCTATCTGGTCTGGGCGCGAACCGGGGACGTGGGCGCCGCAACCGCCGCCATCGACGCGGTCTTGGCCAGGTCGCCGGGCCAGCCTGGCCTGCTGGTGTTGAAGGCGCGGCTCCTGGAATACGCTCAGCAGCCTGAGGCCGCCGCGGCGGTGCTGGCTGGGCCCGCCGCCCGGCCGGACGCGCCGTCCCTGGTGCTCAGCGCCGCCGCCCGGCTGGCTCCGCCCCGCGAAGGCGCTGATCTCGCCAGAAGGGCGCTGGCCGCCCAGCCTGACGACCCGTTCGCCCTGTCGGCCCTGGCCGAGGCCCTGCTGGCCGATGGCCGGCCGGACGAGGCGCGGGACGCCGTCGAACAGTTGCTCGCCCTGGCGCCGGAAGACGAGCACGGCCGCTCGCTCCAGCGGCTGGTCTGGCGACTGACCGACGATCTCCGCTATCGCGACGCCTACGACTACCCAGGCCTGGTCTCGACGCGGCGGATCGACACGCCCCCGGGCTGGCCCAGCCTTGAGGCCTATCTCGCCGACCTCGCGGCGGCCCTGCGGGGACTGCACGACGGCAAGGCTCACCCCGTCGGCCAGTCCCTGCGCGGCGGCACCCAGACCAACAAGACCCTGTCCGAGAGCGACGAGCCGGCCATCCGCGCCTTTTTCCAGGCCGTGCAGGCCCCTATCGCCGCCCACGTCGCCATGCTCGACGCCCGCGAGGGCAGGACGGCGGCGACCCCCCACCGCATCGCTCGCTCCTGGTCCGTGCGGCTCAGTCCCGGCGGACGGCATGTCGATCACATGCACAAGGCGTGGATCTCCTCGGCCTTCTACGTCGCGCTTCCGGCCGAGGTGGAGGCGGGCGGACGCGCCGGCTGGCTGCGGTTTGGAAAGCCGGGCATCGCCACCAGCCCGCCGGTGGAGGCGGAGCACTGGGTCAAGCCGGAGCCCGGCCTGCTGGCTCTGTTCCCCGCCTACATGTGGCACGGCACCGAGCCGTTCGAGGCTGGGGAGGAACGGCTGACCATCGCGTTCGACGTCGATCCACTATGAGGCGCGGACCATCAGTGAAGGGATGCGTTGGCGGCGTCCTCGGCTATAAGGCGCCGATGGACAAGCTGCTTCTGGTGGCCGCCGGCGGGGCGGTGGGGTCGGCGGCCCGGTATCTGACCGGTCTGGCGGCCATGCGCTGGGCGGGCGGCGGCTGGCCTTGGGGGACGATGATCGTCAATGTGGTCGGCGGGTTGCTGATGGGGCTCCTGGTCGGGGTGCTGGCGCATCGCGGCGGGGCGGACCAGGATAAGGTGCGCCTGCTGATCGGGGTCGGATTCCTGGGCGGGTTCACCACCTTTTCCGCCTTCTCCCTGGAGGCGGCGTTGATGATCGAACGGCGGGCTTTGGCCGACGCCTTCTTCTATGTGCTGGCCTCGGTGATCCTGTCGGTGTCGGCGTTGTTCGCGGGGCTCGCCCTGGCGCGGAGACTGGCGGGATGAAGGAAGTCAAAACCCTGGTGGTCGCCGACGGCGAGGACGGCACGCGGTTGGACCGCTGGCTGCGCCGCCGTTGGCCGCACCTTGGCCAGGTGCAGATCCAGAAGCTGGCCCGTACCGGCCAGATCCGCGTCGACGGCGCCCGGGCCAAGGCCGACAGCCGGCTGAGCGCCGGGGCCATCGTGCGTGTGCCTCCGCTGCCCGACGCGCCTGATCCCGGCGAAAAGAAGAAGATCAGCGACCGCGACGCCAGCTATGTGCGCAGCCTGGTCCTCTACGAAGACGACGAGGTCATCGCCCTGAACAAGCCGGCCGGCCTGGCCGTGCAGGGCGGCACCAAGACGCCGCATCACATCGACCGGCTGTTGTCGGCCTGGGGCGAGGGGCTGGAGCGGCCACGCCTGGTCCACCGGTTGGACCGGGACACCTCAGGGGTGCTGGTGCTGGGCAAGAGCCCCGGCGCGGCGGCCAAGCTGTCGGGCGCCTTCGCCCGGCGCAAGGCGAAGAAGACCTACTGGGCCGTTGTGGTCGGCAATCCCAAGCCGGCCGAGGGTGTCATCGAACTGCCCCTGATGAAGACCGGCGTCGGCGACCGCGAGCTGGTGGTCGCCGCTGATCCCAAGGACCCTCGCGCCGACCCCGCCGAGACGGAATACGTCACCCTGTCCCGCGCCGCTCACCGCGCCGCCTGGATGGCCCTGCGCCCCCACACCGGCCGCACCCACCAACTGCGCGCTCATATGCAGGCCATCGGCCACCCGATCCTGGGCGATCCCAAGTACGGCAACGAGAAAAGCGCCGAGCTGAGCAACGGCATCAAGCTGCAGCTGCACGCTCGCAGGCTGGTCTGCCCGCACCCCAGCGGCGGCCTGCTCGACATCACCGCCCCGATCAGCGCCGAGCTGCGCCTCGGCTTCGAGCGGTTCGGCTTCCATGAATCTGAGGCCGAAGACGACCCCTTTACTCGGAGACCCAAGCGTTGACGCCCGATCAGGCCCGCCTTCTGAACACCGTTGAATATCACCTGCAGGGCGGACGCGCGGCCGAAGCGGCCGAGGTGCTGGAGCGGGTGGCCCGCGAGCTGCCCGACGCGCCGCGCGTCTGGTGGTATCGCGCCACCATCGCCCAGATGCGCGGCGACACCGCCAGCGCCGAGACGGCCCTGCGCCGCACAGCCGCCGTCGATCCTGCCGGGCCGCAGCCGTTGGCCGCGCTCGGCGAGTTGCTGTACGAGCTGGACAGGGTGGATGAAGCCGCCGCCGCCTGGCGCGAGGCGCATGGGCGCGACCCGCACTTCCTGCCCTCGACCATGAGCCTGGCGCAGTATCTGATCGACACCGGCAAGTCGGCCGAGGCCATTCCGGTGCTCGATCGTGGCCTGGCCGGGGGCCGTGAGCCTGGCCTCTCGACCATGCGCGCCCAGGCCAACACCGAGCTTGGCGACACGCCGGCGGCCCTGGCCGACTATCGCGAGGCGGTGGCCGCCTCGAACGGCTCGGCCCAGGCGATCCATAACTTGGCCCTGGCCCTGGTCATCGCCGGCGATATCGAGGCGGGCGAGGCGGCGGCGCGCGAGGCGCTGGCGCTGCAACCCAATTCGCCATCGCTCTGGCAGGTGCTGGGCCAGGCCCTGGTCGCCCGCGACGCCCTGGCCGAGGCCCAGCAAGCCTTTGAAACCGCCCTGACCCACGATCCGCAGCACCCGGGCGCCCACCGCGACCTGTCGCAACTGATCTGGATGCGCACCGGCGATGTCGGCGCCGCCCTGGCGCGGGTCGAAGAGGCTCTGTCGAAGGCGCAGGGGTTCTCACCGCTGACCGTGGTCAAGGGCAAGCTGCTGGAATACGTTGGCGACCTCGACGGCGCCCGCAAGGTGCTGGGCGAGGCGGCCAACCTGCCGGGCGCACCCAACTACATGCTCTGCGCCGCCTCCCAGGTGTTGCTGGGCTCTGACCGGCTGCAGGCCGCCACCCTGGCCGCCCAGGCCGTGGGCCGCGCCCCCCGCGACACTTTCGGCCTGGCCACCCTGGCCCAGGCCCAGCTGGCCGCAGGCGACATCGACGGCGCCGAGCTGACCGCCGGCCGCATCCGCAAGCTGGCCCCGCTCGACCAGCACGGCCTGGCGCTGCAAGCCACGGCCTGGCGGCTGAAGGACGACCCGCGGTATCGCCCGCTGCACGACTACGACTCCCTGGTTCGCACCGCCGTGATCGACACGCCGGAGGGCTGGCCGGACCTGGCCAGCTACCTGGCCGACCTGACGGAGGCGCTGACCGCCCTGCACGGCCACGAGGCCCACCCCATCGGCCAGTCCCTGCGCGGCGGCACCCAGACCAATGTGCGGCTGGAGCGCAGCGAGCATCCGGCCATCAAGGCGTTCTTCAAGGCCGTGGACGCGCCGATCCGCGCCTATATCGCCGCGCTGGGCCAGGGCGACGATCCGGTCCGCAGCCGGATCACCGACGGCTACAGGCTGGCCGGCTCCTGGTCGATCCGCCTGCGACCGGGCGGCCACCATGTGGACCACCTGCACCACAAGGGCTGGATCTCCTCGGCCTTCTACGTGTCGGTGCCGACGAAGGTGTCGGACGGCGACCAGGGCGCCCTGCGCTTCGGCATGCCCGGCACCCCGACCCGGCCCGAGCTGGAGGCGGAACACCGCGTCCGGCCGCAGCCCGGCCTGCTAGCCCTGTTCCCCGCCTACATGTGGCACGGCACCGATGCGTTCGACGGAGACGAGCCGCGCCTGACGATCGCCTTCGATGTGGTTCCGGCCTAGGCGAGACCGGCGATCGGGGCGACCGCGGCGCTGTCCGGGAACACCTTGGCGTCCAGCACACGGCGGTCGACACCCATGTGGTCAAGCAACAGGCCCTTGAAGAGCGCCCGGCTGTCGACCGTCGGGCGCAGGTCGCGACCCTCGTAGAGGCTGGCGGCCTTCAGGGTCGGCCAGTCGCCGACGATGCCGCCCTTCTTCAACGCCCCGCCGATCAGCAGGCCGGTGGAGCCGGTGCCGTGGTCGGTGCCGTTGGTGCCGTTGACGCGGGCGGTTCGACCGAACTCGGTGGCGAAGACCACGATGGTGTTGGACCAGTCCGCGCCCAGCCCCTCGCGCATCCCATCAGCCAGGGCGTCGAGATAGAGCAGGCGGTTGGCCAACTGGCCCTGGGCGGCGCCCTGGTTGGCGTGGGTGTCGAAGCCGTCGGCCGACAGGGCGACGACCTGCGGCCCGCCGGCCTGGGTCATGAAGCCAGCCACAGCCTTGCCGATACCCTTGGCGGCGGTCTGGCCCTGGCGGACGAGCCCCTCAGCCCCGCCGCCGCCGTACATCCCGCCACCTCCCTGGACCGCCATGCCCCCGGTAGCGGTCTCGGCCATCGCCTCGGTCTCGAGCCCCCGGGCGAAAGCGGGCCCCAGCAGGGGGTCGGACGCGTAGAGGTCGCTCAACAGGCTGGGCAGGCGCGGGCTGCCCTCGCCGACGCGGCCCGGCGACCAGGAACCGGCCTGGGCGGGGCCGCGCAGGATCAGCGGGGCCGTGGCGCCGACCGACAGGGCGCCGGTCTTGCGGTCGGCGTTCATCGCCTGGACAGCGCGGTTCAGCCAGCCGCTGTCGGTGGAATAGACGCCCGCCGCACCGGTCTCCAGCACGTCCTGGGCCTCGAAGTGGGAGCGGGCGCGGTCGGGGCTGGCCAGGGCCGGGACGATGCGGGCCTCGCCCTTCATCGCCAGGGCGTGCATCCCCGCCAGGGCCGGGTGCAGGCCGAAGGTGGAGTCGAGCTCCAGCGTCGCATCGCCCGGAATGGCGATGGCGCGGCGCAGGCCCTCATACTCCGGGTCGCCCACCGGTGGGCTGACGCTGAGGCCGTCCATGCCGCCCCGGCAGACCACGACGACCAGCTTCTTGCCGGCCGGCTCGGCCGCGCGCGCACCGGCGCCCAGAAAACTCAGCGCCAGGCCGGAGGCGAGCAGGGCGCGGCGATCGAGATTGAGCGTGCTCATCGGCGCTGGAACTCCGGAGACATCAGAAGCAGGGACATGGCCTCGGGCCGCGATTCGGCGCGGGCCACGGCCTTGGCGACGGGCTCGGTCAGCCTGGGCCCGAGGGCCAGTCTGGCGATGGCGTCAGGGTCGCGGGTCGGGGCGATCACGGCGGAGAAGGCTTCGGCCCAGTTCATCCGTTTGACGATGGCGTCCGGCGCCGCCCAGTGCGCCGCCTCGTCCGGCCAGCCCTTGGGAGAGGGCGGGGCGAAGGGCCGCTGGCCGAGGCCCGCCAGCATGCCCAGGTGCTCGATGGCCGCCGGCTGGCCGCCGATGGCGCGGTAACTGGAGATGACGAACTCATAGGGCGTCTTGAACTTGGACGGCTCGGGGGCCCAGGCGGGGGGCGAGGCGATCAGGGCGCGGGCCACCTGGGCCAGGTCTCCGCCAGTGGCCAGCCAGGCCTTCTCCAGGTCGGCGACCAGGGCCGGGGAGGGAGTGTCGGAGACGAAGTGGCGGGCGATCTTGGTGCAGACGAAGCGGGCGGTCTTCGGGTGCGCCGCCAGGTCCTTCATCACCGCCGCGGCCTGGTTCACCCCGTCGTCCGGATAGCGTTTGCCCAACACCGTGCGGGGACCGGGTTCGTGGGCCGCCTCACGGAAGACGAAGTAGCCGGATCGTTGACGCTCGCGCGGACCGCCGACGCTCCAGCCGGTCAGGCAATAGGCGAACTCGGTGACGTCGGCCTGTGTGTAGCCGCCGTTCACACCGACGGTGTGCAGTTCCAGGATCTCCCGGGCCAGGTTTTCGTTCAGGCCGCCCAGGCGCTGGGCTTGCGGCCGTCGGCTCATGAACTTGGCGGCCTGGGTGTTGGGGCCGATCGACTGGGCCTGGTCGAGGTAGAGCAGCATGCCCGGATGGGCGGTCGAGGCGATCAGCATGTCCTCGAAGCGACCGAATACCCGCGGACGGATCGCTTCCCGTTCAAAGGGGCCGACCGTGGTGGCGGTGGCCAGCTTGATCCCCGACACCGTGAAGTGGTTGCACCAGAACAGGGCCCAACGCTCCCGGAACGATGCCGGTGTGGTGGCGGCCAGGCGGGCCCGTTCGAGGAAGTCTTCCGCCCCGGTTTCACGGATCATCCGGCCGGCGCGGCGGACCGGATCGCGTTCGGGCGAGACGTCGTCCTCGCCCATGCCGGCTTCCTGCTGGCGCATCTGGCGGCGGTCTTGGCGAAATTCGCGCAGGTCGTGAACCCGCCTGGCGCTGAGGTCGGTGTTGGGAAGGGCCAGGTCCGCGCCCCGACCGACGATCTGGCCCGCCAGCCAGCCCTGGGGATCGCCGGCCGCCTCGGCCAGTTCGCCGGGCCGGGCGCCGAGGCCGAACCGGGTGGCCGCGATCGCCGCTCGCATCTCTTTGGAAAGGGCCAAGGGCTTTCGCCTCCTTGCAACAAACGCCGGCTTGCCCCACTTCCACGCCCTCGCGGCGCGCTTCCGTCGCGATGAAGGAGCAAGCATGGCGCTGAAGGGCCCCGATGACACCGTGCAGACCGCGAGGCGGTTCTACAAGTCCGTCACGGTTGAGGCCGCAGAGGAAGGCTTCGCGGTGCGCCTGGACGGCCGCTCGCCCAAGAGCCCTGGCGGCTTTCCCTTGGTGCTGCCGACCCAGGGCCTGGCCGAACTGACGGCGGCCGAATGGGCGGGGCAGGGGGAGTTCATCCTGCTGGCCGCGATGCCGGCGACGCGCCTCGCCTTCACCGCCATTGAAAAGGCGGCGGCGGCGCGCGAGGGCCTCGCCGATGAGGTGGCCCGATATGCCGGCTCCGACGTCCTCTGCTACTTCGCCGATGCGCCGGCCCAGCTGTTTGCCCAGCAGACGGCGGCCTGGGAGCCGATGCTTCAATGGGCGGAGCGGGAGCTGGGCGTGCAGATGAAGCGGGCGACCGGGATCGTTCATTGCCCACAGGATCCGCAGACCCTGTCGACGATCAAGACCCACGCCCTTGCTCTCGACGACTTCCACCTGATCGGCGTGGCCCATGCCACGCCCCTGTTCGGCTCGGCCCTTCTGGCCCTGGCGGTGCAGCGGGGTGAGTTGACCGGAGAGCAGGCCTACAACCTCTCCCGTCTCGATGAAGCCTGGCAGGAAAGCCAGTGGGGCGTCGACGAGGAGGCCGCCGAGCGGACCCAGAAGCTGCGCGCCGAGGCCGCCATGATCGGCGCTTGGTTCGCGGCCCTTCGCTGACCTTTCGGCTGACCTAGCGGGACGCTTGCGCCGTACCCGTGCGCCCTTTAACCCGTGCCCTGACAGATTGATGGAGATGGGCGCGTGAAGGACATCCTCGAAGAGCTTGAGCGTCGGCGCGAACAGGCCCGGGCCGGTGGCGGCGAGCGCCGCATCGCCAGCCAGCACGCCAAGGGCAAGCTGACCGCCCGCGAGCGGATCGACCTGCTGCTCGATGAGGATTCGTTCGAAGAGTTCGACATGTTCGTCGAGCACCGCAGCCACGACTTCGGCATGCAGGACCAGAAGATCGCCGGCGACGGCGTGGTCACCGGCTGGGGCACCATCAACGGCAAGGTGGTCTTCGTCTTCTCCAAGGATTTCACCGTCTTCGGCGGCTCGCTGTCGGGCGCCCACGCCCAGAAGATCGTCAAGGTCCAGCGCCAGGCGGCCAAGGTCGGCGCCCCGATCATCGGCCTGTTCGACGCCGGCGGCGCCCGCATCCAGGAGGGTGTCGACAGCCTGGCCGGCTATGCCGACATCTTCCTCGAGAATGTGCTCAGCAGCGGCGTGATCCCGCAGATCAGCGTGATCATGGGCCCCTGCGCGGGCGGCGACGTCTATTCGCCGGCTATGACCGACTTCATCTTCATGGTGAAGGACACCTCCTACATGTACGTGACCGGCCCGGACGTGGTGAAGACGGTCACCAACGAGACGGTCAGCCACGAGGACCTGGGCGGCGCCCGTGTCCATGCCGCCAAGTCCGGCGTCGCCGAGGGGGCGTTCGACAACGACCTGGAGGCCCTCACCCAGGTTCGCCGCCTGATCGACTTCCTGCCCTCCTCGAACCGCGAGGATGCGCCGATCCGCGAAAGCTTCGATCCGGGCGACCGGGCTGAACCCAGCCTCGACACCCTGGTGCCGGCCAACCCGAACAAGCCCTACGACATCAAGGAATTGATCCTCAAGATTGTCGATGAGGCCGATTTCTTCGAAATTTCAAGTGAGTGGGCCAAGAACATCGTCTGCGGCTTCGCCCGCATGGACGGGGAGACGATCGGCATCGTCGCCAACCAGCCGCAGGTCCTGGCCGGCGTCCTGGACATCGACAGCAGCCGCAAGGCGGCCCGCTTCGTCCGCTTCTGCGACGCCTTCAACATCCCGATCCTGACCCTGGTCGACGTGCCGGGCTTCATGCCGGGCACCAAGCAAGAGTACGGCGGCTTGATCAAACACGGCGCCAAGCTGCTGTTCGCCTACGCCGAAGCCACCGTCCCGAAGGTCACGCTGATCACCCGCAAGGCCTACGGCGGCGCCTACGACGTGATGAGCTCCAAACACCTGCGCGGCGACGTCAACTACGCCTGGCCGACCGCCGAGATTGCCGTCATGGGCTCCAAGGGGGCCGTCGAGATCATCTTCCGCGCCGACATCGGCGACCCGGAAAAGATCGCCGAAAAGGAAGCCGACTACAAAGCCCGCTTCGCCAACCCATTCGTGGCGGCGAGCCGCGGCTACATCGACGACGTGATCATGCCGCACGGCACACGTCGGCGACTGGTGCGGGCGTTCCGCAGCTTGCGGGGCAAGGAGCTGTCCAACCCCTGGAAGAAGCACGACAACATCCCGCTGTAGCGATTTGGGGGCCGAGATGCTATCTGTATGACTTCGTTTCGTTCGGAGTCATACAATGACCCTCAGCATTCGCGATCCCGATACGGACAAGCTCGCTCGCGAACTCGCGGCTCGACATCGCAAGCCCATCACCGAAGTGGTGAGAGCGGCGCTGGAAGATTACGCGGCGAAGGCAACGCCATCGGAGCAGGACGAGCGAGAAGCCCGTCTGAAGGCCGTTTTCGCTCGGATTGATCGACTGAAGGTTCCGTCCGGCCCTTCCTGTAACGAGCTGATCGACGAGCTTTATGACGAGGATGGTCTTCCAGCGTGATGGTCGTCGATGCCTCGGCGCTGTGCGCAATCTGCCTCAGAGAGTCTGAAGGCGAGGACTATCGGAACCTGCTTTTGGCGGAGGCGAATACCTCCATTTCAGCGCTGAACCTTTGGGAGGCGAGGGTTACAGTCGCGCGCCGTCTGCCAGAGGCCAGTTCAGTTTTGGAGGATCTCCTCGATGCTGGCGCTGTCAGGATCGCTCCCGTCGGCCCGCTGGAACTGGAGCTAGCTTGGGCAGCTTGGCGGCGCTTCGGAAAAGGTCGCCATCCCGCAGCCCTGAACATGGGCGATTGCTTTGCTTACGCCACAGCGAAAACTCTCAATGGACCATTGCTCTACAAGGGCAATGACTTTGCCCTCACGGACATAAGGGCGGCTTACCCACCACCGGCCATAAAGTCATAAACATCCGCGGCCCGCGTCACGGCGATGCTGATCTTGTCTTCGTTGATCTGGATTTCGCCGCGGGCGACCGGGTGATTGTTGGCCAGGATCCAGACTTCGTCGGTTGCCTTGGCGTCCAGGGGGATGACCGCGCCGCGGCCCATGCGCAACAGCTGGGCCATAGGCAGCTGGGAGCGGCCCAGGACCACGGAAATCTCAACGTTGACCGACTTGACCTGGCTCACAGAACGCCCAATCCCTCGCGCGAAGTCCGCGCAGCCCCCACATTGACGGGAACATGCTTGATCACCTGTTAAGTCCCGAGGTTTCGGCGCCGATTTTCGGACGCGACGACGGCGCGCCTGCGGGCTGGGCGGTGTCGCGCGGGCCGGTGGGCTATGCCGAGGCGGTCGCCGCGATGGAAGCCCGCGCGGCGGCCATTGCCGATGGGACGGCGAGCGAACTGATCTGGCTGCTGGAGCATCCGCCGCTCTACACCGCCGGGGTTTCGGCCAAGGCCTCGGACCTGATCGAGCCCGAGCGGTTCCCGGTGTTCGAGAGCGGCCGGGGAGGGCAGTACACCTATCACGGGCCTGGCCAGCGGGTGGCCTATGTGATGCTTGACCTTACCCACCGCAAACGCGACGTGCGGGCCTTCGTGGCGGCGCTGGAGGCCTGGGTGATCGGGGCGCTTGGCGCCTTCAACGTGGAGGGAGAAGTGCGCGAGGGCCGCGTCGGCGTCTGGGTCGAGCGCAAGGGGCCGGGCTGGGCGCGAGAGGACAAGATCGCCGCCATCGGGGTGAAGCTGCGCCGCTGGGTCAGCTTCCATGGCATCAGTTTGAACGTCGAACCCGACCTGTCGCACTTCGACGGCATCGTGCCCTGCGGTGTGACCGAGCACGGGGTGACCAGCCTGGTCGACCTCGGCCTGCCGGTGACGATGGACGAGGCCGATGCGGCGTTGAAGCGGAGTTTCGAGAAGGTGTTCGGCGCCGTCGCCGAGACGGCGGCGCCGATCTGAGCCTTACTTGCCGGACTGGCAGGCCTTCCACTTGCCGAACGCCGGACGGTCGGCGCTGCGGAGGATCTTTTCGCCATAGCCGAAGTCCGAATAGGGCTCCTTGGCGTCTTCATAGATCCAGAGGGTCTGTTCGGTCGGGTTGACCATGAACTCGGTGTCGCGGTCGCTGCCGATGCTGGCTAGGCCGCAGACGTTGCCGTCGGCGCCGACCTTCACCTTGCGGAACTTGATCTTGTCGGACTTGGCGTACTGCTTGGCGATGGCCAGGCCGGCTTCGGCCTCGGGGCTCAGCGGGTCAGCGGCGACAGCGGCGCCGGCGGCCAGGGCGAGAGCCAGGGCGGGGATCAGGACGAAACGCATCGATTAAGCTCCAAAGATCAGGCTGTTTTGAGGGGGCTCGGCCCAAAGCGGTTGGCGCCGGCCTCGCCGGGCATGACGCCCAGCTCGACCACCGCCCAGACCACAATGGCCGCGAAGATGAAGTCGAAGAAGTGTTCTGGCAACGGCCAGACAGCCACGAAGGCGACAATCACGATGCCGGCCCACCAACCCGACCGACCCCGGTCATGCAACCGCTTGGCCAACAGGCAACAGCCGGCGATCAGCAGGGCGGGATAGACGACCCAGCCGGTGAACCACTGAACCACGCCGGGCACGATCCACAGGTAGAGGTAGGCAATGGCCAGGACCGCCGCGCCGGCGATCACGAAGGGCGTGCGCCCCAACCGTCCGGTCGAGGAGAAGAACAGCTCCGCGAAGTTCAGTTGCCCGTTCATCCGACTCACCCGCCAGGCCCTTCGGCCGCTCCTGTCCTATCTAGGCGAGGGCGGGGTCGCGGGAAAGGTCGGCGCTGCGCGGCGGTTCGCCGAAGCGGTTGTCCTCGGCATCCCCCGGTCCGGTGATCAGGCTGAGGCACAGCCAGATCTGGCCGATCAGCGGCGGCATGGCGAACATCAGCATCCAGCCTGACAGGCCACGGTCGTGACAGCGCTTCACGGCCGCCGCGTTCAGCGTCCACAGCGCATGGGCCGCCACCAGGCAGCCGGCCAGCTTGGCCGCCGCCTCGCCCAGGCCCCGCACGCCGGTCATGCTGGCGAACCCGGCGCCGCCGATCACGATCAGCAGGAAGGTGGCGAAGTAGGTGGCGAACAGGATGCCGATCACGGTCAGCGCGAACTCGCGTCGCCCGATCCGTCCCTCCAGACTGTAGAGATGTGGAACGCCCATCGCCTCAACCCCGCCTGCCTATTCACAATAACGCGGAACCGGGGCTTTTGATCAGGAGGGTAGCCGACAGTCGCGGCAGGTTGTCGCGGCCTGTTACCCGGCCGCCACAGATCGCCCGTCAGGCGAACTCCACCAGCACCTCATCGGCCGCCACGCTGTCGCCGCCCTTGGCCGAGACGGCCTTGACCACCCCGTCACGTTCGGCGCGGATGATGTTCTGCATCTTCATCGCCTCGATGACGCAGACCACCTCACCCTCGCGCACCTGCTGGCCCAGCTCGACGTCCATCGATACCACCAGGCCCGGCATCGGGCTGATGATCATCTTGGAGGTGTCGGCCGGCTTGCGCTCCGGCAGCTTGGTGTGCAGCTCGGCCGAGCGGGGGGTCAGCACCAGTACTTTCGTGCTGGTCGCCCGGTGACGGATGACGAACCCTTCGGCTGCCGGCTTGACCGTCACGGTGAAGGCCTTGCCGTCCAGCTTACCGCGTAGCAGCGGCTGTCCCGGACGCCAGGCCAGGTCGGTCAGCTCCAGGCTGCGATCACCCAGGGCGATGGTCATGCCATCGTCGGTGGCGTCCAGTCGGATGGGGATCTGCCGATGACCGATCACCACCACCCAGTCGCCGCGCTTGCTGGCGCCGATCCGCGACACCTGGATCTGGTGCATCGCCGAAGCGGCGGCGGTCAGGACGTCCAGCGTCTCGTCGCTCGGCGGCGCGCCCAGGAAGCCTTCGGGATACTCGTCGGCAATGAAGCTGGTGGCCAGTTTGCCCGACCGGAACCGGGGATGGTCCATGACCGCAGCCAGGAACGGCACGTTCTGGCCCAGTCCCTCGATGTGGAAATCTTCCAGCGCCCGGCCCATGCCGTCGATGGCCGCTTCCCGCGTCTTGCCCCAGGTGCAGAGCTTGGAGATCATCGGATCGTAGAACATCGAGATCTCGTCGCCCTCGCGCACCCCGGCGTCGTTCCGCACGACATAGCCGTCATGCTCGCCTTCGACCGGCGGGTCGTAGCGGACCAGCCGCCCGATCGAGGGCAGGAACTTGCGATAGGGGTCTTCGGCGTAGATCCGGCTTTCGATAGCCCAGCCGTTGATCTTCAGGTCCTTCTGCTTGAAGGCCAGCGCCTCGCCATAGGCCGAGCGGATCATCTGCTCGACCAGGTCCAGCCCGGTGATCAGCTCGCTGACCGGATGCTCCACCTGCAGGCGGGTGTTCATTTCCAGGAAGAAGAAGCTCTTGTCCTGGCCGGCGACGAATTCCACCGTCCCGGCGCTGTCGTAGTTCACCGCCTTCGCCAACGCCACGGCCTGGGCGCCCATGGCGTCGCGGGTCTTCTGGTCGAGCAGCGGGGAGGGGGCCTCCTCGATAACCTTCTGGTTCCGCCGCTGGATCGAGCACTCCCGCTCGAACAGGTGGACAACGTTGCCATGCTTGTCGCCCAGCACCTGGATCTCGATATGGCGCGGGCTGACGATGAACTTCTCGATGAAGATGCGGTCGTCGCCGAAGCTGGCCTTGGCTTCGGCGCGCACGGCCGGGAAGCCTTCCTCGACATCCTTGCGGTTATGCGCCACCCGGATGCCCTTGCCGCCGCCGCCGGCGGAGGCCTTGATCATCACCGGATAGCCGATCTCCTCGGAGATGCGGACGGCGTGTTCGGTATCGTCAATCTCGCCGATATGGCCAGGCACGCAGGAGACGCCGGCCGCCTGGGCGAACTTCTTGCTCTCGATCTTGTCGCCCATCGCCTGGATGGCGCCGGGGTTGGGGCCGATGAAGACGATGCCCTCATCGGCGCAGCGCTGAGCGAAGCCGGCGTTCTCCGACAGGAAGCCGAAGCCGGGGTGCACGGCTTCCGCGCCGGTCTCCCGACAGGCGGCAATGATCTTGTCGGCCACCAGATAGGACTGGGCGGCGGGCGCCGGACCGATGAAGACGCTCTCATCGGCCATCTCGACAGCCATGCTGTCGGCGTCAGCCTCGGAGTAGACCACCACGGTCTTGATGCCCATCCGGCGGCAGGTCTTGATGACACGGACGGCGATCTCGCCGCGGTTGGCGATCAGAATCTTCGAAAACATCAGGCCGATGAACCCCTTGCGCGCATCATTCTTGCGCGTGGGGGTTAGACCGCCCGGACGGCCTTGGCAACGGCGACGCTAGGTGAGCCTAACCGAGTCTAACGGCCGTGCCACTGGCGCTGACCATCAGCATGCCGTTGTCAGTCCCCAGCGCCTCATAGTCGAGATCGACGCCGATCACCGCTTCGCCCCCGCGCGAACGGGCTTCATCGCACATTTCCTGGATGGCGATGTCGCGCGCCTGCCGCAAGGCCTTCTCATAGCCGCCGGCGCGGCCGCCGATGATGTTGGTGATCCCGGCGAAGAAGTCGCGGAAGATGTGGGCGCCGATGATGGCCTCGCCGGTAACGACACCCAGGCTCTCGACAACCTCGCGGCCGGGGACGGTGGGGGTGGTGGAGGTGATCACGGCGAAGTCTCTCCCTAAGGTATGATTGCGGACGGGCCCGCACGCCTTAGATTGGTGGTCATGACCCAGACCGCCACCCGCTCCGCCCTCGGTTTCGACCTGACCCCACCCGACGAGGCCGAACGAAAGGCCCTGGAGGCCGATCTGAACCAGGAGGAGCGGGAGGTCCTGCTCCACCACGGCACCGAAGCCCCGTTCTGCGGCGGCCTGCTGGGCGAGAAGCGGCCCGGCGCCTACTGCTGCCGGCTTTGCGGCCTGCCGCTGTTCAAGTTCGAAACCAAGTTCGAGAGCGGCACCGGCTGGCCCAGCTTCTATGCGCCCATCGATCCGGCGCATGTGCGCGGCGTCGAGGACAACAGCTACGGCATGCGCCGCATCGAGACCCGCTGCGGCCGCTGCGACAGCCACCAGGGCCACGTCTTCCCCGACGGCCCGCCGCCGACGCGGCTGCGCTATTGCATCAACTCGGTCTCTCTGGAGTTCGTGGGGCAGGGGGAGCCGTTACGTGACCCGCTCGGGCGAGGGGACAAGCTTTAGCCCCCCATCCGGAGGGCGCGGACCCCTTCGAAACAGATCAGGTTGCTCTCATCCCAGGGAGTATCGCCATGAACCGCCGCGCCTTTATCCTGACGTCGACAGCCGCGCTTGCGGCCGGGCCGGTGTTCGCCGCCAAACCGGCCGCCGCCCCGCCGTTCGGGGTCAGCGCCAACGGAGCTGCGGCTTCGCTGGAAGTCCAGACGGCCAAGTTCAAGCAGCAGATGAAGGCCATGGGCTACGGCGGGGCCGACGTCTTCTACGAACTCGCCGGCGCCGCAAGCCCGACCCGGTTCAAGACCGCCGACGATTTGGCGTTCAGCAGCACCGAACCGGCCGACATCGATCCCCAGCTTCGCTTTGGCCTGTTCCGGCTGACGGCGGTGAAGAACACGCGTCGGCTTACCACCGGCAAGGTCAACCCGCTCGGATACGGCACCCGCAACGTGAAAAACCAGGCGGCGGTCGCCTTCACCGCCACGCGGGGCGACGCCGGCTGGACGCTTGCTCCGGCTGAACCCCTGGCCGCCGGTGAATACGCCCTCGCCATCGCCCCCAAGCTCGGTAACAACTCCTGGGGCTGGGGCGGCGCCGGCGGTGGCAACCAAGTTGTCGCGGCTTTCGGCGTGGACTGACATATCGCTTGGCTTGCCAGCCTGCTTTTGCTAACCCCCGCGCCTCACCACGAGCGGTCGTGGCGGAATTGGTAGACGCGCAGCGTTGAGGTCGCTGTGGGGCAACCCGTGGAAGTTCGAGTCTTCTCGACCGCACCATCCTGCTTCGCAGGATGGATATCGTGGAGGGATCGGTCGCGGCGCTCGCTGCGTCTCGACCGCACACGTGAATCAGGGACTAAGCTAGCGCCGTAACGACGCCCAACTTCAGCCAGGAGGCCCCCATGACCCGGGAACACGCCGACCTGACCGAAGAGCTGGAAATCCCCTCCATCGTCGATATTCCCGAGGATCTCGAAGACCTCGCGCTGGGCGACGACTACGCTCTCAATCCCGAATACGTCGAACTGGTGATCGACGCCGCCGATCGGGGCGACGATGACCGGCTGCGCGAGCTGGTCGGGGCGCTGCGTTCGGAAGACGTCGCCGACCTGATGGGCTTCCTGTCCGCCGACTACCGCGAGCAGGTGATTCCCCAGCTCGATCCCGAGACCCTCGGCGAGGTGCTGTCCGAACTCGACACCAACCTGCGCGAAGAGATCATGGAGTCGGTGCCCAGCACCACCCTGGCCCGCGCCCTGGAAGAGATGGACAGCGACGACGCCGTCGACCTGGTCGAGGACCTGGAGGACGACAAGCGGGCCCAGGTGCTGGCCGCCATGGATCACGAGGAGCGTGACGCCATCGTCAGCGCCCTCAAGTACGAGGACGAGAGCGCCGGCCGGCTGATGCAGCGCGACCTGATGGCCGCGCCCAGCTTCTGGACCGTCGGCCAGACGATCGACCACATCCGCTCCTCCAGCGATGACCTGCCGGAGCTGTTCTTCGACGTCTATGTCATTGATCCGGCCCACAAGCCGACCGGGGCCGTGCCGGTGAGCCGCCTGCTTCGCGCCAACCGGGAGCAGCCGCTGGCCGAGATCATGGAGCCGGTCACCGAGATCGACGTCGGGATGGACCAGGAAGAGGTCGCCTACATCTTCGACAAGTATCACCTGATCAGCGCCCCGGTGATCGATAGCGGCGGCCGGCTGGTGGGCCAGATCACCGTCGACGATATTGTCGGGGTCATCCAGGAAGAGACAGAGGAAGACATCCTGGCGCTGGCCGGGGTCAGCGACGCCGGTCGCGATGCCACCATCTGGGGCATTGCCCGCTCGCGCCTGCCCTGGCTGGCGGTCAACACCATCACCGCGGCGACCGCCGCCAGCGTTATTGGCGGCTTCCAGGAGGAGATCGGCAAGATGGTCACCCTGGCCATCCTGATGCCCATTGTCGCCTCACTGGGCGGGAACGCCGGCACCCAGTCCCTGGCCGTGGCCGTGCGGGCCCTGGCCAGCCGGGAGCTCAACGCCTCCAACGCCCTGCGGATCGTGCTGCGGGAGCTGGGCGCAGGGCTGATCAGCGGCCTGACCCTGGCGGCGATCATGGCGCTCGCCGTCTATGTCTTCTTCCACGATCCCAAACTGAGCCTGACGATCGGCCTGGCCCTGATCATCAACCTATTCATCGCGGCCCTGGCCGGGGTGCTGGTGCCCATTGTGCTTGATCGTCTGGGACGCGATCCGGCGGTTTCATCCTCGGTTTTTGTCACCTTCCTGACTGATTTCATGGGTTTCCTGTCCTTCCTGGGGCTGGCGGGCCTGATTCTCCTGTAAGCTGCCGTCATCGAGTGCGCGTAAGCGTCGGAGGCGAAACCGGCCCCTATCTTGCCCGGGGGTACTGGAACGCATCGGCGCTCGTTTCAATTTGGGTCACAATGGGCATGAAACCCCGTCATCAGGTCTCCAAAGCCGCCGTCGAACTCATCAAGAAGTTCGAAGGCTACCGCTCCAAAGCGGCCCAGCTGCCCGACGGCCGCTGGACGATCGGATTTGGTCACACCCTGACCGCTCGCGAGGGCGCACAGGTCTCGGAACAGGACGCCGAGGCGTTGCTGCTCTACGACCTGATCGCCGTAGCCCACGCGGTCAACGAGCAGACCTTCACGCCGCTCACCCAGAACCAGTTCGACGCCCTCTGCTGCTTCGCCTTCAACGTTGGGGTGGACAACTTCAAGCGCTCGAGCGTCCTGCGCCGGGTCAATGAGGGCAGCCTGCTGCAAGCGGCGTGCGCGATGGAGATGTGGCGCAAGGCCGACTTCGAGGGCGAGCGTATCGTCGTGGACGCCCTGGTCCGACGCCGCTCGGCCGAGAAGACCCTGTTCCTGACCCCGGCCGGCGGCTGGGTGCCGGCGCCGTCGCCGATCGTGCGGCCCAAGGTCGACTACGACGCCGTCAACGCCATCCCGCGCCAGACCCCGACCGCCCTGAAGGCTCCGATGACCGGTGAAAAGGCCGTCGTCGAGCGCGAACAGCCCAGGGCCCACTCCGGCGCCGGCGTCATCCCCCTGGCCAGCAGCGCCGTACTGAGCGCCGCCGATCTGGTCGGCGCCAAGCTTGCGCAGATCGTGCCGGAACCGACTTCCGAGCCGGCGCCGCAAGCCGCGCCTGAGCCGGTCGCGGCCATGGCCATCGACGAGTCGATGATCGCCCCCGAGCCGGTGGTTGAGGTCGTCGAGCCGGTCGCGTCCCAGACCGCCGACGAGAGCCTGGCCTGGTCGCCCTCTACCGCGCCGCTGGAAGGCGTCGTCGAAGGCCCAGATGCCGACGAAGACGACCAGGGTGATGCCTATTCCGACCGGGACGACCCGGTGCTGGAGATCGTGCGCACCGCTGCGACTCCGACGCCCGTTCCGGCCGCCGACGCCCTGGCCTTCCCGCCGCCGCCGGCCCCGGTCGAGGCTCTGCCTGAGCAGCCGGCCAGCTACACCCCGTTCCCGGCGGCGCCGGCCCTGGCCGTGGCCGGTGATCGCGCCTTCGTCCTGACGCCCGCGCCCGAGCAGGAGCCGGCACCGACCGCCGCCGAGCAACAGCGCGATCCCTTCAAGTTCGAAGCGGCCAACGAGTCCGAGCCCGGCCTGTTCGATATCTCCAGCCAGCCGTTCGAGCCGGAGATGGCCCCGGTCCGCAGCCAGGGCCTGCTCAGCGAAGACCACATCCGTCGTCTCGTCGAGGAGGACGAACGCGTCCTGGCCGCCAACTTCGACCCGGATATGGACGGCGCCCCGCTGGAGGAAGCCCGCATCGTCGGCCTGCCCTGGATCATCGGCGGCTTGGTCGGCGCGGCGGTCTGCGGCGGTGGCGTCGCCTGGGGCTATTTCGACGACACCGGCAACTTGGTCTCCACCGCCGTGGCCTGGGGCCTTGGGATCACTGGCGGCGGGGTGATGCTGTTCTCGGCCTGGCGCTGGCTGGAAAGCCTAGGCATGCCGCGCCTCGAAGACGAGGAAGAGGATCGGGCCGCCGAGTAGGGCGCGCCTGTTGGGGGCAGTAAGCGTAGCGTAGCGTAAGCGTTGGCGCCCCGTAGGTCTCGCAGACCTGCGGGGCGTCGTGCTATTTGCGCCCCATGACGCACTCCCCCCAGATGGACTTCGGCCTTGGCGAGACCGCCGAGGCGATCCGCGAAACCACCGCCCGCTTCGCCGCCGACCGCATCGCCCCGATGGCGGCCGACATCGACCGCGACAACCATTTCCCCCGCGAGCTTTGGCCCGAGATGGGCGAGCTCGGCCTGCACGGCATCACGGTGGAGGAGGAGTACGGCGGGCTCGGCCTTGGCTATCTTGAGCACGTCGTGGCCATGGAGGAGGTGTCCCGCGCCTCCGCCAGCATCGGCCTCAGTTACGGCGCCCACTCCAACCTCTGCATCAACCAGATCCGCCGCTGGGCCACGCCCGAGCAGAAGCACCGCTACCTGCCCAAGCTGATCAGCGGCGAGCACGTCGGCTCCCTGGCGATGAGCGAGGCGGGCTCGGGCTCCGACGTCGTCTCGATGAAGCTGCGCGCCGACCGCCATGGTGACCGCTACATTCTCAACGGCACGAAGTTCTGGATCACCAACGCCCCCCACGCCGACACTCTGGTCGTGTACGCCAAGACCGACCCCGAGGGGGCCAGCCGGGGCATCACCGCCTTCCTTATCGAGAAGGGGATGAAGGGCTTCAGCGTCTCCAGGAAGCTCGACAAGATGGGCATGCGCGGGTCGGACACCGCCGAGCTGGTGTTCGAGGACTGCGAAGTCCCGGAAGAGAACATCATGGGCCCGCTGAATGGCGGCGTCGGCGTGCTGATGAGCGGCCTCGACTATGAGCGGGCGGTCCTGTCCGCCGGCCCGCTCGGCATCATGCAGGCCTGCCTTGACGTCGTCCTGCCCTACGTCCGCGACCGCAAGCAGTTCGGCAAACCGATCGGCAGCTTCCAGCTGATGCAGGGCAAGGTCGCCGACATGTATGTCGCCCTCAACAGCGCCCGCGCCTATGTCTACGCCGTGGCCCGGGCCTGTGACGCCGGAAAGACCACCCGCTTCGACGCCGCCGGCGCCATCCTGCTGGCCTCGGAGAACGCCATGAAAGTCGCGGGCGAAGCCATCCAGGCCCTCGGCGGCGCCGGCTACACCCGCGAATGGCCGGTGGAACGCTACCTGCGCGACGCCAAGCTCTACGACATCGGCGCCGGCACCAACGAGATCCGCCGGTTCCTGATCGGCCGGGAGCTGGTCGGGGGTTGAGGCGGGCGTTCGTCCTGCTGACGACCGCCGTTGTCCTCGTTCACGGTCCGATCGCGGCCGCTGCGCCGCGCGACCCGTGCTGGACCAAGCCGGACATGTGGGGCGGAACGATCGAGCAAATCCACCCGAAGGCAGAGGAGGCGCCGCCAACGAGGCGCGAGGCCTTCATGCGGGAAGTGGTCGCCTCTCGCCTGTCCGAAGCGAAGGATATGACTTTGCTTGGTTGCGAGGGGCGGGATGAGCCGTGCAGCGCGATCGTCATCGTGTTCAGGCCCTCGAGTGATCCCGACCAGATGACTAGGATCGCCGAGGTGCGGGCTGCCTACGAGGAATGGTTCGGTGGCCGGACAAGCTTGACGCTGCCTAAACGGTGCGCGCGCCACCTGATCGGGCCGACGGTGAAGAGAGCCCCGGACTTGTTTATTTGGTAGCGGGGGGCAAATGGACGGCATTTCCTATCGGAGGCTCGGCCCTGGCGACGAAGCGGTGCTGAACGGCTCCCAGGCCTTCGACCGCCCGGTCGACCCGGTCCAGACGGCCGCCTTCCTGGCCCATCCGGACCATGAGATCGTGGTCGCCATCGACGGCGGGGTCGTGATCGGGTTTGTCAGCGGCGCCAAACTGCTCCACCCCGACAAACCGCCGGCCTTCTTCATCGCCGAGGTCGGGGTCGACGAGACCCACCAGCGACGCGGCATCGCCACCGCCCTGATCGAGCAGATGATCACCGTGGCCCGCGAGCGCGGCTGCCAGGGCGTCTGGCTGGCCACCGAGGTCGACAGCGACCCCGCCCGCGCCCTCTACCGGCGCACCGGCGCTCGGGAGACCGGCGGCATTGTGGTCTACGACTGGGACGGGGCGATGGACGACTAGGCGGGCGCTGCGCTAGACCCCTCCCATGCCCCGCGATGAAGACAAGATCGTTAGCCTCGAGCAGCGCCGCGAAAATCAGAAGCGCGCCGAGGCCCAGGCCAAGCGCGACGCCGAACGCCGCCGCAAGCTCGCCGAACACGGCCCGGCCGGCCCGCGCATCGGCCGGATGATCGGCCAGTTCCTGATGCTGCTGATCGTTCTGGTCGGCGTGGGCTCGATCGCCGCCTGGATCTGGACGCTGGTGCGCTGACAAAAGGAAAGGGCCGGCTCCCTTTCGAGAACCGGCCCCACACCTTGAAACGACGGTCTACCGCCATCTCGGATTTCCAAGCTTAAAGGAGGGCATACCCCCCGCTCGTAGATCCTTGAGCGGTAGCCTTGTGTTCTTGGTGAGACACTGGATCACCTCCTTTCAGCTGATTAACAGGACCCCCAGGATATGGGCGCCTCGCCCGGTCTTGCAAAGGGGTTGTGGCGGAGCACCGCATTTCTCCGTCGCCTGTGGATAACCGGTCACGGGACAGGCGCCACCGAACCGGTGTAGGGCAGGGGGCATGCCGACCTGGGATCCCGACATCTACGAACGCTACAAGGGCTATCGTGACCGCCCCGCGCTCGATCTTCTTCTGCAGATTCCGGCCGACCTGGACCCTCGCACCATCTGGGACCTCGGCTGCGGAACCGGCGAGCAGGCGGCGCTGCTGGCCCGTCGCCACCCGGGCGCCAAGGTTCATGGCCTCGACTCAAGCCCCCAGATGCTGGCCAAGGCCGCCGCCCGGCCCGAGCCGGTCACCTGGGTGCAGGCCGACATCGCCGCCTTCGACCCGCCGCAAGCGCCCGACCTGATCTTCACCAACGCGGCCCTGCAGTGGCTCCCCAACCATGCCGCCCTGTTTCCACGCCTCGCCGCCGCCCTGGCCCCCGGCGGCGTTTTCGCCTGCCAGATGCCGACGGCTTTCGAGACCCGCCACCACCAGGTGCTGCGCGAGACCGCCGCCGAAGGCCCTTGGGCTCATCGCACCGCCGCCGCACGGCTGATCCAGCCGACCCCCAGCCTCGATGACTATTACGGCTGGCTGTCGAGCAGTTGCGCGATGGTCGACATCTGGTCCACCACCTACCTGCACGTCCTCGAAGGCCAGGACCCGGTGGTCGATTGGATGATGGGCACGGCGCTGAGACCCTACCTGGACGCGCTTCCCGACTCGGACGAGCGGGCCGCCTTCCTGGCTGCCTTCACCGCCAACATCGGGACCGTCTTCCCGCCGCGCGAGGAGGGGGTGACCCTGTTCCCATTCCCGCGCCTGTTCATGGTGGCGCGGCGCTAGTCGAAGACGGCCGCGGTGCTGTCCTCCGACTGCCCGCCGTCTCGCCACCGCAGTTCGTGGTAGAGCGCTGCCGCGCCGAATGCGGTCACCAGATGGCTGACGGTGTTGACCAAGGGGGAAAGGATCACGTCTACAAAAGTGGAATTCAGCTGATCCTGGACGTTGAGAATGTAGATCACCACACTCGGGACCGCGCTGACGACCACACCAATCACACAAGCGGCCAGCACCTTCCATCGACGCCCCTCGGTCAGGTCTCCGCTTTCGTTGATGGCGTCCAAAACGCCCTCGCGACGACTCATCTGCGCCGGAATCGCCACGCACCACAGCACCGCCAGATAGACGCCCGGAACCACCAGGAAGATCAGCCCGATGATTACGCCGATCCCGGTCAGGATGCTGATCACCAGCACATAGGCAAACCGCTCCCCGGCCGCCCGCAAGCTCTGCAGGAACGGCGTATCTCGACCCGCCTGCCGCTGTTGTGCGGCGTGGATGATGGTCGCCTGCGCCAGCAACAGCGGAACCCACAGCAGGAGTTGAAGAATTGTCGCCCAGATGGTCGTGATCCGCCCCTGGTTGATGGCCCACGCCGCGCCCATTTCCGGCAAAGCGCTCAGCAGCAGCATGATCAGGATCGCCGGTGCTGCCAGGGCCCGGAATGACGCCAGCGCCCGGTCGATCACCCGGCCGACGCTGATGTCTCGCCGCGCACTCATGCCTTCACCCGCCTCAACTCCGTCACCGGCCGTTCCAGCTTTTCCAGCTGAGCCATCGTGGCCGCATATCCGGCCGCCGCCGCCACCTCGAACGCCTTCCAGTCCCGGATGTCGATGTGATCGACGTCGGGCAGCACCAGCAGGTCCGTCGCATCCCGCGCGGCGATCACCTCGCGGTTGGTCGACAGGGTCGCCGCCCGCATCAGCAGCGCCACGATCGGCGGTCCCTTCCGCCACTCCCCCGACAGCACCCATTTCCACAACGAAGGGATGGAGATGTCGTCCGAACTGATGCTGCGCCCCCGCGTCACATCCACCCCCACCACCGGCCCCCGCTGCAGGCTGCGCATGATGTCGGCCGGGAAGTTCTTCATCACCGCCCCATCGACCAGCACATCGCCGGCCAGCGTGCTTGGCGGCATCACGCCGGGCAGGGCGATGGTCGCCCGCAAGGCGTCACGCAGCCGCCCCCGCTGGTGCAACTGGTAGCCGCCCGAGGTCAGGTTCGAGGACAGGCAATAGAAGGGCAGCCACAGGTCCGGGATCGCGACCTCGCCGAAATGCTCCTCCAGCCGCTCATCCACCTTCCGACCGCCGGTCAGGGCGAGAAGCGGAAAGGCGATGTCGTCCAGGGGGCTGGTCTCGACGAACGCCTTGCGGATGCGCCGCTCCAGCTCCTCGCCGTCCCAGCCCATGGCCAGGCTGGCGGCGATGATCGCCCCCATCGAGCAGCCGCCGACGAAATCGACCGGCGTGTTCGTCTCTCTCAGCGCCCTCAGCGCGCCGATATGCGCATAGGCCCGCGCCCCGCCGCCCGACAGCACCAGCCCCACCGAACGCCCGGTCAGGACCCGCGCCAGCCGCGCCGCGCACGGCTGGGAATCGGTCCGCATATGGAACAGACGCGCCGCGCCCGTGGCCTCCAGCCAGGCCTCCGACCCTTGCGGATGGTTCCGTCCGGCGGGCTGCAACAGGATCAGGTCGACCAGCTTGTGGGCCTCCAGGGCCTCCGCCATGGGCTCCAGCGTGGCGGCGGGCGGCGGGCGGTCGCCGCGCCCGACGCGGAACAGCCGGTCCACCTGCCGCCCGACCACCTGTTTCCAGGCGTTCTCCCCCGCCTCGCCCACATAGAGGACGAACTCGTGGTCGGCTTCCACATTGCTGAACCACTCGGTCGGCGCGCTGGCCGCCTCGGAACCGACCACCGTCACCGCATGGCCCATCTCGGCCATCGACCGGGCGATCCGCCCGACCAGTGGCCGGATCTTCCCTGTCCCTTCGGCGGCGGTGAAGCCGAACACCGCCGGGTCCCCGGTCGAGGCTCGCGTACTGGCCGAGCGCGCCCGGTTGAGCATCAGCCGGGCGATCTCGATCATCACGTCCGGATCGCTGTCCGCGGCGTCGAAGAACTGGTCGGCCGACAGCGACAGGATTTCCGAATCCCGCAGCGCCACCACCCTGGCGGTGTGCGCGGTTCCGCCGATCATGGCCATCTCGCCGGCCGGTTCGCCCGGACGGATCACCCCAACGAACTGCCGGTCCAGCCCCTCTTCCTTGCGAAACGCGCCCAGCTTGCCCGCATGGACCAGGAAGATCTGCCCCGACCGCTCCCCGGCCTCAAACAGCACCATCCCGCCCGGGAGTGAGAACCAGCTGGCGCGCCCGGCCTCCAGCTCCCGCTCGAAGAGCCGGGTCAGCGCGGTGTCCTGCCGATAGGTGTTGGTCCCGACCACTGGGCGGACGCTATCCTGAGTCAGCGGCCGCCGCGACGGCCATTGTTGGCCGGAAAGACACGGGCTATCCCTCCGTAATGCCGAAACTCACCTCCGCCATCGACACGTCCGGCGAGTCCTTCGCCCGCAACGCCGCCGTCAATCGCGGCCTTGTCGAGGAGCTCCGCGAGCGCGTCGCCAAGGCGGCCCTTGGCGGCCCCGAAAACGCCCGCCAGCGCCACACCTCGCGCGGCAAGCTCCTCCCCCGCGAGCGCGTCGAACGCCTGCTCGACCCCGGCTCGCCGTTCCTGGAGATCGGCCAGCTGGCCGCCTTCGACCTCTATGACGGCGAGATCGCCGCCGCCGGCCTGATCTGCGGCATCGGCCGGGTCTCGGGCCGCGAGGTGATGATCGTCGCCAATGACGCCACGGTGAAGGGCGGCACCTACTACCCGATGACGGTCAAGAAGCACCTCCGCGCCCAGGAGATCGCCCAGCAGAACCGTCTGCCCTGCATCTACCTGGTCGACAGCGGCGGCGCGAACCTGCCCCACCAGGCGGAAGTCTTCCCCGACCGCGATCACTTCGGCCGCATCTTCTTCAACCAGGCCCGGATGAGCGCCGAGAACATCCCCCAGATCGCCTGCGTCATGGGCTCCTGCACCGCCGGCGGCGCCTATGTGCCCGCCATGAGCGATGAGACGGTCATCGTCCGGGGTTCGGGCGAAGAAAGCCAGGGCACCATCTTCCTGGCCGGCCCGCCGCTGGTGAAGGCCGCCACCGGCGAGGTCATCTCCGCCACCGACCTTGGCGGCGCCGACGTCCACGGCCGCCGCTCCGGCGTGGTCGACCATGTCGCCGCCAATGACGAGCACGCGCTGGAGATCGTCCGGGGCATCGTCGCCAACCTGAATACCGTGAAGCCCCAGGAACTGGACGTCCGCGAGCCCCGTCCGCCCGCCTTCGACCCGTCCGAACTGTACGGCATCGTCCCCGCCGACGTCCGCGCCCCCTACGACGTCCACGAGGTCATCGCCCGCATCGTCGACGCCAGCGAGTTCGACGAGTTCAAGGCCCTCTACGGCACCAGCTTGGTCTGCGGCTTCGCCCGCATCTGGGGCTATCCGGTCGCCATCCTGGCCAACAACGGCGTGCTGTTCAGCGAAAGCGCCCAGAAAGCGGCCCACTTCATCGAGCTGGCCTGCAAGCGAAAGATTCCGCTGGTCTTCCTGCAGAACATCTCCGGCTTCATGGTCGGCGGCAAATACGAGGCCGGCGGCATCGCCAAGGACGGGGCCAAGATGGTCACCGCCGTCGCCTCCGCCAACGTGCCGAAGTTCACCGTCCTCATCGGCGGCAGCTTCGGCGCCGGCAACTACGGCATGTGCGGCCGCGCCTATTCCCCGCGCTTCCTGTTCACCTGGCCCAACAGCCGCATCAGCGTCATGGGCGGGGAGCAGGCGGCAAGCGTGCTGGCCACTGTCCACCGCGATGCCGACAAATGGACAAAGGACGAGGAAGAAGCCTTCAAGGCGCCGGTGCGCCAGAAGTACGAGGACGAGGGCAATCCGTACCACGCGACGTCGCGGCTTTGGGACGACGGGGTGATCGACCCGGCCCAGACGCGGGATGTGCTGGGCCTGGCGATTTCGGCCTCACTAAACGCCCCGGTGCCGGAAACGCAGTTCGGCGTCTTCAGAATGTAGCCCTGTACTACAAAAAGCCCGTCATCCCGGCCGTAGGGCGAAGCCCGGAGAGCCGGGACCCAGGGGTTGCCGCGCACCGGCCACAAAGCCGCGTTCGATATCGAGATCACGCACCCCCTGGGTCCCGGCTCTCCGCCCGGCTTCGCCGAGCTGCGGCCGGGATGACGGAAGATTTGCGGGGACTTAAGTAGGCCGGTCGGCCTACTGATTGAGCGTCTCATACAGATCGAGCCACTGCGGGTTCTCCCTCTCGATCAGTCCCAGCTTCCACGCCCGCCGCCACCGCTTGAGCCGCTTCTCGAACGCTATGGCCTCCAGGGCCGATTGAAACTCCTGATACCAGACCAGCCGCTTGATCCCGTACTTACTGGTGAAGGCGCTGCCGCCGCCTTCCTTGTGCATCCAGACCCGATGCGCCAGATGCCCAGTGACCCCGACGTACAAAGTCCCATTGCGTCCGCTCGCCAGCATGTAGACGTGGAAAACTTTGTCCATCCCCACCTCCCGTCATCCCGGCCGTAGCTCGGCGCAGCCGGGCGGAGAGCCGGGACCCAGGAGGGCGAGAACTCGCTGTCGCAGCCGCCCACGCGCGCCGCCCTGGGTCCCGGCTCTCCGGGCTTCGCCCTCCGGCCGGGATGACGGAAGAGTAGAGCAGGAACAAACAAAGAACAATGATCAACGAACGCTTCACGCCACTCCCAATCCGCCGTACCAATCCCCCCATGACCAACCCCATCGCCGACCCCCTCGTCGAAGTCCCCGACACCGACGCCCTGTCCGACCTCGTCCTGCTCGAGGCGACCCCCGACGGGATCGCCACCGTCACCCTCAACCGCGCCGCCAAGAAGAACGCCTTCAACGCCGAGGTGATCGCCGCCCTGCATCAGACCTTCGAGACCCTGCGGGACGCCGACGGCGTGCGGCTGGTCTTCCTGACCGGCGCTGGCGACGCCTTCAGCGCCGGGGCGGACCTGGAATGGATGAAGGCCGCCGTCGAGTGGTCGGAGTCGGACAACCGCGAGGACGCCATGGGCCTGGCCTCCATGCTCAAGGCCCTGCACGACCTGCCGCAGCTGACTGTCGCCTTGGTCGACGGCCCGGCCTTCGGCGGCGGCGCCGGCCTGGCGGCGGCCTGCGACATGGCCGTGGCCACCGAACGCTCCACCTTCGCCTTCTCGGAGGTGAAGCTCGGCCTCACCCCAGCGACGATCAGCCCCTATGTCATCCGCGCCATCGGCGCCCGCAACGCCAAGGCGCTGTTCGCGACCGGCCGGGTCTTCACCGCAGCCGAGGCCCAGGGCTTCGGCCTGGTCGGCCAGGTGGTTGCCGATGCCGCCGCCTTCGACGCCGTCCGAGCTGATCTGAGCACCGCCATCAAGGCCTGCGCTCCCGGCGCCGTGGCCGACGCCAAGGACCTGGTCAACGACATCGAGGGCGCCGAGATCGACCGCGGTGTCATGGAAGAGACCGCCAAGCGCATCGCCGCCCGAAGGGTCAGCGAAGAGGGCAGGGAAGGCGTCCTGGCCTTCCTCGAGAAGCGCAAGCCGGGCTGGGCTGAGTAGCCATGGCGAGGGGGGCGAAGACGACCGAACCGACCGAGGCCGCGGCGGCCCCCAAACGCCCGCGCAAGCCGCGCGCGCCCAAGGCCGCCCCGGCCGAGGCCGCCGCTGGTCCCGCCGTCGATCCGGAACACCCGACACCCGGCCAGCCGCCGGCTCCCGCCGACCCCGGGAAGACCTGCGCCAACTGCGTCACGCCCCTGGTCGGCCATTACTGCCATGAGTGCGGCCAGCAAGCCCACCTGCACAACAAGCTGGGCCATCTGCTGCACGAGTTCGTCGAGGGCATCGCGCACTTCGACGGTCGCCTGTGGCGCACCCTCCCACTGCTGGCCTGGCGGCCGGGCCGGCTCAGCCGCGACTGGATCGAGGGCAAGCGCGCCCGCTATGTCGCCCCGCTGCACATCTTCCTGTTCGCCGTCTTCCTGATGTTCACCATCCCGGCGCTGATCCACTACCCGGAAGGCGACGCTGTGAACATCAATGGCGTCAATGTCGTGAAGGGCAAAGAGGCCCGCGAGCTGATGTTGAAGCAGCAGCACGAGCGCGTGGAGGCGATGAAAGCGAATCCGGGCGAACCCGTCGACGGGCCCGAGAAATTCGCCACGGACGCCGAAGCCGTGATCATGAAGAAGGTCGAGAATTTCGACTATTACTTCTACAAGGTGAAGACCCTACTCTACAAACTCAGCTTCCTGATGGTCCCCGTCTCGATGGCCATCCTTTGGCTTCTGCTGATCTACAAGCGCGGCTACAGCCTCTACGACCATGCCACCGTAACGCTGTACGGTCTGGGCTTTCTCTCCCTGCTCGTCGCCCTCGGCTTCATGCTGCCGCCAGGCCTGCGCGGTGTCTGGACGTTCTTCTGGATGCTGTTCGTCCCCGTCCATGTCGTCCGGCACCTGAAGGTCGCCTACAGCATGAGCTGGCCTGGCGCGGTCGGCATTGGAATGCTCATGGGCTTCCTCACGCTTATCGGACTCGGTCTTTTCTTCGCGGCCGTCGTCGCACTCGGCGTCTTCGGCTAAGAAGGCCCCATGATCGAGAGTCTCCTGATCGCCAACCGGGGCGAGATCGCCCGGCGCATCATCCGCACCGCCCGCAAGCTCGGCGTGCGCACCATCGCCGTCTACTCGGACGCCGACGCCAACGCCCCCCACGTCCGCGAGGCGGACGAGGCGGTGCACATCGGCCCGTCCCCGGCGCGCGAAAGCTACCTGGTCCCGGAAAAGATCCTCGCCGCGGCCAGACAGACGAACGCCGCCGCCATACACCCCGGCTACGGCTTCCTGTCGGAGAACGCGGCCTTCGCCCAGGCGGTGATCGACGCCGGCCTCGTCTGGGTCGGCCCGCCGCCGGCCGCCATCGACGCCATGGGTCTGAAGGACGCCGCCAAGAAACGCATGGCCGACGCCGGCGTCCCGGTCACCCCCGGCTACCTCGGCGACGACCAGTCCCCCGAGCGCCTGCAGAAGGAAGCCGACGCCATCGGCTACCCCGTGCTGATCAAGGCCGTGGCCGGCGGCGGCGGCAAGGGCATGCGCAAGGTCCTCAACGCCAGCGAGTTCGCCGCCGCCCTGGCCAGCTGCCAGCGCGAGGCCGCCGCCAGCTTCGGCGACCAGAAGGTGCTGATCGAAAAATACGTCACCCGCCCCCGCCACATCGAGGTGCAGGTCTTTGGCGACCAGCACGGCAACGTCGTCCACCTCTTCGAACGCGACTGCTCCCTCCAGCGCCGCCACCAGAAGGTCATCGAGGAAGCCCCGGCCCCCGGCATGGACGCCGCCACCCGCGCAGTGGTCTGCGAGGCGGCCGTCAAGGCGGCCCGCGCCGTCAACTACGAAGGCGCCGGCACCATCGAATTCATCGCCGACGCGTCCGAGGGCCTGCGGGCTGACCGCATCTGGTTCATGGAAATGAACACCCGGCTGCAGGTCGAGCACCCGGTGACGGAAATGATCACCGGCCAGGACCTGGTGGAATGGCAGCTGCGGGTGGCCAGCGGCGAGCCGCTGCCGCTGACGCAGGACGAGCTGCAGATCGACGGTTGGGCGATGGAGGCGCGGCTGTATGCGGAGAACCCTGCGACCGGCTTCCTGCCCAGCACGGGGCCGCTGGATATCTTTCACCTGCCCGACGACGAAGCCCGGGTCGATAGCGCCGTCGTGCAGGGCGGCGAGGTCTCGCCCTTCTACGACCCGATGATCGCCAAGATCATCGTCCACGCCGAGAATCGCGAAATGGCGGCCGAAGACTTGGCGCAGGCCTGCGCCACCGTGGAAGTCTGGCCGGTCAAAACCAACGCTGGCTTCCTGTCCCGTTGCGCCAGCCATCCCGACTTCATCTGCGGTGACGTCGACACAGGCTTCATCGAGGCTCGCCTGGATTCTCTGGCCGGCGCCCGCGAGCCCAGCTCGGCCGCCATTGCCGCCGCCGCTGGTGGGCTGATCGACGAACAGGCCTATCGCTCCGGCGCGCCGCAAGCTGCGGGTTCGCCCTGGAATACTCAGCCGAAGGGGCTGACCGGGTTTCGCATGAGCGCTTCGGCGCAGGCGCCATTTCGCATCGCCACGGCCGACCAGCGCTTTGACGTCGGCCTCAGCGGCGGACACGACGGCCACTGGACCTGGTGGTCGATCAAGGTTGGCGACGAGACCGTGAAGGTCGGCCCGCTGTCCGACGGCGTCTGGGTCGGCGAGGACCTGCTTTCGACCGCCTCGACGGACGATGAGTTCATCGTCTTCGAGGGCGGCGACGCCTTCGCCTTCCACCTGCCCCGGGCGACCGGCGACTCCGCGGCCGGGGCATCCGACGGCTCCATTCTCTCCCCCATGCCTGGCAAGATCGTCTCCGTCTCGGTCAAGGCCGGCGACACGGTGACCAAGGGCCAGACCCTGCTGGTCCTAGAGGCCATGAAGATGGAACACGCCCTGGCCGCCCCCTTCGATGGTGTCGTGGCCGAGCTCAACGCCGTGCCCGGTGGGCAGGTGAGCGAAGGGGTGGTGCTGGCGAAGCTCGAAGCGGCCTGACCCCCACAACCGTCTTCCCGGCCGCAGGGCGAAGCCCGGAGAGCCGGGACCCAGGGGGCGTGGTCTCGCTGCTTCAGCCGCCGTGCGCACCGCCCCTGGGTCCCGGATCGCCCCTTTCGGGTCGTCCGGGATGACGGAGTAAAGGGCGGAAATTCCTGGATAACTTGAATACTCTAGACATATTCCCGCACCCCGACGCGGCTGGACCGTCGCCCCCCGTAGGTCGCTCCGGGCTGTTTTCGACCCACATCCGCAGTCGGTCGACCTACAGTCCAACCTACGCCCCGACCCACATCCGCCGACACTCGGCCAACGCAAAAGCACGCGAAAACAACACCCTAGCCAAACCCGATTGCGGTATAATGGTCAACCGCTTCGATGGCTCTTCCATCCGTAGCCCCAGGGCTTAAATCCCGCCCCATGCCGCTCCACATCATCAAGCTCTGCGTCGGGGTCGAAAGCCTTCAGGAGCTGCGCGACTGGCGCGCCCAGCGGGCCGCCCAGGGCCATCCGTCCTACTGTCCGACGCGGATGGCGCCCAAACGCGCGGCCGAAATTCTCGACGGCGGATCGCTCTACTGGGTGATCAAGGGCCAGGTCCTCGCTCGCCAGACCATCACCGACATCCTCACCGGCCAGGCCGGCCACCAGCCCGTGCGTTTCATGCTGGCCCCGGACCTGATCGAAACCGCCCCCCAACTCCGCCGGCCCTTCCAGGGCTGGCGATACCTCGACCCCAAGGACGCCCCGCCTGACCTCGCCAACGGGGCAGGGGAGGTGATGGATCAGGACCTGGCGAAGCAGCTGCGCGAACTGGGGGCGTGGTAGGTCAAACCGCCCAGTTGTCGATCAGCCGGGTCTTGCCCAGCCACGCCGCCACGAACAGCCGCGCGCCGGCGCCTACGGGTCCCGGCCCCAGCCGCTCCATGGTCTCCCCATCATGCGCCTGCACATAGTCGACCGGCCCAAAGCCCGCCGCTTCCAGCCGGGCGATCGCCTCCGCCTCCACAGCCTCGGCCGCGACGCCGGCGCGCAGCCGCTCCACCGCCTGGGCCATCACGACCGGAACCAGCGCCGCCGTCTTGCGCTCTTCCACCGACAGGTAGGCGTTGCGCGAAGACATGGCCAAGCCGTCCGCTTCCCGCACCGTCGGCCCCCCGATGATCTCCGTCGGCAGGTCCAGGTCCCGCGCCATCCGCTTGATGACCAGGAGTTGCTGGTAGTCCTTCTCCCCGAACAGGGCGACGTCCGGCCCGCACTGGATGAGCAGCTTGGCCACCACGGTCGCCACCCCGCCGAAGAATTGCGGCCGCTTCTCCCCTTCCAACGGCCCCGAGACCCCGTCCACCGCCACCCGCGTGGCGAACCCCGGCGGATACATCTGCGCCACGCCCGGCGCGAAGATCAGCGCGCAGCCGGCCTCACCGAGCAGCGCCGCGTCGCGTCCTTCGCCGCGCGGATAGGCGTCGAAGTCCTCGTGCGGGGCGAACTGGGCCGGGTTGACGAAGATGGAGGCGACCACGTGGCTCGCCCGCTCCAGCCCCAGTTTCACCAGCGACAAGTGGCCGGCGTGCAATGCCCCCATGGTGGGAACCATGGCGACAGTTTCGCCTGCCGCGCGCCAGGCCGCGACCCGTGCGCGCAGATCGGGTACAGTCCGGACGATCTGGGGGCTGCCGGCCATGGTCCGCCTCCTTGTGGCGTAAGGGGTTCGGCTTATGGCGCGTGACGGGGTGCCAAGTCCAGACGCGGCGGGTGCGTCCACACGCCTGTGGACAACCGGGCGGGTCGCGTTGACCCCCATGACCTGGCGGGTGTCTCGTGAAGCGCCTGCGACCAGTGAGTCGCGGCCGCCGCGGAAGGAGACCGCCATGCAACAACCCCGCGTAATCGTCGTGGGCAACGAGAAGGGCGGGGCCGGCAAGTCCACCATCGCCATCCACCTGACCGCCGCCCTGCTGCACGGCGGTGCGAAGGTGGCGATCATGGATCTCGACCTGCGCCAGTCCTCGCTCGGCAAGTTCTATCGCAACCGCGCCGCCTGGCTGGCCGCTCAGACCGATGTGTCGCTGCCCATGCCCCTCGCCCGCCACCCGGCCGAGGATGGCGTCGCCCTCGCCCGCGCCGAGGCCGCCCAGCAGCTGGCCGCCTTCGAACAGGCCTTCGCCGCCGGCCACCAGGACGCCGACTTCCTGGTCATCGACACCCCTGGCGGCGACACCGCGCTCAGCCGCGCGGCCCACGCCCGCGCCGACCTGATCGTCACCCCGATGAACGACAGCTTCGTCGACTTCGACATGCTGGGCAGCGTCAACCCGGTGACCCTCGAACTCGAAAAGCCCAGCCTCTATTCGGAGACCGTCTGGGAGGCCCGCAAGGCGCGCGCCTTGGCCGGCCAGCGACAGGCCCTCGACTGGGTGGTGCTGCGCAACCGTCTAGCATCGGTCGATGCCCGAAACCGCAAGCGCGTCGATGACCGGCTGATGGCCCTGGCCAAGCGCGTCGGCTTCCGCACCGGCCCCGGCCTGCGCGACCGTGTCATCTACCGCGAGCTTTTCCCCTTCGGCCTGACCATCGCCGACCTGTCGGCCAAGGTCCGCCCGATCCCGGTGGCGCTCAGCCACGTCGCCGCCCGCCAGGAACTGCGCGCCCTGATGCATTCGCTTGGCCTTTCGGCCTTCTCGGGCGATGAGTTGCTCGCCGCCGAGTAGGCGGGGAGTGAGCCGATGATCTATCTGTTGCTCGGCGGGGCGGTGATCGCCCTGCTGATCTGGACCGGCCGTCGGTCTCTGCCCCGGCTCGCCAAACGCGACTGGCGCATCGCCGCCGGGGGCCTAGCGGCGCTGACGTTCCTGGGAGCCCTGTTGATGGGCGCCCGCGGCAGCCCCCTGATCGCCGGCGCCCTGGCGGCGGCCGGCATCGCCCTGGCCCTGGCCGCCCGCGTCAGCCCGGCCAATAAGGCGCCCCGCCTGAAGACCAGCGACGCCGAGGCCCGAGCCATCCTGGGCGTCGGCCCGGACGCCACCGAGGCAGAGATCAACGCCGCCTACAGCCGCCTGATCCGCCTGGCCCACCCGGACAAGGGCGGCACGACCGGCCTGGCCGCTCAACTGAACGCTGCCCGCGACCAACTGCTGAAGCGCTAATCGAGCGCCGCCGCGATCTGCGCCGCCAGGACCTTCAGCTCAGCGGGGTCGGCCATGCCTTCGCCATGCCGGCCCATCGCCGCGCCTTCCCAACGGGGGATGACATGGACATGCAGGTGAAAGATGGTCTGTCCCGCCGGCGCCCCGTTGAACTGGGTGACTACGATCCCATCCGGGCGCAGAGCGCGCCGCACCGCCCGCGCTAGCCGCTGGGTTGCCGCCATGACCTCTGCCAGCACGTTCGGCTCGACCTCGAGCAGATTACGCGCCTCGGAGACCTTGGAGATGACCAGGCAATGGCCCTTCGACTGCGGGAACGCGTCCATGAAAGCCAGCACCCGGTCATCCTCGAACACCCGCGCGCTGGGAATCTCGCCGCGGATGATCTTGGCGAAGATATTGCCGCCATCGTATTGGCCATCGAGGCTCATGCTATACTCCCAAGGGTCCGTGACGCTTCGATAGCAAGGGTCGAGGGGGAAGACGATGGCCGAAGATCTCACCGAACGGCAGAAGAAGTGGTTCGCGTCCGTCCAGGCCAGCCTTGAACGCGACACTGGCAAAACCCTCTCCGAATGGGTCGCCATCGCCAAGACCTGCCCCGAGACCGGCCGCCGAAAGCAGACGGAATGGCTGAAGGCGCACCATGGCCTGGGCGTCAATCGCGCCGCCCAGGTGCTGCACGAGGCCTTCCCCGAAGCCCTCGGCTGGGATGACAGCGACGGCCTGCGCGCCGCCCTGTGGAAGGACCCGGCCTCGGCCGCCATCTTCGAGAAGATCGAGGCGGTCGTGCAGGATTTCGAAGGCCTGGTCACCGGCCAGCGCAAGGGATTCAGCGCCTGGTCCCGGAACTTCCAGTTCGCCTCGGTGCGACCGGTGAAGGGCGGCAAGGCCCGGTTGGGCCTTTGCGTGGCGCCGGACGCCGACGTCCGCCTCGAGCCCTACAGGAACGAGGGCTGGTCGGAGCGGCTGAAGGCGGCTGTCACCCTGGCCTCTCCCGATGAGGTGGACGCGACAATGGTCAAGCTTATCAAGGCGTCCTGGGACGCGTCTTAAGTCTCTTGCCTGAACGGCGAGTACTCTTCCACCAGCCAGGCCATCTCGTTCTGGACCCCCGCCCGTTCCTGGTCGAGATACCGCGCCACTGGCTCGCGCAGCATCGGGTCGGCGATCCAGTGAGCGGAGTAGACCGGTGAGGGCAGATAGCCGCGGGCGATCTTGTGCTGCCCCTGGGCGCCGGCCTCAACCCGCTTCAGGCCGAGACGGATCGCCTGTTCGATGGCCTGGTAATAGCAGAGCTCGAAATGCAGGAACGGCCGCTCCTCAAGGCAGCCCCAGTTGCGGCCGTACAGGCAATCGTCGCCGATCAGGTTGAGGGCGCCGGCGATCCAGCGGTCCTCGCGCCTGGCCATCACCAGCAGGACGCGGTCGGCCATTCGCTCGCCCAGCAGGGAGAAGAACCGGCGGTTCAGGTAGGGGCGGCCCCATTTGCGCGAGCCGGTGTCCATGTAGAAGGCGAAGAAGGCGTCCCAGTGGTCTTCGGTCAGGTCGGCGCCGCTGACAGCGACGATCTCGATCCCCGCCTGGGCGTCGCGGCGCTCCCGTCGGATGGTCTTGCGCCGCCCCGACGACAGGGCAGCCAGGAAGTCGTCGAAGGTGGCGTAACCGGCGTTGACCCAGTGGTACTGCTGGTCCTGGCGGGCCAGCAGCCCGGCCTCGCTGAGGAACCGCCAGTCGCCCTCCTCCGGAAAGGTGACGTGCAGGCCCGAGGCGTCCAGCTTTTCGCAGAGGGTCAGGGCGCCGCCGAGCAGCATCCGCCGGCCCTCGTCCGCATCGACGTCGGGCCGCACCAGCAGGCGGGGACCCGTCACCGGCGAGAAGGGCGAGGCGCACTGGAGCTTAGGGTAGTAACGGCCGCCGGCCCGCTCATAGGCGTCGGCCCAGGACCAGTCGAAGACGTACTCCCCCTGGCTGTGGCTCTTCAGGTAGAGGGGCATCACCGCCGCGACGGCGCCGGCCTCGTCCTCGACGCTCAGGTGGTGCGGGGCCCAGCCAGTGCGGTCGCTGGCGCAACCGCTCTCTTCCAGCGCATCCAGGAAGTCGTAGGCGACGAAGGGATTGCCCTCGCCGGCGCAGGCGGTCCAGGCGGTCTTGCCGATATCGTTGATGCGGCGGTGGATCCTGACCGCCGGCTTCAAATTCACGCGCGGAAGCCCTCGAAGATGACGTTGTCGCAGTAGGGCTCCAGCCGCTCGCCGTCCTCCAGGGTGCGCACCGTCCAGGCGATGATCGGCATGCCGCGCTGGCGGAAAACGTCGGCGCGGGGGGAGGGGAGCATCTTGGTGTCGAGCGCCAGGAAGTCCGGCCGAGCCAGGTCGACATGCTCGAGGTTGGCGAAGCTCTTGCGCATCTCGGGGGCCAGCTTCTGCGCCGCCTCATCGTTCCAGGCGTAGCTGTCCAGGCCGCGCAGGATCTGTGGGTGATGGTCGGCGAACCAGGCGTGGCTGTAGGGGTTGAAGCCGATCACACAGGTCGGGCCATGGTGGTCGAGCAGAACCTCGCTGACCCGCTTCTCCAACGGCCCGACCTCGCCGAAGCGCGTCTTCAGCTCGATGTGAACCAGCGCCCGGCCGCCGATCTCGACCAGCGCCTCAGCCAGGGTGGGGATCGGTTCGTCAGTCCCGGCCAGCCGCAACTCGCGCAGATCCGCTAGGCTGCGTTCCTTCAGCTTGCCTTCGGTTCCGGTCATCCGGTCGAGGCTGTAGTCGTGGAACACCACCGCCTCCCCGTCGGCGGTCAGGTGGACATCCAGCTCGATGCCGTAGCCAGCGGCGCAGGCGGCCTGGAAGGCGCCCAGGCTGTTCTCCGGCGGGCCGTCCGGCGACCACAGGCCGCGGTGGGCGATCGGCGGGCTGAACAGCCGCTCCCAGGCCTCGCCGAAAGCTTCCGGAGCGGGGCGTGGGTGATGCTTCACGACGCCAACTCCACAACCGCGTCCACCTCGACCGCGAAGTTGCGGGGCAGTCGATAGACCCCCACCGCCGAGCGGGCATGGCGGCCGGCGTCGCCGAATACGGCGACCATCAGGTCCGAGCAGCCGTTGACGATGGCCGGGATGTCGAAAAAGTCCGGCCCCGCCTGGACGAAGCCGCCCAGCTTCACGACCCGGACCACCTTCGACAGGTCGCCGGTCGCCGCCTTCATCTGGGCGATCAGGTTGATGCCGCACAGTCGCGCGGCCTTCACCGCCGTCTCCGCGTCAACGTCCTCGCCGACAATGCCGGTGATCCCACCCCCGGCATCGAGCGACACCTGGCCGGAGATGTGCAGCAGGTTTCCGGATCGAACGAAGGGCACATAGTTGGCGATCGGCGCGACGGGGGCGGGGAGGGCGATGCCCAGCTGTGCGAGGCGGTCTTCGGGGGTCGTCATGCCCGATAACTAGCCCGCCGAACCCTGGGCCGGAAACGAAAAAGGCCCGGATCGTCACCGATCCGGGCCCTCACGTTCCAGTGACTGGAAGCTTATTTTACCGACTGGAGCTTTTCGACCGTGGCGGTCACGCGCTCGTTCAGCGGTTTCATGCTGTCCTTGACGGCCGCGGCGACGGTTTCGCCCATCTTGCCGGCTTCGGCCATGTACAGCTCCATGGCGCTCTTGGCCCAGCTGGTCTGCAGCTCGACGGCTTCCTGCACGCTCTTGGCGCCGGCCAGGGCCTTGGCGGCCGCGACCTGGTTTTCCATCGCCAGCTTGGAGTAGGCCATGTACTGCGCGCCCAGCGACTCGGCGCCCTTGGTCGCGGCGGTGACCGAGGCGACCACGGCTTCCAGGTTCTTCTTCGAGTGGGCGTTCATCTCGTTGAGGCCGGCCAGCGACTTCTCGACGCTGTCCTTGAACGCGACGTTGCCAGCGGTGGTGAACTGTTCGACGGTGCTCTTGAGGGTCTCGGCGGCGGCCATGGGGCTCTCCTTGCGAGGTCGGGTGAGGATCTGGGAACCGATTTCTGGGGAGGATCGGCGTACCCGAAATGTCTCATGCTGCACTGCAGCAGTCAACCGTTTTTGTGCACTGCACAATGACGGTCCTGTGAACGCTGTCTAGGTGCGTTGCGGCAATTCGCTCAAGAGGTGTTTACTTTGGCGTAAGTCGCGATCGTGCATGTTATGATGCAAGTCGCCGCCGAAGGGGGGTGGCGCAAACCATTGATTCTTCGACGGACGCAGCATGTTCCAGCCCGCCCGCCGCGTTGCATTCGCAGCCCTGGCCGCCGCCGCGATGATCGTCTCGCCAATCGTTAACGGGCTTGCCTCCGCGCAGGTTCCCTACAGCCAGCTTCAGGCGCCGCCCAGACCCAACCCGGCTGATGTCGCCAAGTACGCCGCCGTGGTGGTCGACGCCAACACCGGCGAGGTGCTCTACGCCAAACGCGCTGACAGCCCGCGCTATCCGGCTTCGATCACCAAGGTGATGACCCTCTATCTGGCGTTCGAAGCCATCCAGGACGGCCGGATGAAGCCGTCCGACCTTATCACCGTATCGGCCAAGGCCGCCGCCCAGCCGCCGACCAAGCTGGGCGTCAGCGCCGGCGATGTGATCACCGTCGATGACGCGATGAAATCCATCGCCGTGAAGTCGGCGAATGACATGTCGGTCGCCCTGGCCGAGCACATGGCCGGCTCGGAAGCCAAGTTCGCCGCCCTGATGACCCTGCGGGCCCAGGAGTTGGGCATGCTCAACACCCGCTTCGTCAACGCCTCGGGCCTGCCGGACAGCCGCCAGATCTCGACCGCGCGCGACATCGCCATCCTGTCGCGCGCCGTGATGCGCGACTATCCGCAGTACTACAGCCTGTTCAACCTTCGCAGCTTCACCTTCCGCGGCGTGACGATGAACAACCACAACCGCCTGCTGGCCCGCATGCCGGGGGTGGACGGGCTGAAGACCGGCTACACCAACGCGTCCGGGTACAACCTTGCCGCCTCGGGCGTGCAGGACGGCCGTCGGCTGATCGTGGTGATGCTGGGCGGGACGTCCAACGCCGCCCGCGACAACCATGTGCAGGAGTTGCTCAGCACCGGCTTCGACGTGATGCGCCGCCGTGACCGCGGGGAACGCATTCTCGTCGCACAGAGCCTGTTCGAACCGCCGCCGCCGGCCCCGATGCAATACGCTTCGGCTCAGGGCGATGCCGCACTGCCGCGCGCCACCTTCACCGATGGCCCCGACGCCGGCGGCTTCGTGGTGGCCCGCAGCATGCCGACCGAGTCCGCGGTCAAGAAGACCCCCGCCAAGAAGGCCACGCCGCCCAGGAAGCCCAAGGGGCAGTGGACGGTGCAGGCGGGCGCCTTCAAGAGCAAGGATCAGGCTCGCACCCAGATGAGCTCGATCCGCAAGAAATTCGGCAAGGTGCTGGACGACGCCGAGGGGGTGATCGGAGACAAGGTCAGCGGCTTCTTCCGCGTCCGCTTCACCGGCCTCACCGCCGATGACGCCCGCGCCGCCTGCAAGGCGCTCAAGGCCAAGAAACAAACCTGCATGGTCGTGGCGCCCGGTCGCTAGGAACCTTCAGGCGACTTGCGCGTTGCGGCGCTGGACGGGCGCGTTTGCGGCCGTTTTCTGGGGACGTCCTTGCCCGACGATTTGGCGCCGAAGCGATCTGTGACCGCTGCTCCGTTCCCTCACGCCGATGGCGAGATGGCGCGGCGTGTGCGCGCGCACGACTGGGCCGTCACCCCGCTCGGGCCGCTGGAGACCTGGCCGCAGAGTCTGCGTACCGCCGTCAACTTGATGCTCAACGCTCGCCAGCCGATGTTCGTGCTCTGGGGGCCGGAGCGGATCTTCCTCCACAACGATGCCTACATCCCCATTCTCGGCGCCCGCGAGACGGAGGCGCTGGGCCGGTTTGTCGGCGACGTCTGGCCGGAAATCTATGACGACGCCCGGGAGCTGATCGACCCGGCCTTCCAGGGCATTCCTACCTGGACCGAGAACCGCCGCCGGGTGGTGCATCCGGACGGTCCACCCCGCGTCGGCTGGTACACCGTTTCCTACACCCCGATCCACGACGAGGCGGGCGCCGTGGCCGGGGTGTTCACGGCGGTCACCGACGCGACAGAGCATGTGGTGGCGGAGCAGCGGCTCAGCTTCCTGCTGCACCTCAGCGAGCAGCTCCGCGCCTGCACCGATCCGGTCCAGATCACGGCCATCGCCGCCCGCGAGCTGGCTGAACACCTGGACGTGGCCCGCGTCGGTTTTTCCCAGGTCGATCCTTCCGAACAGTCGGTCACCGTGCTCAGCGATTGCAGCCGAAAAGGGCTGGACAGCGTGGCGGGCACGGTCCGGCCGATGATGCGGTTGGGACCTGCCCTGATCGACCGGCTGAGAGCCGGCCGGGTGGTGCGGATCGACGATATCGCCACAGATCCCCTGACCGCCGACCACGCCGAAGGCTATGGCGCCCGCGGCCTGATGGTCGCGCCCCTCATCCGCGACGGCCGGTTCACCGCCCTGATCTTCTTCCACGAACCCGAGCCCCGCGCCTGGACTGACGGCGAGGCAGCCCTTGCGGAAGATGTCGCCGCCCGCACCTGGTCGGCCCTGACCCGCGCCCGCGCCGAGGCCGCGCTTCAGGAAAGCGAAAGCCGTTTCCGCGCCATGGCCGACCAGGCCCCGGCCCCTATCTGGGTGACCGCCGCCTCCGGCGAGATGGCGTTCGCCAACCAGGCCTTCGGCGATCTTGCGGGCCGTGATCCGGCCGGAATCACCGGCGACGTCTGGATCGAGATGCTGCATCCGGATGACCTCAGCGGCGTCCTGGCCGCCCGGTCATCGGCCCGTCTGCACAACGACCCCTACAGTTTCGAGGCGCGTTTCCGCCGCCCCGACGGCGGCTGGCGCACCATGCTGGCCAGCGCCCGGCCGCGCGTCACCCCCGACGGCGGCTTCGAAGGCTATGTCGGCCTGGCCATCGACCTGACCGAGATGCGGGCGGCCGAGGCGGCGATGCGCGAGAGCGAGGCCCGCTTCCGCCTGCTCGCCGAAAGCGCCCCGGTGATGCTGTGGATGGGCGACGAGAACGGGAACTGCCTCTATCTGAACCGCTCGCTCCGCGAATTCTGGGGCGCGGCCGATGACCTGTCCGGATTCACCTGGGGCGGCACGGTGGTTGAGGCCGACCAGGAGCATCTCTTCGCCGCCCTCGGCGCGGCCATGGAGCGCCGTGCGCCGCTGGAGGTCGAGGCCCGCTACTGGCGCGCCGACGGCCATATTCGCACGCTGTTCACTCGCGCCGAACCGCGCCACGACGCCGAAGGCCGGTTCGTCGGCATGATCGGGGTCAACGTCGATGTCACCGAAGCCCGCAAGGCCGAACAGCACCAGCGGCTGCTGATCAACGAGCTGAACCACCGGGTGAAGAACAGCCTGGCCACCGTCCAGTCGATCGCCCACCAGACCCTGCGCGACAGCCTTCCGATCAGTGAGGCCCGCGACCTGCTGACTTCCCGCCTGCTCTCGCTCTCGGCGGCCCACGACGTACTGACTCGCGAAAGCTGGGAGGGCGCGGACCTCGGCGAGGTTGTCGCGGCCGCCCTGCGCCCTTACGACGCCGCCCGCCATTCGGCCCAGGGGCCCCACCACCGCATCGGCCCCCAGACCGCCCTGGCTCTCAGCATGGCGCTGCACGAACTGGCCACCAACGCCCTGAAGTACGGCGCCCTGTCCGGGTCCGAGGGGCGGATTTCCATCGCCTGGGAAGTCCAGCACGATGGCCAGCTGGTCCTGACCTGGCGGGAGGAGGGCGGCCCGCCCGTCGTCCCGCCCAGCCGGACCGGCTTCGGCAGCCGCCTGCTGCGCCAGGGCCTGGGCGTCGAACTCGGCGGCCCCGCCGACTTGCGGTTCGAGCCGACCGGCCTGGTCTGCGTCATCCGCGCCCGCACCGCCGGCTAGCGCATTGCTCGACGGCGAAGGCTGCGCGAGCCTAGTCTGCTTCCGGAAGATTCCGGGGAGGGCTCCTTGCAACGCATCCTGATCGGGCTGGCCGGCATCCTGCTGATCCTCGGCCTCGCCTTCCTGCTGTCGCGCGGCAAGCGGCGCATCAACCTTCGCATCGTGGCCAGCGCCTTCGCACTCCAGGCGGCGATCGCCGTCTTTGTTCTCTACCTGCCCTGGGGCCAGGCGGCGATGGCCGCCGCGGCGCACGGCGTCGAAAGCCTGCTCGGCTACAGTAAGGTCGGCATCGAGATGGTGTTCGGCGGCCTGACCCAGGTGAACGGCATCGCCAGCTTCGCCATCAACATCCTGCCGATCATCATCTTCTTCAGCGCCCTGGTCTCGATCCTCTACTACCTGGGAATCATGCAGGCAGTCGTCCGTTGGGGCGGCGGGGCGCTCAGGCTGCTCCTCGGCGTCGACCGGGTGGAGGGGCTCTACGCCGCGGCCAACGTCCTGGTCGGCCAGTCGGAGTCGCCGCTGGTGGTGCGCGGCTACCTGAGGGGCCTGACCGACGCCCAGATTTTCGCCCTGATGACCACCGGCATGGCCGGGGTCGCCGGCTCCATCCTCGCCGCCTATGCCCAGATGGGGGTGAGGATCGAATACCTGCTGGCCGCGGCCTTCATGTCGGCACCCGGCGGCCTGCTGATGGCGAAGATCATCATGCCGGACGAGAAGCCCTTCCCCGCCGCCGAAGCTGGTGAAGAGGTCCAGGCGATCGCCGCCGCCACGCCCGAGCCTGAGCAGGAGGAGCGTCCCGCCAACATCATCATGGCCGCCTTCAACGGCGCTCAGGATGGGGTGCAGCTGGCCGTGGCGGTCGGCGCCATGCTGATTGTCTTCGTCGCCCTGATTGCCCTGGCCAACGGGATCCTCGGCGGCGTCGGCGGCCTGTTCGGCCACCCGGATCTCAGCTTCCAGCAGATCCTCGGCGTCGTCTTCGCGCCGGTGATGTTCATGCTCAACGTCCCCTGGTCCGAAGCCGGCCAAGCCGGGGAGCTGTTCGGCGAAAAGCTGATCCTCAACGAGTTCGTCGCCTACCTCCACTATAGCGAGGCCCGCGCCACCCTCTCGCCTCACACCCAGGCCGTAGTCACATTTGCCTTGTGCGGCTTCGCCAATATCAGCTCGATCGCCATCCAGATGGGGGTCCTGGGCGGGCTGGTTCCGGAGAAGCGGCCGTTGATCGCGAAGTATGGGCTGCTGGCTGTCCTGGCAGGCTCGCTGGCCAATCTGATGAGCGCCGCGATGGCCGGGCTGCTGATCGCGCCCTGACAGCGACAATCGAAAAAAAGGCCGGGCAGAGTCGCCTCCGCCCGGCCTGATGTTTCGCGTCAGTGAAAGATCACTCCGCCAGCGCCGGCTCTTCGATCTCCGGCGCGCCGGGCTCTCTTGGTTTCGGCGTATCGATCTCGAACTCGAAGGCGATCTTGCCGTCCTTGAGCACCACCTTCACGTGGCCGCCCTTGGCCAGCTTGCCGAACAGGATGTCGTCGGCCAGGGGCTTCTTGATGTTCTCCTGGATCACCCGGGCCAGGGGCCGGGCGCCGTAGAGTTCGTCGAAGCCGTTCTTGGCCAGCCAGTCGGCCGCCTCGTCGGTGGTCTCGATGGTGATGTTGCGGTCCGCGAGCTGGGCTTCCAGCTGGAGGACGAACTTCTGCACCACCTGGCGGATGATGTCCTGGGTCAGCGGCTTGAAGGCCACCACCGCGTCGAGGCGGTTGCGGAACTCCGGGGTGAACAGCCGCTTCAGGGCCTCTTCCGTCTCGCCCTCGGCGCGGCCGCGGCCGAAGCCGATCGACTGGCGTTGGGCGTCAGCGGCGCCGGCGTTGGTGGTCATGATCAGGACGACGTTGCGGAAATCGACCTTCTTGCCGTTGCTGTCGGTCAGCGTCCCGTTGTCCATCACCTGCAGCAGGATGTTGTAGACGTCGGAGTGGGCCTTCTCGATTTCGTCGAGAAGGACAACGGCATGCGGATGCTGATCGACCGCGTCGGTCAACTGGCCGCCCTGATCGTAGCCGACATAGCCGGGGGGCGCCCCGATCAGCCGGCTGACCGTGTGCCGCTCCATGTACTCCGACATGTCGAAGCGCAGCAGTTCGATGCCCAAGGTGGAGGCCAGTTGGCGGGCCGCCTCGGTCTTGCCGACGCCGGTAGGGCCGCTGAACAGATAGCTGCCGATCGGCTTGTTGCCTTCGCGCAGACCGGCCCGGGCCATCTTCATGGCCGAGCTAAGCTGGATGATGGCTTCGTCCTGGCCATAGACCGCGCGCTTCAGGTCCGCTTCCAGCTCCTTCAGCGCCTCGGTGTCGGTCTTGCTGACCGACTTCGGCGGGATACGGGCGATCTTGGCGACCACCGCCTCGATCTCCTTCACCCCGATGGTCTTCTTCCGCTTGCCTTCCGGCAGCAGCATCTGGCCCGCGCCCGCCTCGTCGATCACGTCGATCGCCTTGTCGGGCAGCTTGCGGTCGGTGATGTACTTGGCCGACAGGTCCACCGCCGTCTTGATGGCGTCGTTGGTGTACTTCAGCTTGTGGAAGTCCTCGTAATAAACCTTCAGGCCCTTGAGGATCTTGATGGTGTCGTCGATCGTCGGCTCGTTGACGTCGATCTTCTGGAACCGCCGCACCAGCGCCCGATCCTTCTCGAAGTGCTGGCGGAACTCCTTGTAGGTGGTCGAGCCCATGCAGCGCAGGCTGCCCGAAGCCAGAGCGGGCTTCAGCAGGTTGGACGCATCCATCGCCCCCCCGCTGGTCGCGCCGGCGCCGATCACCGTGTGGATCTCGTCGACGAACAGGATGGCGTTGGGGTGGTTCTCCAACTCCTTGATGACCTGCTTGATCCGCTCTTCGAAGTCGCCGCGATAGCGGGTGCCGGCCAGCAGCGCGCCCATGTCGAGCGAGAAGATGGTGGCGCCTTCCAGCACCTCCGGCACTTCGTGCTGGATGATCTTGCGGGCCAGGCCCTCGGCGATGGCCGTCTTGCCGACGCCCGGGTCACCGACCAGCAGGGGGTTGTTCTTGGTCCGCCGGCAGAGGATCTGGATGCAGCGCTCCACCTCGGCCAGCCGCCCGATCAGCGGATCGACCTTGCCCTGCTTGGCCTTCTCGTTGAGGTCGACGCAGTAGGCTTCGAGCGCCTCGCCGCCGGTCTTGGCGTTCGGCTTGCCGGGGGCGTCCTCGTCCTCGGCGCCCTTGACCACCTTCGGCTCCGAGGCGCCGGCCTTCTTGGCGATGCCGTGGGCGATGTAGTTGACCGCGTCGTACCGCGTCATGTCCTGCTCCTGCAGGAAGTAGGCGGCATGGCTCTCGCGCTCGCTGAACACGGCGACCAGCACATTGGCGCCGGTCACGTCGTCGCGGCCCGAGGACTGCACGTGGATCACGGCACGCTGGATCACACGCTGGAAGCCGGCGGTCGGCTTGGCGTCCTCCTCGTCATCGACGATGAGGGCGCGCAACTCGGTGTCGATGTAGCCGACCAAAGTCTTCTTCAACTCGGCCAGATCGACGTCGCAGGCCTTCATCACCCCCGCCGCGTCCTCGTCGTCCGCGAGGCTCAGCAGGAGGTGTTCCAGCGTCGCGTACTCATGCTTGCGCTGGTTCGCATAGGCCACGGCCCGATGCAGGGTTTCTTCGAGGTTGCGCGAAAACGAGGGCAAATGCGGCTCCTCAATCCTTTTCCATGGTGCACTGCAGCGGATGCTGATGGCGTCTCGCGGCGTCGATCACCTGGGCGACCTTCGTCTCGGCCACCTCGTAGGTGAAGACGCCACAAACGCCGACGCCGTTCTGGTGCACATGGAGCATGATCCGGGTCGCATCTTCGCGCGACTTGTTGAAAAAACGCTCAAGCACGTACACGACGAACTCCATCGGCGTGTAGTCGTCGTTCAGAATCAGGACGCGATAGAGCGAGGGCTTCGCGGTCTTGGCCTTGGTCTGGGTGACCACCGCCGTTCCCGAGCCACCCTGGCCCGCCCCCGTACCTGACTTTCTTTCAGCCATACCGACCTTGTGACACTGATTAAGCGGCCACGAAGCAGCGGCCGTCGTTGATGATTAGATATGGAAACCTCGGCCCTTTGGAAGGGGGCCGTTGGCCCACATGACGCTTTGTGAAGAGCTTCGCCTAATCGGGGGGGCCAACGCATTCGCCGCCGGTGCGGATGCAAGACGGCGAACCGCAGCGGCCCGGTCCGCCATATGGTGCGCCAAACGGCGCTGTGAAAGGCGCCGGCGGACACCCTCTTGACTGACAACCGTAATCTCGCCCAGGCCCCGGACCCCCTGAACGGGCTCGGGGCCAAGGAGGCGTGCGATCGCAAGGTCTGCACGTTCACGGTCGGGCGGTGACGTCTTTGCCGCCCCTGAGCGGTTCACAATCGCCGGCCCCGTCCGTCGTGCAGGAAAGGGCTCCGCGAAGGAGCCGGGACCAGCACGAGAGGGCGGCGCATGACCTACACCAGAACCAACGTCTACAACCTGCCGCCGGCGCCGGAGGGCGAGTGGCCGGACTGGTATCTCTGGTATGCCAAGGGGGTTCAGGCCCTGCAGGCCCTGCCGCTGACCGACAAGTTCAGCTGGCGCTATTACGCCGCGATCCACGGGTTCAACGCTGAAAAATGGGAAGAGGTCGATCAATACACCCTTGGTGAGTATCTGCCGGGCAAGGACGAGAGGGATATCTACTGGGATCAGTGCCAGCACCGGAGCTGGTACTTCCTGCCGTGGCATCGCGGGTATCTGTACGCGCTTGAGGAGACCCTGCGCGACACCATCAGCAAGTTGCCGAACGGACCCGACGACTGGTCTTTCTGCTATTGGAACTACTACGAGAAGGGGCAGAACAGCATCCCGGCGCCATTCCTGGCCAAGCTGATGCCCGATGGGACGAAGAATCCCCTCTACATCGAGCAACGTCGGCGGTTCACGATCCCGAGCAGCCAAATTGGCCGATGGGCGCTCAAACAGCCCTATTTCACGGCCTGGCTGATCCTGGCGGGCTTCGGCGGGCCCAAGACCGGCTTCATGTGGTCCGGAACCGACAACGGCGCCCTTGAGAACGATCCCCACAATATCGTCCACGGCACGATCGGTGGGCTGATGGGCCGGGTGGTGACCGCCGCTATCGATCCGATCTTCTGGCTCCACCACGCCAACGTCGATCGGATGTGGGAGATCTGGGTGCGCGCCGGGGGCAAGAATCCGACCGAGACCGATTGGCTCAACGGCCCGATACCCAGCAACAACGGGCGGGTGTTCACCGTCCCGCGTGTCTCCGATCCCGCCTGGACCTTCACGCCGTGCGACATGACCAGCATCGCCGCGCTCGGCTACACCTATGACAGCTTTGCGGTCCGGGAGGATGACGATGTATCCTCGGCCGACGTCACGATTCAACCGGCGCCGGATCGGTTCCAGGCGCTTCCTAAACCGTCCATCGGCAGACCTTCAGGAGTGGGCGCCATGCCTTTCGCGACCCCGGAACTGGTCGGCGCCCAAGATGGCCCCGTGACGGTCGTCGGATACGAAACCGACACCACCGTCGAGGTCGACAACAGCGCGAGACCCAAGCTGGCCAGTATGATGGCCAGCCCCGGCAACACGCTCGGGACCGGCAACCAGCTGGCCATGAAGATCGAGAACGTGACCGGGAACTACGATGCCGTGACGCTTTCGATCTTCATTGTCCCGCCGACCACGACCGACCTGTCGGGCGCCTCCGACCTGCTGGTCGGGTCTATCGGGCTGTTCGGGCTCGAAGAGGCCTCGGATCCGAATGGGGCGCATGGGGGCGCCGGGCTCAGCTTCATTCTGGACCTGACCGAGGTGATCTCGGGCCAGGGGTGGCAGGGCGAGGACGTTACCGTGCGGATCGTCTCGCTTGACCCTGTCCCGAACTGGGCGAACATCACCATCGGCAAGATCAGCATCTTCCTGCTCGCCGGCGGCTGAGGACCTTATCCTCATGCCGCCCGGCTCATGGCCGGTGGTCCGGGGCGTCGTCCTGGTGACCATCGGCGCCTGGGTCCTGGCCGTTCTCCAGGACCGCGGCTTGTTCCTGCCGACCTTCTGCGCCATGACGGTGCTGACCCCGACCGCGGCCCTGGCCTCGCTGGACCTGGCGTTTGCGCTCAACCCGCCAGGCCGGTTGGCGGCGGGGTGGGCGCTCATGCTGGCGGCCATGATGACTCCGCTGCTGGTTATCCCGCTCCTGCACGTCCGCGCCGGCGCTCTGGCCAGGCGACGCTTGCAGATGATGGCCGCCTTCCTCCTTGCCTACGCCGCTGTGTGGATGGCGGCGGGAGCGGTATTGCTGCCCGTTGCGATCTTGCTGCGGCTGGTCACGCCATCGCCCTGGATTCTCCTGGGCCTTATCATCCCGCCGGTGCTGATCTGGCAGGCCTCGCCCGCGCGCCAGCATTGCCTGAACCGCCGCCATGCCCGCCCGCCGCTGCCGGCCTTTGGGGCTTCGGCTCTCGTCGCCGCGATCCGCTTTGGCGCAGCCCAGGGCTTCTGGTGCATCGGCGCCTGCTGGGGCCTGATGCTGGCGCCCTTGCTCCTGCCCCATGGCCACCTGCCGATCATGGCCGCCGTGGCCCTCTGGCAGTTTGCCGAACACCTCGAGCCGCCCGAGCCGCCGAGCTGGCGTTGGCGGTGGCCACGGACGGCCGCGCGGTCCATCGCCTGGCGGCTGCGCAACCGCAGGCGGCCCGCTATGGCTCCCTAAAGACCCAGCGCAACCTCTCGCCCACAGACCTTGTCGCCTCCGGCCGCGAGCGCCTTCAGCCATTCGTCCAGCCGCCGGTCGAACTCGGCCAGCCGGGCCGCGTCAAGCGTCGCCAAGGTATGGCCTCCGGTCTCGGCGATGAGCAACTGCACGCAACCACCCCGGCTGTTCGCCGCGGCCGCCCAGCGACGGGCGACCTGCAACGGCGTTTGCCGATCCTTGCCGCCGCTGTAGGCCAGCATCGGAAGGGCGCCGTAGCGCGGCAGGTCCAACATCCCGGTGCTTCGCGGCCGGCAGCGCCCGTCGGCGAGCTTCTCCACGCCAAAGGTCCGGGCGATCCAGCCGCCGATCCGCTCGCATTCCCAGCCGGACGGGTCTTCTGGAAAGTCGATCAACCCGCTGTCGAGGACGGCGAAGTCGAGGCCCTCCAGCCGCAACTCCACCGAGGCCGCAATCGCGAGCCCCCCGGCGCTGACCCCATAGAGCCCGATCGGTCGGCGTCGATAGCCCGGCTGTTCTCGAGCCCAGGCCACCGCCGCCTCGACATCGGCGGCCAGGACACGGGTGGCCGGCGACCGGAACGCCAGCTGATGCGCGGCGCCGTACCCTGGCGTGCCCCGATACTCCAGGTCGAGCACATCGAACCCCAGGGCCAGCAGTCGGCGCGTAGACCCATGGGAATTGCTGCGGGTGTTTGCCTGCGGCCCTCCATGCAGGCTGACGATCAGCCCGCGCGGCGGACCGGTTCTGTCGGTCAGCCAGTAGAGGCGGGCCGGAAGCCCCGCCAACCCGTTCGCGACGCGCACCGGCTCGCTGGAGATGTTCAAGCGCTGCTCGCCGCCCGGCTCGCGATGGATCAACCGACCCGATCCGGCTTCCGCCGAGTAGAGGTAGAGGCGCCGACCGCCGGCGACGTCCTTGAAGTCGAGCACAGCGGTGGTGTGACCATCGTCGACTTGCGCCTCGACGAGTTCGAGGCTGGGGGAGTCCGCCCGCGTTTCGGCGATGAACCGGTTGAGCGACCGGGCGAACCCAGCCGGCGCCTCGACGCCATGGAAGCCGTCGGCGGTCAGCACGCCGGAAGCCACGGCCCCGCCCGAGGTAAACACTGGCCAGAGCGGACCGGTCGGTTCGGCCGGCAGCCTCAGCTGTTCGGTCCTGCCGGCCCGATGCCGCAGCAGCTGGCCATTCCGCCCGGCCGACCCCGCCCACTGATAGATTTCCCCTCCGGGCGCGACGAGGGTGCGTAAGGGCGATCGGGGCAGGCACCGGCCCTCGTCGCACTGAACCTCGGTCCAAGCGGCGCTGGCGGGGAGGCGGCTCACTCGCCCGGATGCGGAATACAATTCAGATAAGTCATGCCCGGCTCGCCATCCGGCCAGGCCGCCCGACGCGGAGAACAGGAGTTCCACACCGCTGTCCTCGAGCCTGCCGGGAAAACGGCCGCGAAGCCGGGGATCGACCCTGCCCCACAGGGCGCCTGCGTCCTCTATGTCGAAACCGCTCGGAAACCGTGCGAACGCCTCCGGCGTCAGGACCGGGCCCGTCGGGACGTTCGGGTATCCGGCCGGTGGGTTGGCCCGAAACTCCGCCCGCCAGCCGCCGTCGGTTCGAGCCAGCGCGACCCAGCCCCGTTTCGATCCCTTATCGACCGAGAACAGCACGGCGTCGCTTCGCGTCGACCAGAGGATGTCGGCGCCGCCGCGGGTCATTCGGTCTCGGCGGCGGCGCGATCACAGGTTGCGACAGCGCCCTGCTTCGCCAGGCAGTCCGTGTCCTGGAGCCGATAGCGGATGGTGGCCGAGGGGGCCGGATCGGCCCGTTCGATGGACAGCAGCAGCCTGCCGTTGGGTGACAGCGCGGTGCGGGGCCAGTGATCCGGGAGCGAGGCGGGCGGCCACTGTGCGACCGCCGGAGCGGCGACCAGCAGCCCCACCGCCAGCAGAAGGGCGCGGACGGGCGCCCTCATTCCCGGTCCCGCTTGAGCGCCCGGCCCGTCACCAAGGCGCCCTTGCCGAACTTGGCCGCCAGCGTGTCCATGGCCGTCTCGTGCTTCAGCGCTCGCGTCTCATCCCCGGCGAAGAAATCTCCGCCGGACGCCCCGACCGGCTCGAAATCCGACAGCCCCGCGCCGATAAGACGGTAGAGCGTCCCGTCCGTCTCCGCCGCCAGCAGTTCGCGCACCGCATTGAACAGGGTCCGCGCCGTCTGGGTCGGGGCGGGCAGGGTGCGGCGGCGCGTGATGATCTTGAAGTCGGTCTTGCGCAGCTTCAGCACCGCCACCCGGCCGGTGATGCCTTCCTTGCGCAACTGCCGGGCCACCTTTTCGCAAAGGGGCCAGAGGATGTCCTCCAGGGTTTCGCGGTCGCTGTAGTCGGTGTTGAAGGTGGTCTCCGCGCTGATGGTCTTGCGGCCCTGGCCGGGGTTCACCATCCGGGCGTCCTGGCCGTGGGCCAGCTTGTGCAGGGCCATCCCGTGGCTGCCGAACTGCTCGGCCAGGTCCTTGAGGTCGGCGCGAGCCAGGTCACCGACGGTGCGATAGCCGGCCTTCTCCAGGGTGGCGGCGAATACCGGTCCCACGCCCGGCAGGATGCTGGCCGGCTTAGGCGCCAGGACGGAGGCGGCCTCCGTTCCCAACACCGAGAAGCCACGCGGCTTGTCCAGTTCCGATGCCACCTTGGCGAGGAACTTGTTGGGCGCCAGGCCGATGGAGACGGTTAGTCCTACCTCCGCCTCGATCCGCGCCTGCAGCCTGGCCAAGGTGAGGGCAGGGGGCATGCCGTGCAGCCGTTCGGTGCCCGACAGGTCGATCCAGCATTCGTCCAGCGACAGGGTCTGCACCAGCGGCGTGAGATCCCGGATCATCGCCATGATCCGCTTGCTCTCATGGACGTACTTGGGGAAATCGGGTTTGAGGATGGTCGCCTGCGGGCACAGCTTGCGGGCCTTGAACATCGGCATCGCCGACCGCACCCCGCTCATTCGCGCAATGTAGCAGCAGGTGGTCACCACCCCCCGCACACCGCCGCCGACGATCAGCGGCACATCCCGCAGCTCCGGCCGGTCGCGCTTCTCCACCGAGGCGTAGAAGGCGTCGCAGTCCATATGGGCGATGCTGAGGGTCGTCAGTTCGGCATGCGCTACGATTCTCGGCGAGCCACAGGACGGGCAGCGCCGGGGCGCGTCCTCCCCGGTCCAGAAGCAGTCGCGGCACAAGACCTTCATGAGCGGAGAATGGGTCTGGGGCCCGCGTCAGTCGAGGGGCCATAGCCAGGCGGCGCCGCGCACGCCGGAGGAATCTCCATGCACCGCCTGGCGGATCGGCGTCTCGAAGCTGTCGGAGAAGACATGCGCCCCAACCACCGCCGGCAGCCGGTCATAGAGTTCGCTGACGTTCGACAGGCCCCCGGCCAGCACGATGGCGTCCGGATCGAGGATGTCACAGATCACCGCGAGGGCGCGGCCCAACCGGTCGATGTAGCGGTCGAGGTTGGCAATGGCTTCCGGTTCACCGTTCCTCGCGGCCGCGACGATGGCCGCACCATCGAGCTGGCGGCCGGTGGTCCGGGCGTAGTCTTCCACGAAGGCCGTGCCCGACACGAAGGTCTCGATGCAATCCTTGCGACCACACCAGCAGGCCCGCGCGCCATGTTCCTCCGCCGTCGGCCAGGGCAGGGGGGCGTGGCCCCATTCGCCGGCGATGCCATTGGCGCCGTCCCAGGGCCGGCCCTCCACCGCCACCCCGCCGCCGCAGCCGGTGCCGATGATCACCCCGAAGGCGCAGCGGGCGCCGGCCGCCGCGCCGTCGGTAGCCTCCGACAGGATCATGCAGTTGGCGTCGTTGGACAGCCGCACCTGCCGGTCCAGCGCCGCCTCGATATCGGCCTGCAGGGGCCGGTCGTTCAGCATCACGCTGTTGGCGTTACGGATCAGGCCGGTGCGCGGCGAGATGGAGCCCGGAATGCCCATGCCGACGCGGTCGAACCGCTGGCCGGTCTCGGCCTCGATCGTCTCGACCAGTTCGCGCACGGTAGTCAGCGCCGCCTCGTATTGGCGCGGGTTGGGCCGCCGCACGCGGGCGACCACGTCGCCGTTCGGGGCAAGGGCCGCCACCTCGATCTTGGTGCCGCCGAAGTCCACGCCGAGTCTGAGCATGGTGGCGATATCGCCCGGCCCCGGACCCCGAGCAAGCGCTTGCCTGCCCGAACGTCAGGGCCCCTACTCATCGTCAAAACGCTTTTGGAGGTACGAACATGGCTCAGGGTCCTCTCTCCGGCCTGAAGATCATCGAATTCGCCGGGATCGGGCCGGGGCCGTTCTGCGGCATGCTGCTGTCGGACCTGGGCGCCGACGTTATCCGCATCGACCGCAAGGGCTCGGGCCGCTCCTCGCCGGCCGACATCACGGCTCGCGGCCGCCGCTCGGTGGCGCTGGACCTGAAGAACCCGGCGGCCATCGAGACCTGCCTGAAGCTGATGGAATCGGCCGACGGCATCATCGAGGGCTTCCGCCCCGGCGTCATGGAGCGTCTCGGCCTTGGTCCCGACGTCGCCCTGAAACGCAATCCCAAGCTGGTCTACGGCCGGATGACCGGCTGGGGCCAGTTCGGCCCCTACGCCAAGGCGGCCGGGCATGACATGAACTACATCGCCATTACCGGGGCGCTCCACGCCATCGGCACCGACGAGAAGCCGATTCCGCCGCTGAACCTGGTCGGTGATTTCGGCGGCGGCGCCCTTTATCTGGCGTTCGGCTTGCTGGCCGGGGTGATCCACGCCCGCGCCTCCGGTGAGGGCCAGGTGATCGACTGTGCGATGAGCGATGGCGCCGCCTCGCTGATGGCCATGTTCTACGGCTTCAAGGCCATGGGCGCCTGGCAGGAGACCCGCCGCTCCAACCTGCTCGATGGCGGAGCCCACTTCTACGACACCTACCAGTGCGCCGACGGCAAGTGGATCTCGATCGGCTCGATCGAACCGCAGTTCTACGCCCTGCTGCTGGAAAAGACCGGCATCACCGATCCCGAGTTCCAGAATCAGATGGACCGCAGCGCCTGGCCCTCGCTGACCGCCAAGCTGGCGGAGGTGCTGAAGCAGAAGACCCAAGCCGAGTGGTGCGCCATCATGGACGCCACCGACATCTGCTTCGCCCCCATCCTCGACCTGGATGAGGCCCCCAAGCATGCCCACAACGTCGCCCGCGAGACCTTTGTCACCGTCGAGGGCGTCATCCAGCCGGCCCCGGCACCCCGCTTCTCGGCCACCCCAGGCAAGATCCAGGGACCGCCCCCGAAGATCGGGGCGGACAACGCGGCGGCCCTTGGGGACTGGGGTTTCTCGAACGCCGATGTTGCCAAGCTGCAAGAAAGCGGCGCCCTTTAGTCTCGTTTTGTTCAGCCACGGTTCAGCCGCCGACTCGTAACCTGACATCGTGATCTGGAGGCCCTGCGCTCTCCCGTCCCTCGAAAGTGGGGTTTCCGGGTCATACAGGACGAAGGCAAGGTCATCCTGGAGGCGCGTCGCTCGGTAACACGGGCGGCGCGCCGTCTTGTATTGCGCCGCAGCGACGCAGAGGGCAGGTTCCGCGCCATGTCGGACACCCGGGCCCGCCTCGCCAGCCTTGCGTCTCTTTGGCGAGACCTCGACCCCGCCCATTGGGTGCGGCTGATTCTGTCCGTATCCGGAAAATCCCTTTCCCGGCTCTGGGGCCGCGACGTGATGCTGTACGTCGGCGGGGTGTCCTTCTGGGCCATGCTGGCGGCGTTTCCGGCCATCGCCATCGGAATGGGGCTGTTTGGCCTGCTGGCCGACCCGGACCAGATCGCCGAGCGCGCCGACAACCTGACCCGCGTCATGCCCCCCGGCGCCCAGGCGCTGTTCAAGCAGGAACTGGTCCGTCTCGCCCACGCCCCGCTGCAGGCGGTCTCGGCCCAGAGCCTGCTGGCGGTGATCATCGGCGGCTATGCCGCGCACCGCGGATTCAAGGCCCTGCTGGCGGGCCTCTCCTTCATCCACGACGAAGAGAATCAGCGGGGCTTCCTCAGCTTCAACTTCATGGCCCTGGTGGTGCTGATCTGCGCCTTCGTGCTGATGGGGGTGGTCTCGGCCCTGTTCCTGATGCTGCGGCTGATGGGGGCGGCGATGAACCTCAAGCCTCTGGCCGACACCCTCTGGCTCTACAGCGAATGGACCTGGACCAGCATCGGCATGACCCTGGCGATGACCATGATCTACCGGTACGCCATGAGCCGCGAGCCGGTCGCCTGGCGCGCCTCGATCATCGGCGGCGCAGCGGCCGCCGCCCTTGCCGTGGGGGCCAGCTGGGCCAGCGCCTTCTACGTCGAACAGATCGCCCACCTGGGGGCGACCTATGGCTCGGTCTCGGCGGTGGTGGTCTTCCTGATCTGGCTCAGCTGGAACGTCAACGCGGTGTTCCTGGGCGGAGCCATCGCCACCGAGGTGGAGCTGGCCATTGCGGCGCCCGAACTGGATCTGCAGCCTCCGCCGCTGATCTGATCCCAGGGATGGGGTCAGGCTTTCTGGACCAAGAAGCTCACCGCACCGTCCGCCTCGACCTGTTCCAGCAGTTGATGCCCGCCCTGCGCCGCGAAGTGCGGCACGTCCACCTTGGCCATCGGATCATCCGCCGTCAGCCGAACCAGCCCACCAGGCTCCAGCCTTTCCAACGCCCGCCGCAGCTTCAGGGTCGGGACGGGACAGCGGTGGCCGCGGGCGTCGATGATCAGGGGATCGGACATCGACACAGCCGATAGCGCGGCCGGGAATCTATCGCTAGGGTCCGCCGTCCAGTCGTTGAGGGGTGCTGCATGTTCAAGGGTCTATTGGCGGCCGTGGTAGGCCTGTCGGTTGCGGTTACCCCGGTTATCGCGGGCGCCCAGCCCAAGAAGGCCGATCCGAACAAGTGGGACGTCAACGCCCCGCCCGGACCCTTCAAGGACGTGCCGATCGACACCACCAACGGCACCTGGATGACGGTGGACGTCAGCCCTGACGGCAAGGAGATCGTCTTCGACCTGCTGGGTGATCTCTATGTCATCCCGGTCGGCGGCGGCGAGGCCAAGGCCCTGACCAGCGGCGTCGCCTGGGACATGCAGGCCCGCTATTCGCCGAACGGCAAATGGATCGCCTTCACCTCCGACCGGGGCGGCGGGGACAACATCTGGATCGTCGATCGCGACGGCTCCAACCCGCGCCAGGTGTCGAAGGAAACTTTCCGCCTGCTCAACTCGCCCAGCTGGAGCCCAGACTCCGAGTTCGTGGTTGCCCGCAAGCACTTCACCTCCGCCCGGTCGCTGGGGGCCGGCGAGATGTGGATGTATCACCGCTCGGGCGGCGACGGGGTGCAGCTGACCAAGAAGCGCACCGACCAGAAGGACAGTGGCGAGCCGGCCTTCAGCCCCGACGGCCGCTACCTCTACTTCAGCGATGACGCCACGCCAGGCGGGACCTTCGAATACAGCAAGGATCCCAACACCCAGATCTATGTGATCCAGCGGCTGGATCGCCAGACCGGCATCACCGACGCCTACGTCACCGGGCCGGGCGGCTCGGTGCGGCCGACGCCCTCGCCGGACGGCAAGAGCTTGGCCTTCATCCGGCGGGTTCGGTACAAGACCACGCTGTTAGTCCGCGACTTGGAGAGCGGCCGTGAGACGGCTGTTTTCGACGGGCTCGACCGCGACATGCAGGAAACCTGGGCCATCCATGGCCTCTATCCGGGCATGGCCTGGACGCCGGACAACAAGGCTATTGTCGCTTGGGCCGGCGGCAAGATCTGGAAGATCGACGCCGCCACCGGGGCCAAGACCGAGATTCCCTTCCATGTGAAGACCACCCGCCGGGTCACCCCGGCGGTGCGGGCTAAGGTGGACGTGGCGCCCAAAGCCTTCGACGTGAAGATGATCCGCTGGGCGGAGGTCTCGCCGCGCGGCGACAAGGTGGTGTTCGAGGCGCTGGGCAAGCTGTGGATCCGCGACGTGGCCGGCGGCCAAGCGCGGCGGCTGACCACGCAGGACGAGCATTTCGAGCTCTATCCCTCCTGGTCGCGGGACGGCTCGCAGATCGTCTACACAACCTGGAGTGACGAGACCTTCGGGACCATTCGCGTCGTCCCGGCGGCGGGCGGGGAGGGCCGCACGGTCAGCCAGAAGCCCGGCCACTATATCGAGGCGGCCTTCAGCCCCGACGGTCGCAACATCGTCTATCGCAAGGTCGGCGACGGCTTCCTGACCACCGCCCTGTGGGGCGGCGATCCCGGCATTTACAGCGTCCCCGCCGCCGGAGGCGCGGCCAAACTGGTCAGCCGCAACGGCGCCAACCCGACCTTCGGCGCTGCGGCGGACCGGGTCTACTTCATGACCTTCGAGCCCGAGGGCAAGCGCGCCCTGCGCTCGATCCGGCTGGACGGGGGCGACGAGAAGACCCTGCTGACCACCGCCAACGCCGCCGAGTTCGCGGTCTCGCCCGACGAAAAATGGGTGGCCTGGACCGAGCGTTTCAACGCCTACGTCGCCCCGCTGGTGGTGACCGGCAAATCAGTCGAGGTCGGGCCGGAGATGAAGGCCCTGCCGGTCACTCGCCTGACCCGCGACGCCGGCGAGTGGCTGCACTGGTCGGGCGACGGCAAGCGGCTGTGGTGGAGCCTCGGGCCAGAGCTCTATTCCCGCGACTTGAGGGACGCCTTCGCCTTCGTAGACGGCGCGCCAAAGGACCTGCCCAAGCCGGCCGAGAAAGGGATCAGCCTCGGCTTCTCCAAGGCCCATGACGCGCCCACCGGCCGCGTGGCCCTGGTCGGGGCCAAGATCGTCACCATGAAGGGCGACGAGGTCATCGAGGACGGGGTGATCGTGCTGAACGGCAACCGCATCGAGGCCATCGGCAAGCGCGGCTCCGTCGCCGTGCCGGGCGACGCCAAGACCTTCGACCTGACCGGCAAGACCATCATCCCTGGCCTGATCGACGCCCACTGGCACGGCTCGATGGGCTCGGACGAGATCATTCCGCAGCAGAGCTGGGTCAACTACGCCGCCCTGGCTTTCGGGGTGACCACGATCCACGACCCGTCGAACGACACCAGCGAGATCTTCGCCCACAGCGAGCTGGTCAAGGCGGGCGAGGTGGTCGGCCCGCGGATCTTTTCGACCGGCACCATCCTCTATGGCGCGACCACGGCCTTCACCGCCAAGGTCGACACGCCCGACGAGGCGGCCGGCCACCTGCGCCGGCTGAAGGCGGCCGGGGCCTGGAGCGTCAAGAGCTACAACCAGCCGCGCCGCGACCAGCGCCAGCAGATCATCGCCGCCGCCCGGGCCCTGGATATGTCGGTGACGCCGGAGGGCGGTTCGCTGTTCATGCACAACATGACCATGCTGATCGACGGCCACACCACGGTGGAGCACTCGATCCCGGTCGCGGCCATCTATGATGACGTCAAGCAGCTGTGGAAGCAGACGGGCACCGCCTACACCCCGACCCTGGTGGTGGCCTATGGCGGCAGTTGGGGCGAGAACTACTGGTACGAGACGACCAACGTCTGGGACCATCCGATCCTCAGCAAATACGTTCCGCGCCGCATCCTCGACGCTCGCTCGCGTCGGCCGGTCAAGGTGCCGAAGGAGGAGTTGAACCATATCAGCATCGCCCGCGTGGCGACTGAGCTGAACAACGAGGGCGTCTCGGTCCAGGCCGGCGCCCACGGCCAGCGCGAAGGCCTCGGCCAGCACTGGGAGATCTGGATGATGGCCCAGGGCGGCATGACCCCGCACCAGGCGCTGAAGACCGCCACCATCAACGGCGCCCAGGCGCTGGGCATGGACAGGGACATCGGCTCGCTGGAGGTCGGAAAGCTGGCCGACCTGGTGATCCTGGATGCTGATCCGCTGGCCGACATCAGGAACACCACCTCGATCCGCTTCACGGTGATCAACGGCCGGGTGTTCGATAACGACATGAACGAGGTCGGCACGCGGGTCCGCGCCCGCAAGCCGTTCTGGTTCAAGGAAGCCGGCAGCGAGACCTGGGGCGCGGCGGCGAGCGAAGCGACGGGAGATGGGCACGGCCATGACTAAGTTCAGCGTCATCGACAACCGCCCGGAAGACGCCAAGGAAGGCCGGTTCGAAATCCATCTCGACGGTCAGACAGCCTTCGCCGAGTACCGGCTGCTGGAGAGCGGCATCCTGTTCCCGCACACCGTGGTGCCGCCCGCCTTCGAGGGGAAGGGCGTCGGCTCGGCCCTGGTGCGGCATGCGCTGGGCGTGGCGCGGGAGAAGGGGATGAAGGTCATCCCGGTCTGCACCTTCTTCGCCAGCTACATCGCCAAGCATCCTGAATTCCATGACCTGGTCCACCCGGACTACAGAAAAGCCCTGGGCATCTAAAGGAAACGCCATGAAGACCCGCATCACCGAACTCTTCGGCATCGAGCATCCGATCATCCAAGGCGGCATGCATTTCGTCGGCTTCGCCGAGATGGCCGCCGCGGTCTCCAACGCCGGGGGCCTGGGGATCATCACCGGCCTGACGCAGGGCAACCCGGAGAACCTCGCCAAGGAGATCGCCCGCTGCCGGGAGATGACCGACAAGCCGTTCGGCGTGAACCTGACCTTCCTGCCCAGCGTGACCCCGCCGGACTATCCGGGCTTCGTGAAGGCGATCATCGACAGCGGCGTGAAGGCCGTCGAGACCGCCGGCAACAACCCGGCCAAGTGGCTGCCGCCGCTGCAGGATGCGGGGATCAAGGTGATCCACAAGTGCACCTCCGTCCGCCACAGCCTCAAGGCCGAGGCGATCGGCTGCGACGCGGTCAGCGTCGATGGCTTCGAGTGCGGCGGTCACCCCGGCGAGGACGATGTCCCCAACTTCATCCTGCTGCCCCGCGCGGCCGAGGAACTGAAGATTCCCTTCGTGGCCAGCGGCGGCATGGCCGACGGGCGCTCGCTGGTCGCCGCCATGGCTCTGGGGGCCGAAGGCATGAACATGGGCACCCGCTTCATCGCCACCAAGGAAGCGCCGGTGCATGAGAATGTGAAACAGGCGCTGGTCGCGGCAAGTGAACTGGACACCCGGCTGGTGATGCGTCCGCTGCGCAATACCGAACGGGTGCTGACCAACGCCGCGGTCGAGCGCCTGCTGGTGAAGGAAAAGGAACTGGGCTCGAACATCAAGTTCGAGGACATTATCGAAGAAGTGGCCGGGGTTTATCCCCGGATCATGCGGGACGGTGAAATGGAAGCCGGCGCATGGTCCTGCGGCATGGTCGCCGGCCTGATCCACGACATTCCGACCGTGAAGGAACTGATCGACCGGATCATGAGCGAGGCGGACGAGATCATCCGCCAGCGGCTGCAGCGGTTCGCGGCGGCCTGATCGACTCTCGGGCGAGGACGTGTCACAATCGGCTTTCGGTTGTGCGCGTTCCCGTCCGTCAGCGATCAAGGACCGCTAGAATGCCCAGGGCCTTCCCCCGACTCCTTTCTCTTTTTGTAGCCGCCATGGTTCTGGGCTGCACGCCGCCTCCACCGGCGAAGCCGGCGCCCCCCACCGCCTACGTGTCCATCGGCGGGAAGGTGGTTGATGAGAACGGCCGGCCTGTCGCCGATGCGCTGGTGTCGATCGATGGAAAGGCCGTGGCCAAGTCGAACGCCGCGGGGCTTTTCGGGATTCGCCGCACGCTGGATCCGGGTCGGCTGGCCCTGGGCGTAACGGCTCCAGGGCGGGTTTCGACCGCCCGGCCCATGACGATTTCGATGGCCGGTGAGGTCCACCTCTCCCCGCTGGTCCTTCGGTCCAGGGCCGCACCGACCGTTCTGTCGGCCGATCGCGGTGGACAGGCCGCGATCGGTTCGGACGGCAGTCTCACCATTCCGCCGAACGCCTTCGTCACCGCTGACGGTCAGCCAGCGCGCGGCCGGATCAACATCAGCGTAACGCCGATAGGCATTCTCGATTCCCGGTCGCTGGCAGCTGCGCCAGGGGACTTCACGGCTCGGGACACCGCCGGCGTAACGGCCAAGCTGCAATCATTCGGAATGTTCGATCTAGCGGTCACAGACGCGGAGGGGAAACCCTTGTCGGTTGCCAAGGGTGTCGAGCTGCCCTTCACCCTGCGCGTCCCCGAGCGTCTTCGGCCCGGCCCATCCGTGGGACTCTACCTGTTCGACCAGACGTCGGGCTACTGGGCGCGGACGGGCGCTCTGCGTCAAATCGAGCCGCTGGTCTATAGCGGCGTCATCACTGGGACTGGCCAGTGGAACGGTGACGATCCGTACGAGACCACCTGCATCAAGGTTCAGGTCTACTCGGTCGATGACATCACCCAGGCTCAGATACCCTTCCCCAACGCCGAAGTCCGGGCAATCGGCATGGACTATGCCGGAACCAGCATAGGCTTCACCAATGCCGCTGGCCTCGTCTGCTTGCTGGTCAAGCGCGATGCTACGGTCGAGATCCTGGCATTCTCGGGCAACTGGGGGGCGAGCCCAATGACCTACCCGACGCCAAACATACAGTCGGGTTCGGCCAACTGCGCAGACGACGTCTGCCCCCTGGTGGCGTCGATCAAAATGGAACTCGGTGTGGGTGAAGAGGAATAGGCTCAGCCGGCCGGCTGGCAGGCCAACATGCCGGCGGCTGGGACCACGGTTTCCCAACCTTCAGCGTCCCGTATCTCGACCGAGCCGTTCTCGGCGACCAGCCCGCCGACCAGGCCCTCGCGCGCCTTCCCGTCGAAGCGGACGGTGATTGTCACGCCGTTGGCCGAGAAGGTCTGGACCTCGTGGATGCCCATGTGGGCCTCGCCGTCCCAGGCGGTCAGGGGCAGGTCGAGGGTCCTGCCCTTCAGGGCGATACGGGCGGAGGCCGGGTTCTGCGTGGCCATCAGGATGCGGCGAGCAGGGCTGGTGCGGGCCCAGAGGAACAGGGCGCATTGGCCGGGCGCCAGTTGCTGCTGGGCGATTTCCTGGAAGGGGACGCCGCCGTCGTTGGGGGCGGGCGCCTTCTGAGTTTTGGGTGCGGCCAGCAAGGCCAGGGCGATCAAAACGGCTTGGCCGATCATGGACGTCCCTCGGTGACGCGGCGCCAGCGATCGCCGTCCTGAGTAAAGCCGGAAGCCGACAGAGCCTGCCCTAAAGCCGGATCTGTGGGAATGAGGATCAGCTCGTTGCGCCAGGCGCCGTCGGGCGAGAAGCCGAGCTGGACCTCGACGCGGGTCCCGCCCGTCTCGCCCGACAGAGGCAGGGTCCACCGACCATCGATACAGGCGGGAGCGCCGGTGAGCTCGACGGGCTGGGGTAGCACGCCGCCGCCGCCGACCTGGGCGCGGGCCTTGCCGGCGGCGCGGATGCAGCGGCCGCGGTCGAAGGCTGCGGTGACGTTGTCGAGCCGCACGGTGGCGTCGGGCAGGCCCAGGCCCTCCACGGCGACCACCCCGGTGACTAGGTCGGCGCCCATGCGGGTCTTGGCGGAGATCAGTCGGGCCTTGCCGGTAAACGGACCCTTGGTCTCGGTGCGCAGCCGAACCACCCCACCGAACAGGGGCAGGATCTCCAGCCGGGTCCTGACCGTGCCGACAGGCTGGCCGGCGACGGCGGCGCCGGTCAGCCTGCCGCCCCAGAGCGTGCCCTCGACTCGCTCGGCCGCCAACGGCAGGCTGGACCAGCCCAGCACGGCGCTGAGTGGGATCAAGGCGATCAGCATGGCGATGAAGGCCGCGACGAAGACGATCAGGAGGCGGGGGGTGGTCATGCGGCGGGCCTCGCCAGGGTGATCTGGGCTTCCAGCAAGCCGCCCTCGATGCGGCTGGCGGTGACCTCGGTGACGGCCACGCCATGGGCGCGGGCAAGAGTGGTCAGCCAGGTCATCAGGGTGGCGGGATCGAGAGCGGCGACCCAGACGGTCAGGCGGCCATCCTCCTCCTCCCGGCGGCGGTTGATGGTCACGCCGGAGGCCTGGGCGGCGGCATCGACCACGCCCTGCAGCGGCTGGCGAGCCTCTGCGGCCAGGGCGCCGGGGCTGACCGTGCCGGAGCGGGCGGCGGTCTCGAGCTGGGCCAGGCGGCCGGCGGCGATGCGGGCGCTGTTTTCCGAGGCTTCGGCGGCCTTGCCGAGCGGGACGACCAACCCGTACCAGCCGCCGACCAGCAACAGGACGGCGGCCATCACCGCCAGCATGAGCTGCTCACGCTGGGACCGGGCGGCCCACTGGCCGCGGAGGCGGGCGAGGACGGCGTTCATCGGGCGCTCCGGATGATCAGGTCGCTGGTGATCCGGCCGCCTTCGGTGACGGTGGAGTCCTCGGCGACCTCCAGTCCGGCGCCCTTGGCGGCGGCCTTAAGGCTGTCGAGGTCGGAATAGTTGGCGTAGGCGATGCTGGTGCGTAAGGAACCGTCGGCGCTGTAGACCAGGGTCTCCATCCGAACCGCGCCGGAGGCCTGGATCAGGCGGAAGGTGCGGGCGGAGACGTCGAGGAACTGGTCGGCCGAGCGGCGGGCCTCGATCTGGGCCAGCAGCTTGTCGGCTGGGTCCGCTTGGCCACGCAGGGCGGGGGCCAGGGCGACGGCGCGGCGGTCGGCCTTGTCCTCCAGCGACAGGGTCGCGCCGGTGTTGCGGGCGATGCCGGCCAGGGCGATCACCAGCGGCGAGAGGATCAGCACGCCGGCGAGGATGGCGGCACGACGCCAACCGCCCTCGGTCCCACGATCGCGGCCCTCGCCGAACTGACCCTGCAACAGGTTGATCGCCGGATCCTCGGCACCCCGCGCCAACAGGGCGGCGGCATCGAGCGGATTGGCCGGAGGCGGCGCGCGATCGCCCAGCACCGCGCTCAGCAGATCGGGTTCGACCGAGGCGGCGATGTCCCGGCCTCGCACCGCGAGGAGCTGGCCAAAGCGGACGCCGATCAGGCTGTCATCCTCCGGCGCCGGCAGGATCAGGTGGTCGGGGGTCACCCCGTCAGGCTTGAAGCCGAGGACGCGGGCGCGGTCCAGCCAGCCGTGCAGCCGGGCCTCATCGACCACGGCCACAAGGCGCTCGCCATCCTCGCGGGGGCCGACCGCGATATGTTGGCGAGCGCCCTGTCCGGCGAGGGCTTCCTCTAGCATGAACCCGGCCGCAGACCGGGCTTGGGTATCGCTGCCGGTGGGCAGGGTCAGCCAGCGGGCCAGCACCTCGGCGCCCGGAACGACCAGCGTCGTGCGGGCCGGAGCCCAGCCGGCCGGCTCGCCCTCTACGAAGACGTCGTAGCGCATAATTTCGCCCTGGGAGGATTCCAGGACCTCCGGCGGTCGCTCTGGGTCGGCGAACAGGATGACGAGGCGTGATAGGGTCATTCGTCGCGGGTCCAGCGGCGGGCGACCAGGCGGACGCCGCCCGGCGAGGGGGTTTCGAACAGGGAGCTCATCACGGTCTCGCCGCCGGCGAAGCTGACCTCGGCGTCGAGGGCGAAGTAGCGACTGCGCACATCGACCTGACTGCGCACGGCCGCGTCGGCCGGGGTCTGGGCGAAGGCGGGCTGGCTCCAGAAGGCGGCGAGGTCTCGCCAGCCGGCGGCCGGGCGGCTGGCGAGGATGCCGCGCGCCGAATTGACGCCGATGCCGCCTTCGGTGAGGGCGGTCAGGACCACCGCGCGCTCGGGCGGCAGGGTGTTGATGTTGACCGGCGACAGGTCGGTGGTCGGCAGGGCGCAGACGTAAGGCCGCAGGGTCGCATAGACGCCGGCGGAGAACCCACGGACGGCGCGCAGTTCACTGACCTCCGCCAGGGGGACCGAGGCGGTGCGATAGGGCGCCTCGCCCTTCAGATAGCCGTCGTCCTCGGTTCCCGGCGCGCCGACGTTGTTGCTGTCCATCCATTCGGCCAGGGCGTCGGCCAAGGCCGGGGCGCCGGCGATGTTGAGGGCAGTGAGCAGGGCGGTGAACTGGCGCACGCCAGCCTCGCGCCGCACGAAGGGCTCGCCGCCTCCGACGGTGACCAGGCTGTTGAGGTTGAAGCAGCCGGTGGCGTCGGTGACCTTGGCGCGGATCTCACCGTTCTCGATCGGGAAGACGATGGGCTGGCCGTTCCAGCCGCCTTCCAGCGAGGTCCGGGTCGTGTCGCGCTCCAGCAGCCGGCCGATGCGGGCGCGGGCCAGCTGCTCGGCCCCGAGCGCGAAGTACTGGCCCTGCGTGCCGGTTGCTGCGTTGAGCGTGCGGCGGATGCCGAAGCGGATGTCGTCGAGCACGCCGACCGCGATGGCCGACATCACCGCCACCAGCAGCAGGACGGTCAGCAGGGCGACGCCGCGTTCGTGGGCTGGCGCCTTCATCGGCCGTCCCCCGTGGTCAGGAACAGCTGGGTGACGGGGCCGAGGCCCTCGATGGTGAGGTCGAGGCGGACGGCGCGGGGGATTTCGACGCCGGCCTGGCCCTTCCACGCGGCGAGCCATTCGGTATTGCCGAGGAAGGCCACCTGGCTGGTTTCGACGCCGTCCAGCAACACCTGGGCCGGCCCGAGCGCCGTGCCGTCGAGGGCGGCGCGGACGCGGCGTTCGATACGGCCCTCACTGAGGCGGTATTCGACGTACTGCAGGGAGGGGCGGGCGGCCCTGTCGGGGTTCTCCCAGCCTCTGCGCACGACCACGAACAGGCGCTCGGCGTTGCCGCCCCAGGGGTCGCCCCCGATGAAGGCGACGCCGGCCGGCTGACCGGAGGTGTCGCGGGTGCGGCGAGGGGCGGCCTGGGCGAGGTCGGCGCGGAGGACGGCGCGGAGGCGCTGGAAGTCGGCGAAGCGCTCGACCCGCGACTTGACCGCGCTCTGGTTGGTGAGCGTCGAGCCCATGACGGCGGCGCCGGCGGCGGCCAGCAGGCCGAAGACCAGCAGGGCGACCAGCATCTCGACCAGGGTGAAGCCGTCGCGCCTCATTTGAGGCTCCGGAACACGGTCAGACCGCCGGCCGGGCGGGGGCTGACGGGGTCGAGCACGAGGATGTCGATGCGCAGGATGTCCGGGTCGGAAGTGGCGACCACGTTGCGGGTCCAGCGCCAAGTGCGGCCGCCGGCCTGTTCGGCCCCATTGGTGGCCCCGATGCGGGGTGGCAGGGCGGCGGCCATGACCTCGACCGCCCGGTTCTCGGCGACCACCGCGGCCAGGGCGCGGGTCTCGATCCGGCCGGCGGCGCGGGTGTTCTCGCCCGAGACGTTTAGCAGGGCGATGGCCGCCAGGCTGAAGACGGTGAGCGCCACCAGAAGCTCGATCAGGGTGAAGCCGGCGCGGCGCTCAGTGGGCATCGACGGTCACATTCCCGGCGGCGTCGACCGCCACCTCAACGACCTGGCCCCGGCGGCGTAGGGTGAACTGGGCGGGCGTGGCCAAACCCGTGGGATCGAAAGCCACGCGGGTCGCCTCCTTCTCGGCGGAGACCTCGGTCCCGGCCAGCCAAGCCTCTTCGCGGAACGGCCCCTCGTCCAGCGCCTGCCAGCCCCCGGCCCGGCGGACGCGGAAAGCGTAGCCGGCGGGGGTGAGGGCGGCTTCAACGGGACGATTGGTCAGCACGGCCTCCTCCTGCGCCCGCTTGAGGCGGGCGGCGAAACGTTCCCCCTCGGCGGCCAGGGTCATCCGACCGTCGGGGATGGCGATCACCACGACCGCCGCCATCAGTCCCAGCACGGCCAGAACCACCATCAACTCGACGAGGGTAAACCCTTGCCGCGCCTGGCTATTTCCAATTGCCGATGTCCGCGTCATCGCCCTCGCCGCCCTCCTTGCCGTCGGCGCCGTAGCTGTAGATGTCGAAGGACCCGTTCTTGCCGGGGTAGCGGTATTGATAGGGGTTACCCCACGGGTCATCCGGCAGCCGCTTGATGTAGCCGCCTTCGCGGTAGCGGCTGGCCGGGATGCCGGCGGGGGCGGTGGTCAGAGCGGCTAGGCCGGCGTCGCCGCGGGGGAAGGCGAAGGTGTCGAGGCGGTAGCTTTCGACGGCCTGTTCCAGGGTGGCGATGTCGGCGCGGGCCTTTTCCTTCATGGCGCGGCCCTGGGCGGGCAGGACGTTGATGATCACCACGGTGGCCAGCAGGCCGAGGATGACCACCACCACCATCATCTCCACCAGGGTGAAGCCGGCGCGGCGGGGACGTTTGTTTTCAGGCTCTTGCGACATGAAGCTAACCAATGGCCAGGGTGTTGATCTGTAGGATGGGCAGCAGGATGGAGAGGACGATGGTCGCCACCACGGCGCCCATCACGATGATGATCGCCGGCTCCAGCAGGCTGAGGGCGGCACTGGTGAAGGTGTTGAACTCGCGTTCGAGGTAGTCGGCGGCCTTCGACAGCATCATCTCCAGACGGCCGCTGCTCTCGCCACTTGCTGCCATATAGAGCAGGACTGGTGGGAAGACGGCTGCCTTGCGCAGGGCCGCTGACAGGCCGCCGCCTTCGCGGATGGAGATGGCCATCTCCTCCGTGGCGCGGCGCAGGACCCGGTTCTCGACCGTGCGGGCGGTGAGGGTCAGGCCTTCGAGGACGGGAAGGCCGCTGGCCAGCATCGTGGAGAGGGTGCGGGCCAGGCGGGCGGCATTGGCTTCGCGCAGCAGGCGGCCGATGACGGGTAACCGGAGGAGGCCTCCGTCTACGGCGAGGCGGAAACCGGGGCTGCGCAGGCCTTGGGCAAAGGCCAGGGCGCCGATGACCAGCAGGGTGGCGAGGATCCAGCCGTAGGTTCCCAACACATGGGAGATGCCGATGATAATCCGGGTCAGCAGGGGCAGGGTCTGGCCCATGCTGTCGAACTGGTCGACGACCTTTGGGACGACGAAGGTCAGCAGGGCGATGACCACCAGGATGGCGGTGATCGCCAGGGCGATCGGATAGACCAGAGCGGTGGCCAGCTTGGCCTTCACCGCCTGTTCCTGCTCCAGCAGGTCGGCGAGGCGTTCGAGGATGGCGGGCAGGGAGCCGGAGGCTTCGCCGGCGGCGACCATGGCGCGGTAGAGGGGCGGGAAGCTGGTGGCGGCGCGGCCCATGGCTTCGGAAAGGCGATAGCCTTCGCGGACGCCGGCATGGACTTCGCCGAGGATGGCGCGGACCTTGGGCTGGTCGCTGTTCTGGGCGATGGCGCGCAGGGCTTCTTCGAGCGGGGTGACCGAGACCAGGGTGGAGAGCTGGCGGGTCACCAGGGAGAGGTCCTTGCCCTTCAGCCGGTCCTTGAAGAGGTTCGGCATCAGGCCCGGGCCGGTGTCATTGGCCGGGGTCAGGCGGACGGGGGCGAGGCGACGCCTTTCCAGCAGTTGGCGCGCGGTCGTCTCGTCAGGGGCAGTGATCACGCCGTTACGGGGCGCGCCCTTGGGGTCGAGGGCCAGGTACTCAAACGCCGCCATGGGCCTCGGCTCCCTGGCGGGTGACGCGGAGCATCTCCTCGACGGTGGTGACACCCTGGAGCACCAGCTCGCGGGCGGCGGCGGCGAGGTCGCCGGTTTCGCGCAGTCCGGCGCGGGCCAGGGCCAGTTCGTCGCCGTTGGAGGCGATCAGGCCGCGGACGGTGTCGTCGATGCGCAGGGCCTCGTAGATCCCTAGGCGGCCGGCATAGCCGGTCTGGCCGCAAGCGGCGCAGCCCTTGGCGCGGCGCAGGCTGTGGCCCGTCTCGACGGTGAGGCGGCGAGCGGTGGCGGCGTCGGCGGGGTAGCTTTCGGCGCAATGCGGGCAGAGGCGGCGGACCAGGCGCTGGGCAAGGACGAGCCGCAGGGTGGAGGCTAGCAGGAAGGGCTCGACACCCATGTCGCGGAGGCGGACCACGGCGCCGGCCGCGTCGTTGGTGTGGACGGTGGAGAGCACCAGGTGACCGGTAAGGCTGGCCTGGACGGCGATCTGGGCGGTCTCGCTGTCGCGGACCTCGCCGACCATGACCACGTCCGGGTCCTGACGCAGGATGGCGCGCAGGCCGGCGGCGAAAGTCATGCCGACCTTGGTGTTGACCTGGGTCTGGCCGACGCCGTGGATGGCGTATTCGACCGGGTCCTCGATGGTCAGGATGTTGCGGCTGGCGTCGTTGAGCAGGCCGAGACCCGCATAGAGGGTGGTGGTCTTGCCCGAGCCCGTGGGGCCGGTGACCAGGATGATGCCGTGTGGCTCGCGCACCGCCGCCTCGAACAGGCGCAGGACGTTCGGCGCCATGCCCAGTTCCTGCAGCTGCAGGCCAGCCTGATCCTTGTCGAGGATGCGCAGCACCACCCGCTCGCCGACCCGGGCGGGGAGGGTGGAGACCCGCACGTCGAGGGACTTGCCGCCGAGCGCCAGGGAGATGCGGCCGTCCTGCGGCAGGCGTTTCTCGGCGATGTCGAGCCGGGCCATGACCTTGATGCGGGAGACCAGCAGCGGGGCGATGCGCTGGGGCAGGCTGAGGACTTCGGAGAGGACGCCATCGACGCGGAAGCGGATGGTCAGCGCCCGCTCGAACGGCTCGACGTGGATGTCGGAGGCGCCGACGCGCACGGCCTCGGCGATCAGGCCATTGATCAGGCGGATGACCGGGGCCTCGTCCTGGGGGTCTAGCAGGTCGGCGGTGGCGGGGATGTCGTCGAGCAGGGCGTCGAGTCCGCCGGCCATCTCGACACTGTCGGCGCTGGAGGCGGCCAGGCCTTCGCCGGCGTAGACCTCGGAGAAGCGGCGATCGAAGGTTGAGGGCGGCAGGGTCTCGATGGCCAGCGGCCGGCCCAGCGCGCGCCTGGCCTCGACCAGGGCGGCGGGGTCCGACCCCTCGCGCAGGGCCACCCGCGCCGTCTCGCCGAGCGACAGGAGCAACACCCCCGCCCGCTTGGCGAAGCCGTAGGACAGGGTCGGGTCGGCCAGGGTGATCATTTCGGCGGCGCCGGAGCTGGAGCCGGGGGCGGCGGGGGAACGGTCGGCGGGACGGCGTCGAGCTGGTCGATGACCAGCTTGTCGAGGCTGTTGACCCCATCCTTGCCGGTCAGGGCAGGGTCCTGGCGCAGCATCTCGTAGCGCTGGCCGGCGATGGCGCGGGCGTCGGCGCCGTTGCGGACGATCCGGGGGCGCAGGAAGATCATCAGGTTGGTGCGCTTGCCCTCGCGGGCTCGGCTCTTGAACAGCTCACCAAGAATGGGGACGTCGCTGAGCAGTGGGGTGCGCTCCAGGCTGATCTGCTCGTCCTGCTGGAGCAGGCCGCCCAGCACCACGATCTCGCCATCGTCGATGACCGCCGTGGTCTCGATGACCCGCTTGTTGAGGATCAGCTCGGGCGAGTTGGTCGAGACGGTGCCGGCGATGGCCGAGACCTCCTGACGGATGTGCAGGGTGATGCCGCCGCCGGCGTTGATCTGCGGCCGCACGGTCAGGCGGATGCCGACGTCCTGGCGCTGGATGGTGCGGAAGGGGTTGTCGTTGCCATCCCCGAGGGTCTCGCCCGTGGTGATCGGGACCTCCTGACCGACCAGGAAGGTGGCTTCGCGGTTGTTCAGGGTCATGATGTGCGGGGTGGACAGCAGCTTGGAAGAGTTGTCCTCGCGCACGGCGTTGATGATGAAGCCGAACAGGCTGTCGCCGCTCAGGGTGCCGCCGATCGCAGCCAGGGCGCCATTAGAGCCGATCAGGGAGTCGATCGCCGTCTGCTGCAGCGCGGCCAGAAGGTCGCTGTCCTCGGGCAGGCTCTGCTGGCCGACGATGGCGCCGGTCAGGGCCAGGATGTTGGGGCCGGTGTTGGAGTAGTTGGTGGCCGCGAAGGGCACGTTGTCGCCGCCGCCCAGGATGGTCTGGACGCCCAGCCGCTGAGCCGTGCCGTCCGAGATTTCGACCACGATGGCCTCGACCACCACCTGCTCGCGGCGCACGTCCAGCTGGCGGATGACGTTGGCCAGCATCCGCTGGGTGGCCGGATCGGCGCTGATGATCAGGGCGTTGGCGCCGGGGTAGCGAGCGATGTTGGCGCGTTGGGCGCCGGGGGTGGCGGAGGAGGCGGGCGCGGCGGCGGTCGAGGCGCTATCTGTCGAGCCACGGCTGGTGGAGCCACTCGCGGTCGAAGGCGTCGTCGGGGTCTGGCCGAGTAGCTGCTGGAGGACCGGTAGCATCTCCTCGGCGTTGGCGTGCTGCAGGAAGATCACCTGGACGTCGGCGTTGGCCTCGGCCCGGCGGTCGAGATCGGCGATGGTCGGCAACAGTCTGGCGACCGCATCCGGGTCGCCGCGCAGGATGATGGAGTTGCTGCTCTCAACCGGCACGATGGAAACGGCGCCCCGCTGGCCCTTGCCGTCGGCGCCGGAGGTGGAGGTGAGCTCGTTGAGAACCCGGGCCACCTCGGTCGCCGAGCTGTGCTTGAGGGTGACGGTCTGGACCTGCGACCTGTCCTGGTCGATCTGGGCCACCAGGCCCCGGATGCGGCGGACGTTGTCGGCATAGTCGGCGACCACGATGGTGTTGCCGCGCGGGTTGGCGGTGACCACGCCCTGGGGCCCGACCAGCGGCTTGATCATCTCGGCCGCGGCGGCGGCGTCCACCGTTCGCATGCGGAAGACCTCGGTGACGAAGCCGCTGCGGGCGACACCAGGCTGACGGGCGGCGTTCTCGGCCGGCTCGATGCGGTAGGTGCTGGGCCCAGTCGGGACGGCCAGGAAGCCGTTGGACCGCAGGGTCGCCAGGAACACATCGAATAGCTCGGACTTGGTCAGCGGCCCGTCGCTGGCCACGCTGACCGTGCCCTTGACCCGCGGGTCGATGATGAAGGTCATGCCGGTGCTGCGGGCGACGTCCTGGATGAAGGCGCGGATGTCCGCGTCCTGGACATTGAGCACCTGGGTCTGGGCGATGGCCGGGGCCGTGGACGCCAGGCCGCTCGCGGTCAACGCGAGGGCCAGGGCGAGTGTCCGGAGGGGTTTCCGCAGCATCGGCGTCCTTATTGGGCGGGATCGGGGAAGGCGAGTTTCGAGGTGGAACCGCCACGCGACAGCACCACGTGGGTTTCCTCGACCGCCTGGAGGATGACGCCGGGGGCGACGGCCTCGCCGACGAGGTAGGAGGCCTGGCGCCCGTCGGGCGAGCCGATGATGGCGGAGCTCTTGCCGCCGTCGACGACCCGGACGCCGTAGAGCCGCAGGCTGTCGCCACCGGCGCGGCGGCCGGCGGGGGTGTCGAGGCCGAGGAAGGGGTTGAACTGGGCCAGTATGGCGAGGTCCGCCGGCTTGGCGCCCGCCGTCGGGGCGGGTGGGGGAGGGGGCGCCACGATGGTCCAGACAAGGCGCGCCGCCTGGGTTGCGATCAGCAGGACCAGCACGACCTCGACCACCGCGCGGGCGGTCGCAAGGCGTGGTCCGCCAGTCAGAAGGCGCTGGAAGGCCGGCACTCAAGGGTCCCCGAAACGGCTTGGTCGTCCGCTCGGTTAGCCCTCCGAGGCCGCAGAAACGTGATGGTTAGGCGACACTACAATGACAAACGCTCCCCGCTCGGATGAAGCGGAGAGCGTCCGTCGATCCGGCCCAGGTGGGCCGAATGCTAGAACCGGGTGGTCAGGCTGACCGAGAAGCTGCGGCCGAGGTCGTAGGTGTTGGTGTCGACGCGACCGCCGCCCAGCTCCTGGAACTCTTCTGAGTTTTCGTCGGTCAGGTTGCGGGCCTCGAAGCCGATTTCGACCTCCTTGCCCATCACCTCGAAGCCCTGGCGGTAGGTGAAGTCGATGGTCACGCCGGGGTCCGAGATCAGGTCCGGGAAGCCGGTGCGGCCACGGGCGGAGATCCGCTCGCTGACGTAGGTGACCAGGAAGGTCGCCTGCAGGTTCCAGGGCTCGTATTCCCAGCCCAGCTGCAGGTTGGCCAGGTGCTCCGACTGGCCCTGCAGGGCGTCGCCGTCCTGGACATAGTCGATGGCCGGACGCGGCGCGCCGCCGCCGGAGAGCGGGAACACCTCGTCACCCGGCTCGACCTGCACCTCGGACTTGGTCCAGGTGTAGTTGGCGGAGACCAGCACGCGACCGCCGTCGATCGGCGTTTCGATGTAGGTCTTCACATCGATCTCGGCGCCGTAGAGGATGGCCTTGGGCGCGTTGAGGAAGGTCGTCTGCAGGCTGGAGCCACCTTCGTTGACGATGGTTTCGACCGGCTTGTCGATGTCCTTGTAGAAGGCCCCGACAGTGAACGACTGGCCGGTGGCGAAGTACCACTCGTAGCGGGCGTCGAGGTTCAGAAGCTCGCTGTCCACCAGGTAGGGATTGCCGATGTAGAGGCGGTCGGTGTCCGGATCGAGATAGGTCTGCGGGGCCAGTTCGCGGAACTGCGGCCGGGCGATCGTCTTGGACGCCCCGAAGCGCAGCTGCATGTCCTCGTAGAAGTTCCAGGTCACGGTGGCGGCCGGCAGCCAATAGCTGTTCTCCAGCTTCGGCGGGGCGGGCAAGGGGCCGCTGAAGATGTCGATCGGGGTCACCCCCTGCTCGGCGTCCTCGTAGCGAACGCCCAGGGCCACGCGGACCAGCGGGATGACCTCGGCGTCGACCTGGAACCAGCCGGCGCGGGTGGTCAGCGCCGCCTTGTAGGCCGAGGCGCCATCCGACCCGGTGGTTTCCCGAAGCATGAACAGCAACGGGCCGATGTTGTAGTCGGACAGGAGGTAGTCGACCCGGCTGTCCTGGACATCCAGCGGGATGGCGTTGTTCAGAGCCAGGAAGCGGAACTCCCGCGACACGGCGGAGCGGTCGTTGTCCATCCAGGCGAAGCCGCCGCTGAACTTGATCTCGCGGCTGTCGGACAGGGCCAGGGTGTAAAGGCCGTCGATGCCGAAGCTGGCGACCTGGTCCTCGACCTCGCCGAAGCGGGTGTAGTTCTGCACCGATGAGCCGTCGTGACGGTAGGGCTCGTTGGCGTCCTGCACGCCATCGCTGTCGGCATCGACCCAGAAGTAGCGGATGCCCTTCTCGTACGGGCTGTTGCGGGCCGTCTTGGCGAAGGCGCCGCGCCAGGTCAGCTCGAAGTCACCAAGCTCGTGCTTGCCGGCCAGCTGGGTGTTGATCAGGCTACGTTCGAACCACTCGGTGTAGTCGTCGCGCACCAGGCCCTGGCCCGGCGCATTGGCGTCATAGCCCTCACGGACCCGGGCTTCCTTGAGGGTCGAGTGGATGTAGAGGTTGGTCCACTTGACGCTCTGCGTCGCGTCGCCCGACTCCCAGGACAGGCCGAACAGGCCGTTGAGGGTGGCGTTGTTCTCGGTCGAGCGAACCCGGTAGTCGGTGTTGACGCTGATCACGCCCGCCTGGACGATGCCGTCCTGCTGGATGCCCGAGCGGTTGCGCCAGCTGTTGTCGAAGCCCAGCACGCCGACCACGCCGATGAAGCCCGCATCGCCGAGGTCGAACGAGTAGCCGCCCGAGACGTCGATGCCATAGTTCAGCGGCATGTCGTTCTTGCGCTGGATCAGGTTCAGCGGCGCGTTGACGAAGGCGCGGCCGATGTCCTGCAGCTGCGCGTCGGTGTAGTTGGCTTCGCTGACCCGCAGCCGGTCCGGCGCGATGCGCTGGAGGATGCGGGGGGTGTCGCGCGTGCCGTCGTCATAACCCAGCCAGTCGTAGTCCGACCCGTAGTAGGTGATGCCTTCCTGGAAGGTGGTCTCGGTGTTGCCGCCGGTGCTGAGGCCGACGGTGAAGAAGGGCTCATCGGGCGTGCCGATCGTCTGCAGGTCGATGATGCCGCCGCCGAACTCGCCCGGGTAGTTGGGCGAGTAGGTTTTCTGGACGATCGTACCCGACAGGATGTTGGCCGGGAACAGGTCCAGCGGAACCACCCGTTGCAGAGGCTCGGGCGAGGGCAGGGGCGAACCATTCAGCAGAGCCGAGCTGTAGCGCTCGCCCAGGCCACGGACGTAGACGAACTTGCCGCCGACCAGCGACAGGCCGGTCAGGCGCACCAAGGCCTCCGCGGCCGTATCGTCACCCTGACGCTTGAGGTCTTCCGGTTGCAGGAAGGCGGCGACCTCGCCGGTTTCCCGCATCGGCTCGGGGATGTTCTTGCCGAGGACGACGATCTCCTCGACCTCGCCCTCTTCGGCGGGCGGGGCGTCCTGGGCCAGGGCCAGCGACGGCGCGCTGAGGGCGGTGGTCGCCAGCAACAGACCCATCAGGGTCACGGACAGCTTCGACATGAGATTAGCCTTGATTGGAAACCGCGGGGAGCGTCGGCCGGCGGGACGGTCCCGCCGGCCGCGCTACGATCAGCAGGTCGTGCTGGTCACGCCGCAGGCCCAACCGGCGTACCAGGTGTCGGTCGAGTTGCGGACGGCGCCGATGTTGAGCGGCAGGGTGAAGAAGCTGCTCAGCGGGACCGGGGTGGTCACGGCGACGGCGTTCTCATTGGCGCCGTTGATGAAGGTCCCCGTCAGGGTCGAGGTCCCGTTCGAGGTGTTGTTGTTCGCGCCCGGGCCGAAGATGGCCGAGGCGGCCGCGGCGTTGACGTTCGCGTCGTCGCGGAAGGCCAGCGAGCAGCTCATGAACACCGAGCGGAAGGTGGCGGTGGTGGCGGCGTCATCGATGTCCAGGCAGGCGCCGGTCGTGCCGGGACGGGTAACCACACCGTTGTAGAGGCGGTAGTCGGTGCCGGTGTTCAGGACGATCGCGTCGCTGCCGCTGTCGCGGGCGACGAAGGTGAAATTGGAGATCGTCGGGCGGCTGCGCTGGTTGCCGGTGGCGAGGGCGGCCATCGAGGCCTCGATGATCCGGTCGCCGCCGTTGGCGCGCTGAACCACCAGGGCGAACTGAATGTGGCCGTCGTAACCCTGGTCAGTGTCGATGGAGTCATCATCATTCCCGGTCAGGACCAGGTACTTGACGTTGACGTTGCCGCCGAAGAACTCGACGCCGTCGTCCGAGCTGTTGTGGACCTGGATGTGGTCGACGGTGGTGCCGGTGCCGACGCCGGCGAAGGTGATGCCGTTCAGCTCATTGCCGGGCAGGATCTGGAAGCCCGAGTGCTGGACGCGGACGTACTGCAGGACGCCCGAGTTGTCGGCTTCGTTGCTGCCGCCGTAGAGGGCGTTGGTGCCCTCGACCTGGGCTTCACAGTTGGGGCTGTTGTAGGGCACGGCGGCCGGGCAGTTGGAGATGTTGGCGCGGCCAAGGATGACCAGCCCGCCCCATTGGCCGATGGCGTCCGTACCGGCCGTGCCTTCGACGCTCTGGCGGCTGGTGAAGACGATCGGCGAGGTCGAGGTGCCCTGGGCGAAGATCTGCGAGCCGCGGTTGACCACGATGTAGTCAAGGCCGGCCGAACCGAAGATGCGGACGCCCGGCTCGACGGTCAGGATGCCTTGCGCGGCGCCGGCGATCGGCGAGGCGGCGTTGCCACCGCGATCCTGGCCGACATCGACCCGGCCGCTGACCGAATAGATGGTGCCGGTGCGCAGCGGAACCACCAGGTTTCCGGTGATCAGGGCCGGCAGCTGGCAGACCCGCAGCGTGCCGCCGACCGCGGCGTTGACCGTGCCGACGTTGGCGAACCCGGTCGGGCAGTCCGTGGCCGCGCCACCGCCGCCGCCACCGCCGCCAC
>NZ_JAAALA010000069.1 GCF_009905535.1 Caulobacter sp. SLTY | reverse complement strand
CCGGAGTTGGGGACGGGGCGCGGCGGGTCAGTGGGTTGATGATGGACGCCTTCATCCGGTTCGCGCGGACGGGGGATCCGAACGGGGGCGGGTTGGCGCGGTGGGAGCCGTACGGGCTGGCGCGGCGGCAGACGATGGTTTGGGACCTGGAGCCGAGGCTGGTGGATGACCCGCGCGGCGAGGAGCGGCGGTTGTTCGAGAAGGTTCCGTTTGTGCAGCAGGGGACGTGAGAGTTCGCCCACGCCAACCGTCATCCTCGGGCTTGTCCCGAGGACCCATGGTCAGGCGGCCCGCGAAATCCAGCCGTGAGCGCGCGACCGCGCGCTCACCCCCCAACGTGCGTGCGGCGGACGAATGGGTCCTCGGGACAAGCCCGAGGATGACGGTGTAGGGGGCGAGCGGGAGAAGGATTCGCTGGCAATTGCGTTTGTGCGCCCCCACTTGACCGGCGCCACGTTGACATTCCCCTCTGACGCGACGCACCTTCCCGGCCCTTGGGCGGGGGGCCGTCCAGTCATTTTCGAGATTTGAAGCCGCATTTCATGAACGTTGTCGTCGTTGAGAGCCCGGCCAAGGCCAAGACCATCAACAAATACCTGGGCTCGAACTACACGGTTCTGGCGTCGTACGGCCATGTCCGCGACCTGCCGTCGAAGGACGGGTCGGTGCTGCCCGATGATGATTTCGCGATGAGCTGGGAGGTCGACGCCAAGTCGTCCAAGCGGATCAGCGACATCGCCGAGGCCCTGAAAGGCTCCGACCGCCTGATCCTGGCCACCGACCCGGATCGCGAAGGCGAGGCGATCAGCTGGCATGTGCTGGAGATCCTGCAGAAGAAGAAGGCGCTGAAGGACAAGGCCGTCGAGCGGGTGACCTTCAACGCCATCACCAAGGGCGCGGTCACCGAGGCGATGGCCAACCCGCGCCAGCTGGACCAGGAGCTGGTCGACGCCTACCTGGCGCGGCGTGCGCTGGACTATCTGGTGGGGTTCACCCTGTCGCCGGTGCTTTGGCGCAAGTTGCCGGGGTCGCGCTCGGCGGGCCGGGTGCAGTCGGTGGCGCTGCGGCTGGTGGTCGACCGCGAGGTCGAGATCGAGAAGTTCCGCACCCAGGAATACTGGAGCGTCGACGCCGAGGTGACCGCCGGCAGCGATCCGTTCACCGCCCGGCTGGTCAAACACGAGGGCAAGAAGCTCACCAAGTTCGACCTCGGCAACGAGGGGGACGCCCATGCGGGGCGCGATGCGGTGGCGGCCGCGGCGTTCAGCGTGCATGCGGTGGAGAAGAAGCCGGCCAGGCGCTCGCCCCCGCCCCCCTTCACCACCTCGACCCTGCAGCAGGAGGCGTCCCGCAAGCTGGGCTTCAACGCCCAGCGGACCATGCAGGCGGCCCAGAAGCTGTATGAGGGGATCGATATCGGCGGCGAGACCGTCGGCCTGATCACCTACATGCGGACCGACGGGGTGCAGGCGGCGCCCGAGGCGCTGACCGAGGCGCGCGAGGTGATCGCAGGCCTCTATGGCAAGGACTACGTCCCAGAGAGCGCCCGCATCTACAAGACCAAGGCCAAGAACGCCCAGGAGGCCCACGAGGCCATCCGGCCGACCTCGCTGAACCGCAACCCCGGCAAGCTGCGGCTCGAAGGGGACCTGGGGCGACTCTATGAGCTGATCTGGAAGCGGATGATCGCCAGCCAGATGGAGGCGGCGCGGATCGAGCGGACGACCATCGACCTGGAGAGCGGCGATGGATGCACGGGCCTGCGGGCCACCGGCCAGGTGGTGCAGTTTCCGGGATATCTGGCGGTCTATGAAGAAGGCCGCGATGACGCCGAGGACGAGGATGGCGCGCGCCTGCCGGCCGTCAACGAGGGCGCGGCCGCTCGCGTGCTGAACGCCAAGGCCGACCAGCACTTCACCGAGCCGCCGCCGCGCTATTCGGAAGCCAGCCTGGTCAAGAAGATGGAGGAGCTGGGCATCGGCCGGCCCTCGACCTACGCCTCGATCCTGACCGTGCTGCGCGACCGGGCCTATGTGCGGATGGAGAAGAACCGGTTCATCCCGGAAGACAAGGGGCGGCTGGTCACCGCCTTCCTGGAGCAGTTCTTCGCCCGCTATGTCGAATACGATTTCACGGCGGGCCTCGAAGAGAAGCTCGACCTCGTCAGCGACGGCAAGCTCGACTGGAAGGCGCTGCTGCGCGAGTTCTGGACCGACTTCCACGCGGCGGCAGACGACATCGGCGAGCTGCGGGTCAGCCAGGTGCTGGACACGCTGAATGACGCCCTGGGACCCCACATCTTCCCGCAGAAGGAGGATGGGTCGGACCCGCGCCTGTGCACCGTCTGCGGGACCGGGCGGCTGTCGCTGAAGACCGGCAAGTTCGGGGCTTTCATCGGCTGTTCCAACTATCCGGAATGCCGCTACACCCGGCCGATCGCCCAGCCCGAGGGCGAGGGCGATGCGGCGGAGAACGCCGACCGCGAGCTGGGGGTGAACCCCAAGACCATGCAGGCGGTGTGGCTGAAGAACGGCCGCTTCGGACCCTATGTCGAAGAGGCAGGGGAAAAGCCTAAGCGCGCCAGCCTGCCCAAGGGCTGGCCCCCGGCGGCGATGGATGTCGACAAGGCGTTGCGTCTGCTGGAGCTGCCGCGCGAGGTGGGCGCGCACCCGGAGGACGGCAAGCCGATCCAGGCCGGGATCGGGCGGTATGGCCCCTACGTGCTGCACGATGGGACCTATGCCAACCTGGAGAGCGCCGACGAGGTGTTCGAGGTGGGGCTGAACCGGGCCGTATCGGTGCTGGCCGAGAAGCGGGCCGGCGGACGTGGGGCGCGCGGGGGGGCGGCAGCCTTGAAGGAACTGGGCAACCACCCGGAAGACGGGGCGCCGATCAAGATCCTGTCGGGCCGGTTCGGGCCCTACATCAAGCATGGCTCGACCAATGCGAACGTGCCTAGGGGCAAGGATCCGCTCGAGGTGACGCTCGAGGAGGCGGTCGGGCTCATCGCCGAACGGGTGGCCAAGGGCGGCGGGAAGAAGCCGGCGAAGAAGGCGGCGGCGAAGAAGGCCCCTGCGAAGGCGAAGGCTGAGACGGCGGACAAGCCGGCCGCGAAGAAGGCCCCGGCCAAGAAGCCGACGGCAAAGTCGCTGGGCGTGACGAAGGTGGTCGGCAAAAAGGCGCCGGCGAAGAAGGCGGCGCCGACGAAGGGCTGAGGCGTTCGCGCGGCTCCGGACGGTGGCCTATCGGGGACAGGTACTCCGGGGGAAGCCGGTGGGCGCCCTTCAGCAGTGGGGATGCGGATTACCAGTCCCCTGGGTGGGGACTGGTTCGCCGCGCCCGGCTTCGTCAGGTTGCCAAGACTGTTTGACGGCGTATCTGTCCCCGACGGGCCGCCGGCGTTTGGAACCCCCTCCCGTTCCGTCCCTTCCCCAATCGGAAGGAGACCGCTGGATGACCGCCAAGACGATTGTGGGGTGGGTGTTGACC
>NZ_JAAALA010000068.1 GCF_009905535.1 Caulobacter sp. SLTY | reverse complement strand
GAACAGGGTGGCGGGGGTCGAGGTGGTCGGGGCGGTGTCCTGCACATCGTAGGGCGCCTGGCGGCTTTCCACGCAGCCGGCCCAGTCGACGCCCATCTGCTGCAGCAGGGTGAAGCGGTTGGCGGCGCTGTTGAAGATCTCGCCGTTGACCGGCGAGGCGCCGTTCTGGTCGACCCAGGCGGCGTTGCGATAGGCGTCGCCGACCTTCACCGTCATCGAGAAGGGGGCGATGGCGATCTTGACCGGGTCGCTCTCGCTGCTGCGGGCGGCGGCGGTCGCCAGGGTATCGATCAGGTTCTTGGACGCGGTCTTCAGGTTCGACAGCTTGTCGCCCTTCATCGAGCCGGTGGTGTCGAGCACCAGGGCCAGCTCGATCTTGTTCACCGAACGGGTGACCTCTGTCTTCGCGCCGATGGTAATGTCGCCGTTCAGCCAGATGTTGGCGATGGCCGGGACCACCCGGGCCTGGGCGCTGGCGATCACCTTGTTACCTTCGGCGCGGAAGGTGGAGTGGACGATGGTGACCTTGGCGCCCTCCATGTTGGCGGCGAAGGCCGCGTCGCCGATGCTGTCGAGGCCGGCGTCGCTGTACTGGCTGGAGCGGGCCGCGGTCAGGGCGGCGGCGTCCAGGGCGTTCTGCAATCGGTTCTTGCCGGCCGAGGCGCTGGCGATATCGATGGCCCCGATACTGAGCACCAGCAGGGGCGCGGCCAAAAAGGCCGCCTGGACCGCGACGGTCCCCTTGTCCTGCCGCGCAAATTCGTTGAGCCGTCCAGCGACGGCGCAGAGCAATGCGTTCGAGCGCATGGCCAGCCCCAACCCCGATCACGGACGAAACTGTCCGCCGACTCCGCAGGGTGTTGCATCGCGGTAAACGGACCTGCCACCGGAGGCGGTAAATCATGGGGTAACTATGGAGACAGGTTGGCCACGCAGTGGCCTACCTATCCCCGGTCAGCGCCGGCGGTTGAACCAGGCGCGACCCAACCGGCTGGAGCGTTGATGTTTCGGTCAGCGGCGCCAACCGGGGACAGGTACGCCGCTGGCGCGGCGAACCTTTCCCCAGCCTACCAGCCGCACTTTCGGCCCTTGTTCTGCTTGATCAGCCACTTGTTGAGCGGGGCGAAGTATTCCGTCACCGCGCTGGCGTCGCCGCGCCGCTCGCCGGTGAAGGCCTCCATGGCGTCCGGCCAGGGCTTGGACTGGCCCATCTCCATCATGGCGTTGAACTTCGCGCCCACCTCCTTGTTGCCGTACACGGAGCAACGGTGCAGCGGGCCCTTCCAGCCGGCCTGCTTGCAGGCAGCCCGGTGGAACTGGAACTGATAGACGTGGGCCAGGAAGTAGCGGGTGTAGGGCACGTTGCCGGGCACGTGATACTTGGCGCCGGGGTCGAAGGCGCCCGCCGGGCGCGGTCCAGGCGGGGTGATGCCCTGGTACTGGGTGCGGAGCTTCCACCAGGCGGCGTTGTAGTCGGCCGGCTTCACCGAGCCGTCGTAGACCTGCCAGCGCCAGCGATCGACCAGCAGGCCGAACGGCATGAAGGCGATCTTGTCGAGCGCCATCTTCAGCAGGAAGGGATTGTCCCCCTCCGCCCCCGGAACGGCGTCCAACAGGCCGATCTGGTTGAGGTAGGTGGGGGTCAGGGCCGAGAGGCCGACGAAGTCGCCGATGGCCTCGTGGAAGCCGTCGTTGGCTCCGCCCTTGAAGATGTAGGGCTGCTCCTTGTAGGCGCGCTGGTAGTAGTTGTGCCCGAGCTCGTGGTGGACGGTGTAGAAGTCCTCGGCGTTGACCTTGGTGCACATCTTGATGCGCAGGTCGTCGCGGTCGTCCAGGTTCCAGGCCGAGGCATGGCAGACCACCTCGCGGCCCTCGGGGCGGACGATCTGGCTGCGGGTCCAGAAGGTTTCGGGCAGCGGCGCCAGGCCCATCGAGGTGTAGAAGGTCTCGCCGGTCTTCACCATCTTGGTGGCGTCATAGCCCTTGTCGACCAAGAGCTTGTCGAGGCTGTAGCCGGCGGCGTCGTCGGCGGGCTTCACGATCTCATAGATATTGCCCCATTGCTGCGCCCACATGTTGCCAAGCAGGTCGGCGCGGATGGGGCCGGTCTTGGGCTGGACGGCGTCGCCATACTCGGTGTTGAGCTCGGCGCGGACGTAGCAGTGCAGGTTCTTGTAGAAGGGCTCGATCTGCTTCCACAGCCTGTCGGTCTCGGCGGCGAAGGCGTCCGGCGCCATGTCGTAGCCTGAGCGCCAGAGGGCGCCGGTGTCCTTGTAGCCGAGCGCGCGGCTGCCCTCGTTGGCCAGGTCGACCAGCTGGGCGTAGTCGGCGGTCATCGGCGGGGCGATCGAATGCCAGCCTTCCCAGGCCGCCTTCAGCTCCTCGGGGTTGCGGCTGTTGGCCAGCACGTCCTCGGCGTCGTTGAGGGTGATCTGCTTGCCCTTGTAGTCGAACTTGCCCGTCGAATAGGTGCTGTCCAGGCGGCCGGCGATGGTCGCCATCTGTTCGGCGGCGCCGGGCCGCTGGGGCGCGGGCAGGACCAGGGCGCGCTTGAGGATGTCAAGCTTGCGGCGGGTGACCGGGTCGGCGTTGGTCTTGTCGTACTTGGCGGCGTCGATGGCCGCGCGGGTGGCCAGGTCGGTGAACTCGGCGCCGGCCTTGGCTTCCAGCCACATGGTGTCTTCGGTGATGTAGGTGGCCCGCACCCAGGCGGCCTTGGCGGCGTATTCGGAGGCCTTGGCCATATCCGCCTCGACCTTGTCGACGAAGGCCTTGGCCTCCTCGGGGCTGGGCGTGGCGGCGGCGGTGGGCGCGGCGGCTTCCTGCTTCACCGCCGCGACGGCGGCGATCCCGCCGGTCAGGGCCAGGGCCGCGACGGCGGCCATCAGGGTCGTCTTCTTCATGGGACGCTTCCTTGTGGAAATGGGGTGCGGCAAGGGAGCGCAGGGGGGAGGCGAGGTCAAGGGCGGCGAAAACCTACTTCACACAGGCGGCCAGACCCTCTCGGCTGACGGTCCCGCTCGCGGCGCCGATGCGGCGGGAGCGCTTCTTCACATAGGGCCCTGGCTTCGCCGCCCGCCATTTCAGCGGGCTGGGCAGGATGGCGGCCAACCTTGCGGCCTGGGTGGGGCTGAGCTGGTCCGCGCCGACGCCGAAGTATTTGCGGGCGGCGCTGTCGGCGCCGTAGAGGCCGGGGCCCCATTCGACGGTGTTAAGATAGACCTCCATGATCCGCTTCTTGCCCCACAGGGTCTCGATCAGGACGGTGAAATAGGCCTCCAACCCCTTGCGGACGTAGGAGCGCTGCGGCCAGAGGAAGACGTTCTTGGCCGTCTGCTGGCTGATGGTCGAGCCGCCGCGGATCCGGCCCGGCCGGCGCTTGTTGTGGGCCATGGCCTTTTCCAGAGCTTCGAAATCGAAGCCGAAATGGCTGCAGTAGCGGGCGTCCTCGGCGGCGATCACCGCGTTGGGCAGGGCCGGCGACATCTTCCTCAACGACACCCAGCGCCGGTCCAGGCCCTTGCCCTCGAACAGGCGCTGGACCATCAGGATGGTCACGGGTGGAGGCACGAAGCGGTAGACCAGCACGCTGGCCAGCGGCAGCACCACCCCGACGATCAGCAGCAGGATGGCCAGCCGGCGGATGACCCGGCCGACGAAGCCGCGTTGCGGAGCCGCCCTGGGCGCCGGTCGCGGGGGAGGGGGCCGGCGCCCAGGGCGGCTCCGCAA
>NZ_JAAALA010000067.1 GCF_009905535.1 Caulobacter sp. SLTY | reverse complement strand
GTGGGTAAGGGCGCCGGGGTCGGCGAAGGGGCCGGGCCGGGCGCCGGCGGGGTGGTGGCGCAGGCGGCGACCAGGAAGAGCGGGAGGAGGACGCGAATCAGGCGCATGAGCCCAGTGATACCCCCAAATTTGTCATCCTTCGGCCGCGCAGCGGACCGGAGGACCTACTTGTCGGCTTGGCGCATGGGATTGGGTTCGGCCATCGATGCCGGCCTGCCCGGTAGAGGCGACCCTTCCCTCGGCGTGGGTCCTCCGGTCCGGGCTGCACCCAGCCGAAGGATGACAGGGAGGACGCCTACGCCTCCGCCGCGTCCACCCCGGTCAGCACCCAGTTGGGATTGCGGTCGGTGACGTCGCGTTCAAAGGTCCAGAGTTCGGCGGTGCGCCGGTCGTCGACGGCCTCGCCCTCCGGTCCCTTGGTGCGGGCGCGGAACTCGGCCAGGAAGCGGACCACCAGCTCGGCGGTGTCGCCCTTCATGGTCGCCGACTCCAGGTCGGCGCGGGGGGGTTGCGCAAACTCGACGGTCTCGGTGATCCCGCCGGCCTCGCGCTCGGCGATGGCGGTTTCGAAGCCTTGGTAGACGGCCGGGCTCAGCAGGCGTTGCAGGGTTTCGCGGTCCCCCTCGGCGAACGCCTTGACCACCATCTGGTAGGCGCTCTTGGCTCCGCCCAGGAAGTGGCCGACCTCGAAGCTGGGATCGCGGGCGCGCACGGCGGCCAGGCCGGTCAACACCACCCCGTCGGGCAGGGGCTCGGGCTCGGCCGACTGCGGCGGGACCGGGCGGGCCTCGCCGCGTTCGGCCGCCTCGCGCTCGGCGTCCTCCGGCTGGCGACCGACACGGCGGCCCAGCACCGAATAGAGCTGGTAGAGCACGACGCCCGCGAGGACGGCGAAGAGGATGAGCTTGAGGGTCTCGGTCAAGTGAGGGCCTGAAGGTGAAAGGGTCGCGATCTATATAGGGCAAGCTTGCGGCCGCGTCAGGGCCGACCGGTGTAATACGCCGCAGGGCCTAAAGGTTCGCTATCGGGGGGCAAGATTGCACGGGCCTGGACACCGTGATAGCGACCGCGCCTTCGAATTCCTTACCTGACGGACATCCAGTCTCATGACCGACACCAACGCCGGCGCCAACGGCGAAGACATGACCGCTCCGGGCCTGCGGGTCCTGGCCCAGTACACCCGCGACCTCTCGTTCGAGAATCCGCGCGCCCCCGACTCCCTGCGGGTCACCGGCGAGGCGCCGCAGATCGAGATCGGCGTTGAGCTGAACGCCCGCGGCCGGGGCGACGGCCTGTTCGAGGTCGAGATGAAGCTGCAGGTCGACGCCAAGCGCGGCGGCGAGCCGGCGTTCAACGTCGAGCTGGTCTACGGCGGCCTGTTCCAGCTGGAGGGGATTCCCGAGAGCGAACTGGAGCCGGTGCTGATGATCGAGGCCCCGCGCTTCCTGTTCCCCTTCGCCCGCCGGATCATCGGCGACCTGACCATCGACGGCGGCTTCCCCCCGTTCCTGATGGAGCCGATCGACTTCGCCGGCATCTACCAGGCCCGGCAACAACAGGCCGGCGGCGCCGGCGTGGTCGTCGGTCAGGCTTAAGACCCAGCGAGTTTGGTAATTCCGCCCCCTCTGGGGGCGGGGGACCGCGCGCGAATACGCGCGTGGTGGTGGGGGCAGCGCCGGCGTTTCGGGTTGATCCTGAACGCAGCTTTCAAAGCCGCGCCAGAACGCGCTTTATCCTGAACCTTCCGCTCTGCCCCCTCAGTCCGTCGCGTATTCGCGCCGGACAGCTCCCCCAGAGGGGGAGCGATCGCCGCAGCTCAGCTCAGCTCAGCTGAAGCCAGACCGCCTTGTCCTTCAGCACGCCCTTGATGAACGCCTCGTGCGCGGCGCGTTCGTCTTCGGTGATCCGGCAGGCCAGCGGTCGGGGCCTGGCGCCGTAGGCCGCCTGCACCGCGGCGTTGGCGGCCCGCACGGCCATGGTGCTGGTCAGGTCCAGCGCCCGTTCCTTGCCGCCCTGCAGCTCCAGATAGACCATGGCCAGCAGGTTGCTGTCGATCAGCGCCCCGTGCTTCTCGCGGCCGGCCAGACTGATCTTCATCCGCTTACAGAGGGCGTCCAGGGAGTTGTACATCCCCGGGAACTTCTTCTTGGCCATGGCCAGGGTGTCGACCCAGCGGTCGTCCGGCGGGCAGGGCCGGCCGCAGCGCTCCAGCTCGGCATTGATGAAGCCGCGGTCGAAAGGCGCGTTGTGGGCGACCAGGGTGTCGCCGCCGATGAACTCCAGGAAGGCATCCACCACCAGCGGATCGTGGAAGCGCGGCTTGTCCTTCAGGTGGGCGGCGCTGATGCCGTGCACCCGCTCGGCGTCGGGGTCGATCGGCCGGTCGGGCTGGATGTACTGGTGGAATTCGCGGCCCGTCGGCATGTAGTCGACGACCTCGACGCAGGCGATCTCGATGATCCGGTGACCGGACCGGGGATCCAGCCCCGTGGTTTCGGTGTCGAGAACGATATGCCGCGCCATCGCCTGTTCCTAAGCGGGTTCGGCGGGGCGCGTCCAGCCGGCGCGCAGGGTTGCTAACACTTGCCGCACCTGATCGCGGGCGTGGTCCACACCCTGGCCGGTGTCGATCACGAAATCGGCGCGGGCGCGCTTTTCGGCGTCGGGGGTCTGGCGGGCCAGGATGGCCTCGAACTTCTCCACGCTCATGCCGGGCCGGGCCAGGACCCGCTCGCGCTGCATCTCGGCAGGGGCGGACACCACCACCACAGCCTGGACGTTCTTCTGGCCGCCGGTCTCGAACAGCAGGGGGATGTCGAGCACCACGATATCGGCGCCAGCCCCCACCGCCTCCTGGAAAAAGCCGACCCGACTGGCCCCGACCAGGGGATGGACGATAGCCTCCAGCCGCTTCATCGCGTCCGGGTCGTTCAGCACCTTCTTCGACAGACGCTCGCGGTCGATGGCCCCATCGACCACCACGTCCCCGAACTCGACCTCCAGCGGCTCCACGGCGGCGCCGCCCCTGGCATAGAGGCGGTGCACGGCCGCATCCGCGTCATAGACCGGCACGCCTTCGGCCTCGAACAGCTTGCCGGTGGTCGACTTGCCCATGCCGATGGAGCCGGTCAGCCCAACAATGATCATGCGGCGGCTCCCAGGAATTTCAGCGCGAGGGCGCGGACGTCGAGGTCGGCGGGCGGAGGCTGGCCGAAGAAGGCCTCGAAGCTGGGCACGGCCTGGCGGATCAGCATCTCCAGGCCATCGACGGTGCGCCGGCCGGACGCGCGGGCGGCCTGCAGGAACTGGGTGTCGAGCGGCTTGTAGACCATGTCCATGACAACCGCCGTCTTGGGGGCGGCGGTGAAGTCCAGCTCAGGGCCTGGCCCGCCGCCGAGGCCCAGGGAGGTTGCGTTGACGATCAGGTTGGCGCCCTCCTGGGCCGCCGGGCCTTCTTCGAAGACGGCGGCCTTTTCGCCGAGGGCGTCAGCCAGGGCCTGGGCCTTGGCGCGGGTGCGGTTGACCAGCCGGACCTGCGGGGCGCCGGCCAGGACCAGGGCCGCCGCAGCGCCCCGCGCCGCGCCGCCGGCGCCGAGGATCACCGCCGGGCCGTCGGCGGGGTCGAACCCCGGGGCCTGCAGGGCCAGAGCGGCCAGCATGCCGGGGCCGTCGGTATTGCGGGCGGCGATGGTCCCGTCAGGGGCGAAGGTCAGCAGGTTGGCGGCCCCGGAAAGGCGGGCCAGGTCGTCGGCGGTGTCGGCCAGCGCCAGGGCCTCTTCCTTGAACGGGATGGTGACATTGATCCCCCGCACCACCCCGCCC
>NZ_JAAALA010000066.1 GCF_009905535.1 Caulobacter sp. SLTY | reverse complement strand
GTGTGGTTGGGGCCGGTTTAGCGCGATGGAAGAGGTGGGTGAACCGGGCTGCGCTGGGAGCCGCGTGTTCTGACCCCTCTCCCTGAGGGAGAGGGAGGGGCCCGCGCCGGAGGCGTGGGAGGGAGAGGGTTTACGCGACCAACAGCGTAAACCCTCCCCCTACCCCCTCCCTCAGGGAGGGGGGCGCCAAGATTTCCGGTGGCAGGGTGGCTGGTTAGGCCAGTTCGTCCAGCTTGCCGCGCATCAGCTGGAGCATGGCGGAGAAGTCCTTCTGGCCGTAACCCAGGCCGTCGAAGAGTTGGTAGAGGGCCTCGGCCTGGGCGCCCATGGGGGTGGCGGCGCCGGCCTTGGCGGCGGCTTCCTGGGCCAGTTTCAGGTCCTTGAGCATCAGGGCGGTGAGGAAGCCGCCGTTGTAGCCGCGGTTGGAGGGGGCCGCTTCCACCGGGCCGGGCCAGGGGCAGTAGGAGGTCAGGGACCAGCACTGGCCGGAGGACTTTGAGGCGATGTCGAAGAACCGGGTCGGGTCTAGGCCGAGCTTTTCGGCCAGGGCCAGGGACTCGCAGACGCCGAGCATGGAGACGCCCAGCAGCATGTTGTTGCAGATCTTGGCTGCCTGGCCGGAGCCGAGGGCGCCGGCGTGGAAGACGACGCGGGCCATGGGGGTCAGCGCGGCCTCGAAAGCGGGGTAGTCGGCCTCGTCGCAGCCGACCATGAAGGCCAGGGTGCCGGCGTCAGCGGCCATGATGCCGCCGCTGACCGGGGCGTCGCCGAAGCGGAAGCCTGTGGCCATCTCGCCGACGGCGCGGGCGCTGTCGACGTCGATCGTGGAGCAGTCGATCAGCAAAGCGCCCTTGGGGGCATTGGGCAGGATGTCGTGCTCGTAGACCTGGCGCACATGCTTGCCGGCGGGGAGCATGGTGATCACCACCTCGGCGTCGGCCACGGCCTCGGCGACCGACCCGGCGGGCTTGCAGCCGGCGGCGACGGCCTTGTCGAGGGCGGCGCTGGAGAGGTCGAAGGCGGTGACGGCGCGGCCGGCCTTGACCTGGTTGGCCGCCATGCCGGCGCCCATGTTGCCGACCCCGATGAAGGCGACGCGCTGGCTCATTGTCTGAACATCTCCCGGCCGATGATGACCCGCATGATCTCGTTGGTGCCCTCGAGGATCTGGTGGACGCGCAGGTCGCGGACGATGCGCTCGAGGGGGTAGTCGGCGAGGTAGCCGTAGCCGCCGTGCAGCTGCAGGGCGTCGTTGGCGACGTTGAAGCCGGCGTCGGTGGCGAAGCGCTTGGCCATGGCGCAGAGCTTGGTGGCGTGGGGGTCGCGGGCGTCCAGCGCGCTGGCGGCGTTGCGGACCATCAGCTGGGCGGCGGTCAGCTCGGTGGCCATGTCGGCGATCTTGAACTGCAGGGCCTGGAAGTCCTTCAGGGGGCGGCCGAACTGCTTGCGCTCCTCCATGTAGGCCTTGGCGGTGTCGAGGGCGAAGGCGGCGCCGCCAAGAGAGCAGCTGGCGATGTTCAGCCGGCCGCCGTCGAGGCCCATCATGGCGAAGCGGAACCCCTCCCCTTCCTGGCCGACGCGGTTCTCGGCCGGGACGCGGACGTTGTCGAAGTTGACCTGGGCGGTGGGCTGGGACTTCCAACCCATCTTCTTCTCGTTGGCGCCGAAGGAGAGGCCCTCCGTTCCCTTCTCCACCACGAAGGTGGAGACGCCCTTGGGGCCGTCGGCGCCGGTGCGGGCCATGACCACGTAGATGTCAGAGACGCCGGCGCCGGAGATGAAGGCCTTGGAGCCGTTCAGCACATAGTGGTCGCCGTCCAGCCGGGCGGTGGTGCGCATGGAGGCGGCGTCCGAACCGCTGCCCGGCTCGGTCAGGCAGTAGCTGGCGATCAGCTCCATGGTGGTCAGCCGGGGGAGGTACTTTTGGCGCAGGTCCTCCGAGCCAAACCGGTCGATCATCCAGGAGGCCATGTTGTGTATGGTCAGGTAGGCGGCGGTGGGGACGCAACCGTAGCTGAGCGCCTCGAAGATCAGCGAGGCGTCGAGGCGGGTCAGCCCCGAGCCGCCGACGTCTTCCTTCACATAGACCCCGCCGAAGCCCAGCGCCGCGGCCTGGCGCAGGACGTCGACCGGGAAGTGGCTCTCCTCGTCCCAGCGGGCGGCGTTCGGGGCCAGTTCGGCGCGGGCGAAGGCCTGGGCCATCTCCTGGATGGCGCGCTGGTCGTCGGTGAGGGAGAAGTCCATGCCTTGAGCCTCTTCGCCTATTTCATCGTCGGGATGACGAAGGAGGAATCGTCGCTCATCCCTTCCGGCCAGCGGGCGGTGACGGTCTTGACCTTGGTCCAGAACTTCAGGCCTTCCATGCCGTGCTGGTTGGTATCGCCGAAGGCCGACCGCTTCCAGCCCCCGAAGGTGTGATAGGCCACCGGCACCGGGATCGGCACATTGATGCCGACCATGCCGACGTTGACCCTGGCGGCGAACTCGCGGGCGACGCGGCCGTTGCGGGTGAAGATGGCGACGCCGTTGCCGTACTGGTGCTTGCTGGGCAGCTCCAGGGCCTCCTCGAAGGTCTCGGCGCGGACGATCTGCAGGACCGGGCCGAAGATCTCCTCGTGGTAGGTCTTCATGCCGGGCTTGACCCCGTCGAACAGGCTGGGGCCGATGAAGAAGCCCTTCTCGTAGCCCTGCAGTTGGAAGCCCCGGCCATCGACGACCAGCTCGGCGCCCTCGTCCTGGCCGATCTGAATGTATTCGGCGATCTTGGCGCGGTGGGCGGCGCTGACCACCGGGCCGTACTGGGCCTCGGCGTCGTTGGAGACGCCGACCTTCAGGGTCTCGATCTCGGCGATCATCCGCTCGCGCAGCTCGTCGGCGGTCTTCTTGCCGACCGGCACCACCACGGGCAGGGCCATGCAGCGCTCGCCCGCCGAGCCGAAGGCGGCGCCGGAGAGGTCCTTGACCACCTGGTCCATGTCGGCGTCGGGCATGACGATGCCGTGGTTCTTGGCGCCGCCCATGGCCTGGACGCGCTTACCGTGCAGCGTGCCCTGGCTGTAGACGTAGTGGGCGATGTCGCTGCTGCCGACGAAGCTGACGGCCTTGATGTCCGGGTGCTGCAGGATGGCGTCGACGCTGACCTTGTCGCCGTGGACGACGTTGAGCACGCCCGCCGGGGCGCCGGCCTCCATCATCAGCTCGGCCAGGCGGACGGGGACGCTGGGGTCCTTCTCCGAGGGCTTGAGGATGAAGGTGTTGCCCACCGCGATGGCCACGCTGAACATCCACATCGGGATCATGGCCGGGAAGTTGAACGGGGTGATGCCGGCCACCACGCCCAGGCTCTGGCGCATGGAATAGACGTCGATGCCGGGGCCGGCGCCCTCGGTGTATTCGCCTTTGAGGGCATGGGGGATGCCGCAGGCGAACTCGATGACCTCCAGGCCGCGCTGGATGTCGCCCTTGCTGTCGGCGATGACCTTGCCGTGCTCGCTGGACAGCAGCTCGGCCAGGTCCTGCATGTTGGCCTCGACCAGCCGCTTGAACTCGAACATCACCCGCGCCCGGCGCTGGGGATTGGTGGCCGACCAGCCCTCGTGGGCCTTCAGGGCCACCTGGACGGCGGCGTCGAGCTCGGCGGCGGTGGCCAGCGCCACGCGGGCCTGGACCTCGCCGGTGTTGGGATTGAAGACGTCGCCGAAGCGGCCGGAGGTCCCCTCCAGGCTCTGGCCGTTCACGAAGTGGCGGATGTCACGCATGGGGTGCTCCTGAAGTCTGGCCCCTCCCCTATCACCCGCGCGCGGTATGCAGTATTGCAAATTTGCCTATCGGGAGGTGCGAAAATCGATGTCCTTCGACTGGGATGACCTCAAGGTCTTCGTGGCGGCGGCCGAGCGCGGCTCGCTGACCGCGGCGGCGGCAAGCCTGGGGATCAACACCGCCACGGTCGGGCGGCGGGTCGGACGGCTGGAGTCGGCGCTGAAGGCCACCCTGTTCATCCGCTCGGCCACCGGCCTGCAACTGACGGCGGCGGGCGCGCGCCTCTTGGAAGCGGGCCTGGCGGCGCGGCAGGCCATGGCGGCGGCGGAGCGCACCGGCGAGCCCGACGCGGTCGGCGGCACGGTGCGGATCAGCGTCGCCGAGGGCTTCGGCACGGCCATCGTCGCCCCCGGCTTGCCGGCCCTGCGCCGCGCCCGGCCGGGGCTGAAGGTGGAGCTGGCGGCTGGCGCCGGTCTGCTGTCGCCGGGGGCGCGGGAGGTCGACCTGGCGGTGACCCTCAGCGCCCCCAGCTCCCCCAAGCTGGTGGTCGAGCCGCTGACCGAATACCGCCTCGGCCTCTACGCCGCCCCCGGCTACCTGGCCCGCGCCGGCGCCCCGAGCGACGCCGCCGACCTCCACCGCTTCGACATCGTCGGCTATGTCGACGACCTGATCTTCGCGCCTGAGCTCAGGTATCTCGACGAGGTCCACCCGGGCCTGCGCCCCACCCTCTCCAGCTCCTCGATCAACGCCCAGCGCCAGATCGTGGAGGCCGACGGCGGCATCGCCATCCTCCCCTGCTTCCTGGCCGCCCCCCTGACC
>NZ_JAAALA010000065.1 GCF_009905535.1 Caulobacter sp. SLTY | reverse complement strand
CCCCGCTCCCCCCGCTCCAGCGCCCCCAGCAGCCGGCTGAGCGCGAACACCTTCGCCCCCATGCGCACGCGGATGTGGCGGCGGTGGGCGCCGGTCTTGCGGTTCCAGGTCTCGTCGATGGTCAGTTCGCGGAAACCCGCCGCCTGGGCGCGGGTCAGCTTCGACAGGTCGAGCTCCAGCCGCCCGCCGCCCTGGGCCACGGCCACGTAGTCCAGCAGGTTGGAGAAGGCGATGGCCTTCAACTCCTCCAGCACCGACTCCTTGGACACCGGCGCCGCCCGCGCCGCCCGCGCCGCCCGCCCGGCCTGCAGCGCCGCCTGCACCTGGGGCCGGGCCAGCAGCTTGCGGGCGGTGTGCTTGGCGGCGACGGGGCGATAGCCGGCCCGGCGGGCGGCCTCGGCGGCGTTGTCCTCATGCAGCAGCAGGTCGACGAACCGCTGCTGGCGGGCGGTCAGGGGCTTGTCCGCTGGGTTGGCGGCGGGCGGGACGTTGGCGGGCATGGGGCTCTCCGGCTGGTCCGCTAATCGAAGCGGCCGGCGATTATCCCATTGACTCCATCAAGAACAAAATAAGAACATGCGTCCATGGAGCCCGCCATGCAGACCCTCAACGACCTCGATCCCGACACCCGCCGCCTGGTCCGCACCGCCGCCGTGGCGGAGATCCAGCTGTTCCAGGCCGCCGACGACCCCCGCAGGATCGAACAGCTAGCGCAGGCCGGCCGCGAGGGCTGCGCCGAGGGGGAGGTGGGGGCCTGGGTCTCCCAGGCGCAGGAGGAGATGGCGGCGGAACTGCGGGCGCGACAGCGGGAGCTGGCGGCGGCGTGTGGGGCGTTGGGGAGTGTGGTGCGGGTGATGGTGCGGGGGTAGGGGGCTAGCTTGAGAGCACTGGTGTTGAAAGCCCACGCCCCAGTTCAATCATTGATCCTTGAACATCTGGGATCTTAAGGTTAGGACTAAAGAACATCGCCTCAACGCCACGCACCTTCTCGCGAGCACTGTAGCCGATAGTGTATCGCAGAGCGCTTTCATCGCGATAGAGGTCGTGAATTGGGCCTGCATCGTCGTAGGAAACAACCCAGCTAACGTCCTTCAATCTGTGCGTCGCAAATGCCACGTTTGCATGGTCGTCGTGCTTGTAGAAATTGTAGTATAAATCTCGGCCCTTTTCATAGTATGGGGGATCAAGGTAGATCAGGGTCTTCCTAGGCCACGATTTTGCTTTCTGATCGAGAAATTCTACAGCATCCAGATTAGATAGATCGATACGGTTACGCGCCCGGGCAATTCGCCGTATTCTTTCGACGAGGTCTTGCTTGTTGTAGCGAGCGTCCAGCTTCCATGGGCCGGATTGATCCTTTCCGCCAATTGCGCCGCCGTTCAGAATTCCCGAGCGATTGGTACGGTTTAGAAAAAATGTGGCAAAGCCCAGCGTTAGCCCGTTAGCATTGGGCGTCATTAGCCATCTCTTGGCCTCTGCCCTTGTCTCCATGTTGACTGGAGTGTTTTCGATCAATTTGACCAAGTCGTCTGTCCTGTGGAGGACAGACTGCCAGAACTCGAATACCGGTCGGTTCAGGTCGTTGATCGCAACGCGCCTAACGATGCCCGTTAAAAGAAGCTCCCAAGCCACTGCGGCGCCGCCGGCGTAGGGTTCGACATAGGTCCCATCGGAAAGGCCGTTCTGCCTTATGATCTCTGCGATGAACTTCGCGAGTTTTCCCTTGCCGCCCGGATACCGGAGGGGCGAGTAGTGTCCGGAAGGCGTGGTTGTCCTTATGTCTGAGCCCGTCATTTGGCGGGCCCGAAGATTGCCGCGAAGAGCGGAACTGCGTGGTCCCAGGCGACGCGGAGGTCGTCACTGGTCGGCATCTGCCATTTGCTATGCACGTACCCGTTCAAGGCTCCGACCGACATCGCTCCAACTTTTGCCGTAAGGGTGGCCTTAATCGGGGTGAGGTCCCCCTTTTGCGCTAAGCCCTTGCTGTAGATGTCGGGTATAATTGCTTCCAATCGTGCTTGGAGGGTTAACTCCTTACCCGATTGAATAGGCGAAATGTTGTTCCTTCGCATATATGTATCGACGGAATATTCTATCATCGCCCTGAAGCAAAATGCGCAGCTAAGCGGCGTGTCTTTCAGTCGGAGCTTTGATGATTCCCGAAGTAGTTGCTTTCCCTTCTCGCCGTCTGGGATGGCAAAGGCGTGGCGACTGGGAGCGAGCGTGGACCGGAGCGGGGCAACCTTTTTGGTCTTTGGCGCCGGATTGCTGGATGCCTTTGCCTTCTGCCTCGGCCGATCTTTAGAGTCCTTCACCAACGTTGTGGAGAAGGGATGCAATTTGCTCCCTTTGTCGGGTTTTGTCTTAATGGACGATTTCAAATTTTCAAAATATTCTTCTATATCAGATGCTTTATTGTAATTCCGAGTGTTTATCTCGCCGTCAGCGATATCGGAAAAGATCTGACTCAATGACTCAATTTCAAACAACGGGTCAGTAGAGAACGTGGGGCCTTGCGTTTTATCTGCTACCGAAAAGCCAAGAAATTGCCGACCAGCCTTGGAGTCGAGGAAGCGCTTCAGGCTGCTGGTGTTTTTTTCCACCGCAGTTCTTATCCGATACCATTCAGCCTCGGAAAACGTGGAGTTTTTCTCGACGAATTGAAGAACGTCGATAACAGTTCGATCGTTCTGAAAGCGCTGTATTTCTAGCGCCCCCCAATGAATGCGGCCCTCTCCATCCATACCTCGACCGTGGCGCCGTTCGATCCAATCGCGGGCCTCAGGGCGTCCTTCGAACAGTACACAGTCCACCGTGAAATCTGGTGCAAAGGTGAAGTTCTCGGCCTCTTTAGCGAGAGGACGGATGATTGTGTCGGATAGGGACGTGCCTTTCAGAAGCAGCGGGTTCTTGAGGACCTTCAGAGCAGCCAAGCGCCGGTTTCCGTCAACGACTGTGAAGCCGCCGTCGCTGTCCTCGTCTTGGATGAGGTAGAAGGCATCGCCTGGATCAAGACCGTGATCCTTGATGCTCCTCATCATGTTACGAAAGTTGCGCCCGCTCAGCGATATGACGGCCCTTAGTGCGTTGGCCTGACTGTCAACTTGCCCCGTCCGAGGGTTTTCCAAGTCCAACAACAGGTCGTCTATATCGAGTTCAAGCTTCTCGTGTCGCACGGCAGTCCCCCCTGAGGCGCATGGGTTAGATGCGCAGCCCATAGTAGAACAACTCGGCCGACCGCGCCGGAAGCCTTAACTGTCTTGTCTGCGGCACCATTCAAACTCCGGGAGGACTTCACCCCACGTCATCCCTCGGCTAACACTGCTCCTCATCCCGCGACTCCCGTCTTGCGCCATTCCGGGCGTCGCTTTCGCAGTTCCTCCCACGTCGACCTGGTCCGTGGGGCAATGGCGTAGTCGTCTGGTCCGATGAGGCAAGCAATGCTGGTGACGCCGCAGGAGCGGTTGGTTCTGGAGTCCATCGCCTCGGGCGGGGAGGCTCTGGTTGCGCGGGCCGTGGGGTGGTGCGGGACCAATAGCGGGAGCCGGAATCTGGGGGGGCTGCGGGCCACGCTGGGGATGCTGACGGAGGCCTGGGGGGCGGCGTTCCCGCAGGCTGTGGTCAGCCATGAGGCGATGGCGCCGATGGTGGAGATCGGGGCCGATGGGCGGGAGACGACGCATGAGCCGCCGCCGGCCCTGTTGCTGACCTGTCGGCCGGAGGCGCCGGTGCAGGTGGTGCTGACCGGGCACTATGACACGGTGTTTCCGGCGGGCAGTCCGTTCCAGGCGGTGGTGGCGCGCGGGGATGGGGCGCTGAACGGGCCAGGGATCGCCGACATGAAGGGCGGGATCTCGGTGATGCTGGGGGCGCTGGAGGGGTTTGAGCGGTTCGGCGGCTGTGAGGCCGTGGGGTGGCGGGTGCTGCTGAGCCCCGACGAGGAGATCGGGTCGCTGGGCAGCGGGCCGATGTTGGCGCGGATCGGTCGGCTGGGCCATGTGGGGATGACCTATGAGCCGGCGCTGGCCGACGGGACCCTGGCCGGGGCGCGCAAGGGCAGCGGCAATTTCCATGTGAAGGTGACGGGCCGGTCGGCCCATGCGGGCCGGGCGTTCGACGAGGGGCGCAATGCGGTGACCGCGGCGGTGCGGATCGCCGGGGCGCTGGACGGGCTGAACGGGCGGCGCGAGGGGGTGACGGTGAACGTGGCGCGGATCGACGGGGGATCGGCGCTGAACGTGGTGCCGGACCTGGCGGTGGTGCGGTTCAACGTGCGGTTCCCGGATGACGAGGGGCGGCGGTGGCTGGAGGGGGAGGTCGAGGCGGCCTGTGGATGTGGGCGCGGGGATGGGTTGGGGGTGAAGGTGTTCGGCGGGGTGACGCGGGCGGCCAAGCCGTTCAACGCGGCACAGGCCGGGCTGTTTTCGGCGGTGCGGGATGTGGGGGCGGCGCTGGGTCAGGAGATTGCGTGGAAGGCTTCGGGCGGGGTTTGTGAGGGGAACAACCTGTTTGCCGTGGGGCTGCCAAATGTGGACACGCTGGGGGTGCGGGGCGGGGATATTCACAGCGAGGACGAGTTTGCCTGGCCGGAAAGCTTTGCGGAGCGGGCGCAGCTGTCGGCGTTGATGTTGATGAAGATGGCGAGCGGGGAGGTGGATGCTCGGGGGCTGCATCGGAT
>NZ_JAAALA010000064.1 GCF_009905535.1 Caulobacter sp. SLTY | reverse complement strand
TCGGGGGCCTGGGCCAGGGCGGTGGGCGCGCTCAGGACCAGCGCGACGGCGAACAGAATACGCATCGTTTCAGAGGCCCCGCCCACGGACAACGGGACGCTATCGCCGCCCTGCGACGGGAGCAAGACGGCGGCCGCTCGGTCGGCGACCCAGGGCCGGGGATTTTGTCGGTCAGTTGGCGGCCAGGGTCGCGGCGACCGCCGCCTTGGTTTCCCGCAGCCGCTTGGCGACTTCGCCGTCGCCGCCCGGGCCGTAGAGGTTGATGCCCAGGATCTTGCCCTTCACCGAGGTGACCCCGGTGGCCAGCGAGGTCTCGGTCGTCCGCCCGCCGCCCTCCATCTCGATGGCGCCGACCAGATAGATGCCGCCCGCGTCGGCGCCGGCCACCTTGATGCCGCCGCCCACGGTGATCTTCTCGTCGAAGGCTTCGGAGAAGTCCTTGCCCAGCTCCTTGGTATCGACCGCCTGGTCCACCGCCTCGCCGAACATCTCCGGCGACTGGCGATAGGCGTCGAGCAGGGTGGACAGCGGCAGGTTCTGGTTGGCCATCGACTTCGGCGCCTTGACGATCAGATAGTTGCCCAGGTCGAAGGTCTTCGCCGCCATGTCCGAGCAGCTGTAGAGCGTCAGGAGGGTGTCATTGACATCATCCAGCCTGGCGACCTTGTCGGCCACCTCGGCATAGAGGCCGGTCGCCGGGCAGAGGCCCTTGGGAACCGGAAAGCGGATCGACTCGCCGCTGACGTTCAGGACGATGATATTCGGCTCCGCCGCCTTCACCGATCCGCCGGCCAGGGTGGCTGCCACGGCCAGGCCCAACATCACGCGCTTGAACATCATATCCCCCCTGACGGAACGCGCCTTATTCTAGCGGCTTAGGCCGCCGGCCGCCAGCGAGGACCCCATGAAGCCCAGAGTCAGCCTCATCACCCTGGCCGTCGCCGACCTGGAGGCGGCGGTGGCCTTCTATCGCGACGGCCTCGGGCTGGAGACCGAGGGGATCGTTGGGAAGGAGTTCGAGCATGGCGCGGTCGCCTTCTTCGAACTCCAGCCCGGCCTCGGCCTGGCGCTGTGGGCGCAGGAGGACCTGGCGCATGACGCGGGCCTGCCGGTGACCCCGATCAGCTCGACGGCCTTCTGCCTGGCCCACAACGTGATGAGTCGGGAAGAGGTCGACGCCGTCCTGGCCCAGGCGGAGCAGGCCGGGGGGCGGATCGTCAAGGCGGCGGACGAGACCTTCTATGGCGGTTACGCGGGCTATTTTCAGGATCCGGATGGGCACCTCTGGGAGGTCGCCTGGAACCCCGAGCGGTTGCCGGAATAGGAAAGGCGCCCCCCCGAAGATCGCGAGGGCGCCCAAAGTCTCCTTAGTTGAACAGGTCCAGGACCACGGCGGTGATCAGGCCCGACGCGATGGCGGTCAGCACCACGTCATTGCCGACCCGGCGGTATTCATAGCCGCGGGGCGGGGCGCCCAGGCCGTAGCGGCGGTGATCGACGCGGTAGGCCTGGGCCCGGTAGGCGGCGGGCAGGCGCTGGCCGGCGTGGTAGCGGCGGATGTTGTAGCCGCGCGGCGGGGTGTAGCGGCCGGCGTTGTAGCGCTTGGCGGCCCGGCGTTCGGCGCGGTTCTGTTGTTTGGCCTGACGCAGGTCCTGCTTGGCGGCGCGGACGTCCTGCCTGGCTTCGCGGACGTCGCGGGGGGCGGCGCTGGCGGTGGTGGCCATGCCGCCGGCCATGACGGTCAGGGCGGTCGCGGCAATCAGAAACTTCTTCATGGTGGTTCTCCTTGAGTGTGCGCCCCGGGGAGAGGGCGCTGTTGTTGTTGACGAAGCCACCATGGCGCCTGGCGACTGAGCCCAAGCTGAACGGCGTGGGTCAGGTTAAGTTCATGATATTTCTAATGTTTCTCTTGGTTGCCGGACTGTTGCAGCGGTGTTGCGTTTGGGCGTGGGCCAAGCCGCATCGGGCGCAGGGTCCTGGACGAGAATGAGCAGGTGAGGGGGGCGGAATTTTACCCGGGTATAATTCCCGGGCGGATTTGTCCGCCTTTACAGCGCCTGGTCCATCGCCTGGCGTCCGTGCGGGTCATACCGCAAATGGGGATTGGCGACCGGCGTTCGGCGGGCCATGACTCGGGCCGCAACGAAGAGGGGGTTTCATGGTCATGACATTGCGCGCCGCCGCGCTCGGGCTGGCCCTGCTGCTGGCCGCGCCGGCGCCCGGGATGGCCGGCTATATCGTCTCCAACACAGAGGCCAAGGCCATCCTTGACCAGGGACGGGCGGCCGAGAAGGCCGGGCGGTATGATGAGGCGCGGCGGCTATACCGCCAGGGCGCGGAGCTGGGCGATGCGGAGTCGCAGTACCGCCTGGGTCGGCTGTACGGCGATATGCCGATGGGCGTGGTCCAGGACTTTCCCCAGGCCGCGATGTGGTATCGCAAGGCGATCGAAAAGAACCATGCCGCGGCGATGTCCTCCCTGGGCTGGCTGTACATGGAGGGCGACGGCATGCCGGCCGACCCCAACGAGGCCATGTATCTGTTCCGCCGGGCGGCGGATCTGGGCGAGCCGGGCGGGACCTTCGGCATGGCTCACTTGTATCGGACCGGAAAAGGCGTGCCGAAGGATGCGGCCCGGGCGCAGGAATGGGCGGCCAAGGGCCAGCCGGCCTGGCGCAAGGGCGCCGAGGCCGGCGATCCGCGGGCCCAGCTGTTTCTCGGCTACAGCTTGATTCAGGGGGAGGGCGTGGCCAAGGACGAGGCCGCCGGCCTGGCCTGGATCCGCAAGTCCGCCGCCCAGGGCTATCCGCCGGCGGTCCATGCGTTGGGGACCTGGCATGAGGCGGGAATCGGCACGGTCCTGCCCAAGAATGAGGTGGAGGCCCGCCGGCTCTACCGCATCGGCGCGACGACCGGCTATCCGTCCAGCCGGTTCCGGCTGGGCGTTCTGCTGCTCGACGGTCGCGGCGGGCCGAAGGACGCCGTCGAGGCGAGGGCGATGGTGATCCTGGCCGCGGACCAGGGCCTGACCGAGGCCCAGGCGGGCGCCGGGGGGCTGCTGTCCCAGGGCGTCGGCGGTCCCAGGGACGAGGTGCGGGCCCGGGTCTATCTGGAGAAGGCGGCGGCCCAGGAAAATCCCAACGGGATGCGCAGCCTGGCGATCCTGCTGGCGCGCGGCCGGGGCGGGCCCAAGGACCCCGGGCGCGCGATGGCGCTGCTTCGGAAACGGGCCGAGGCGGACGATGCGATCGCGCAGCGGATCTACGCCAACTTTCTGTACGAAGGCGTCAGCGGCACGAAGGACGAGGCCGGCGCACGGCTCTGGTTCGGAAAGGCGGCGGCGGCGGGCGACGCCGAGGCGCAGATGTGGATGGGCTCGCTGCTTGAACACGGTCGGGGCGGACCGGCCGATGGCCCAGCGGCCAGGGAATGGTTCCGCAAGTCCGCCGAGCGGGGGCTGCCCGCCGGTATGTATCGCTATGGCCAGGCGCTTAGCCGTGGCATCGGCGGGCCGAAGGACGATCGGCTGGCCGCCGAATGGCTGCGCAAGGCGGCCGACAAGGGCGAGAACCGGTCATTCGGCTGGCTGGGTGACATCGCCAAGCGGCAGGGCGACCTGGCGCAGGCCCGACAATGGTACGGCAAGGCGGAGAGCGCAGGCGACAACTATGCCCGCTACCAACTGGGCGTGATGGTCTACCTGGGGCAGGGCGGGGCGGTGGAGGAGGCGCGAGGGTTGGCGTTGATCCGGAAGTCCGCCGAGGGCGGCGAGAAATTGGCGAAGGAGTGGCTGGCGCGGGCCGGGCTGTAGGGCGGGCGGTCCGTCAAAGCTCGACCGGCTGGGCCACCAGGGAGGACAGGCCCGCGAAGCTGGTCGGGGCGATCAGCTGGGCGGCCTTTTCGTCCACCGTCAGGGCGGAGCGGGCGTAGAGGGCGGTGAGGGCCGCCGTGGTCAGGGCGGCGGTCAGCTGCAGCGGGAAACGCTCGGGCCGGCGCTTCATCCAGAACAGGCCCAGCGCCTGGGTGGCGGCCCAGAGGGCCAGGGTGCGGCTGCGGGCCGGGCCGTCCGGCGCATTCCACACCCGCAGGGCGGCGATGGTGCCCGTCGAGGTGACGGCCGGCCAGATCAGCTTGGCCAGCGGATGGCGGGTGGGCTCGGCGCCGGGGGCGGCGGGCTGGCGGCCATCGCGGCTGCCCAGGGCGCTGACGGCGGCCACCACCCCCAGGCAGAGGGCGACGCCCATCACCACATGGGCGGGGTCCTGGCCCCGGGCATTGATCTTCTCGCCGACCTCGCCGGTCAGTTTCTCCGGAATGTGCGCCAGCGCCAGACCCATGATTGCCTCCTCAGCCCTTGTGGAGGACGCAATCCGGAAGGGTGGGGGATCGTTCCGTGCGAGGCGACGCGCGCGTCAGGGCCGGCCGGTGGAGCGCCAGCGGGCGACGATATCGTGCATGTACTGGCCGGCCCGCTTCTCGCCCTTGCCCTGGCACATCATGCCGTAGGCCAGGCCGACGGCGGAGGATGTCGGCACCGCGTGGCTGCCCCTCACCGGCCCGCGCACCTCAATGCCCAGGCCGTTTGTGTCCCACAGGGCCGAGCCGGTGATCTGGGTCGTCCGCGCCGCGCAGTCGAAGATCAGGCCCATGTCATGGCGATCGGCCAGCCGACCGCCGGGCTGGGCCTCCGGCCGGCGATAGATGGTGACCAGGGTGACGGCGCGCACCTTGCCGGGCTCGAAGGCGATGGGATGGGCAATGGCCAGGTAGAGGCCTTCGTCGCTCTGTCCCAGCACCCAGATGTCGCCGCTCTCGCTGGGCGGGGTGGCGCCGGGCGGGATGTAGGTCGTGCCTTGCCAGGTCAGGGCCAGGGCGGCGAGGAGGGC
>NZ_JAAALA010000063.1 GCF_009905535.1 Caulobacter sp. SLTY | reverse complement strand
GGGGTGGTGTTCGCCGAGCGGCTGGGGCGGCGGCTGCGACTGCTGGTTCCGGGGCAGGATGGGTATGAGGCGCTCGACCTCAACAAGCATCGCGGGCTGATCGATCCCGTGGTGGCCATGGCCTGGCAACAGACGCCGCACGAGAGCGTCTGGTGTGTGACGGCCAGCGGCGGGCTGGAGGCGATGACCCTTCAGCTGGAGGACAAGGTGTTTGGCTGGCGCCGGCATCTGCTTGGCGGCGCGGTCGAGGCCGTGGCGGTGGCGCCGGCGCCGGACGGTGGTCGAGACGATGTCTGGCTGATCGTGCGCAGGCTGATCGACGGCGTCGAGCGGCGGTATGTGGAGCTGATGGCGGCCGAGTATGCGGCGGGCGACGATGCGGCCTTGAGCGTCTACGCGGCCAGCGCCCTGACCTATGATGGACCGGCAACGGCTGAGTTGTCGGGGCTGGACCATCTGGACGGCGAGGCCCTGGTCATCAAGGCCGATGGGGCGGCGCATCCGGCGCGGACGGTGGCGGGCGGGGCGATCACGCTGCAGGCGCCGGCCGCCAAGGTGGTGGCGGGCCTGGCCTGTCCCTACGCCGCCGAGACCATGCCCCTGGAGGCCGGCGCAGCGGCGGGTGTCGCCCAAGGTCGGATCAAGCGGGTGCATGCGCTCACCGTCCGTCTGCTGGACAGCCTGGGAGGCCGTTTCGGCCCGGCGATCGGCCGCACCGACCCGCTGCAGCATCGCCAGCCCGGCGAGGCGATGGATGCCCCGCCGCCGCTGACCACGGGGGACATCAACCTGGTGTTTCCGGGCGGCTATGAGGGCGCGGCGCGGATCGCGTTCGAGGGTGACGACGTGTTCCCCATCACCGTGGTGGGGCTCTATCCGGAGCTTGTGACCTATGAAGGTTGAGGTGATTGCGTTCCGAGGCGCGCACCTGGAGGACCTGGTGTTGCAGCCGGCCCAGGCCGCCTGGCGTGGACGCTTCGATCCGGGCGCGGGGGCCGCGCTGGAGTCCGGCGGCGGCGCCTGGACCCTGATGCGTGGCGGCGCTGTTGTCGGCTGTGGCGGCGTGATCGATCGGGGATCGGGGAGGGGCGAGGCCTGGGTCCTGCTGGCCCAGGATGCGGGGTCGGCGATGCTGACCGCCACCAGGGCTGTTCGCCGCTACATCCGGACCGCGCCGTATCGGCGGATCGAGGCGGTGACATCGGTGGATTTCGCGCCCGCGGGTCGCTGGACGCGACTGCTGGGTTTCCGGTCCGAAGGGGTAATGCGCGCCTATTGCGAGACCGGCGGGGACGCCGAGCGCTGGGCGATCGTTCGTGAAGAGGAGAAGGCCTGATGGCTTGGGTAGGCGCGATTCTGAACATCGTCAGCGCGGTCGTCGGGATCGGCGGTCAGGCCGCGGACGGCCAGGCGGCGGCGGCCGACCGGACGGCCGGCTGGAAGCTGGCGGAGGCCAACATGAAGACGGCGGGCGATCAGAGCGCGGCGCGGGAAGAGGCGGTTCGGCGTGAGAGCCGGGAGGTGCTTGGCGCGCAGGCGGCGGCGATCGCCGAGAGCGGCGCCGGCCTGGGCGGATCCAACCGGCTGCTGATGCAGCAGGACGCCGGGCTGGCGGAGCTGGACGCCCTGAACGTTCGCTACGAGGGGGCGCTGGTCCAGCGTCAGTACGAGAACGAGGCGCTGATGCTGAAGGTGCAGAAGCCTGATTTCCCGCTGCCGATCAGCTGGCAGGCCAAGCGCGCCCGCCGGTCGTTCGACTGGGATGTGGAGGGCTGATCGATGGTGTCGATTCCGCGGTACCAGCGACGCACCAACGTCGAATTGCGCGGCATGCGCATGGACCCCGCCTGGCGCCCGCCGGGCATGGGCCAATCCATGCGCGAGGCGAGCAACGTGCTGAGCGGCCTGTCGTCCATCGCGTCCAATGTGCAGACGCTGGGCGACGAACTCGAGGTCCGGAGGGCGGAACGCGCCACCGGGGGGGCGCTGGGCAAGGCGTCCACGACCGGCCTGGCCATCGGCGGCGTGGCGGCGGACAGCGCGGTCGCCGAGTCGCTGGCCAAGGGCGAGAGCGGCCATCTGACGGCGCGGGCGGCGGCGGAGGCCGTCGATGGCGCCTACGATCCGCTGATCGCAGGGGCGGCGAATCCGACGCTTAGAGCCGGGTTCGAGATCCAGCGCGACACGCTGAAGGCAGCGTGGACCAAGGCCGCCGAACAGCTGGAAGGCGTCCGGGAGGCCGCTCGCCGGGCCGCGGTCAGCGCCCATGCGCTGGACACCGCCCGAACCCTGATCGGGATCGCCCAAACACCGGAGCTGGTGGAGTCCCTGACCGAGCGCAGCCTGCTGTTCAACGACCGTCTGATCCGTGAGGACGGGCAGGATCCGGCCACGCTGGACGATCGTCGACGGGCACGGGCCGAAGAGATCCACCGCCTGGCCGAACTGCGCAAGGCGGAGCTGGATCCGCGCGGCTATCTGGCCAGATCCGGAGAAGGGCCGGCCAGCAGCCTGGTCACGACCGAGACGAGGGACGCCGCCACCCTGGTCGCCAGCCGGGCGGTCGAGGACGGCGATCGCCGCACGGACAGCGACGTCCTGGCGCGGGCCGCGGCCGGCACGTTGGACGAGCGGGGGCTGGATGCGGCGATCGCACGGGGCGAGGTCGATGGCGATCGCCTGGCAGTCGGTGAGGCCCGCAAGCTGATCCAGCAACAGCAGGCCGAAGCCGCGCGACGTCGGGCGGACGAGACGCTGATGGTCAAGGTCCGGGCCCGCCGGATGAACCTGGACCTCGGCCGGCGCGATCACCGGCGGGCGCTCCAGAGCGACTTCGCCCAGGCGGCGGCCAGGGAAGATCCGAAGGACTGGGCGGACTGGACCTTCCGCTACATCAATTCGGTCGGCGCCGTGCCGCCGCAGGTGACCGATGGACTGGAGACGCTGTTGCGATCCAGCGATCCAGCCAAGCTGGCGCAGGGCGGAAGCCTGTTTGTGAAGCTGGAGGCCATGAACCCGTCCTATGTGGCGGGGCTGTCCGACACGGCGCGGGATCGAGGCGGCTATCTGGATCATCGGCGGGTGGAGCTCGGCGACTTCAAGGCTGCGGCGAGAGCCCTCGCCACCCGCGATCGCCTTGGTCCGGAACTGGTCGCCCGTCGCAACGCGGCCTTCGATCGCGACAAGAGGTTTGCGCCTCACATGGCGGAGAGCGTGTTGCGGCAGTCGATGCAGGACGATGTCGATGTCGGCGACCATGCGGGTTGGACGGGGAAGATCCGGTTGATGGCGCTGGGCGACGTACACGGAGCATTCAAGGCGCCGCCCTTGATGATGGCCGACTATGACCGGGCGGCGCGCGTGGCCTATCGCGAGCACGGCGACCTGCGACGGGCCTATGGCGAAGCCTATCAACAGGTACGCCGGCGGTGGCGGCCGAGCTATATCAACGGCGCGCCGGAATTCATGCGCGACCCGCCCGAGGTAAACTTCCGGATTGGCTCGGAGCCACCGACGGAGGCCATCAAGTGGCAGCGGGCACAGGCGGCCTGGCGGTTCAATATCGCGGACGCGCGGTCGGTCCGGTTCAGCCAGCTGCCCGGGCGGAACACGGTGGACGGCAAGCCTGTCTACGCGATCTTCATCGCCAGCAAGGACGGCTGGATCCGCGCCAAGGATCCCAAGACCGGCGCGCCATCGGAATGGGCGCCCGACGTGGCCGGGGAAAAGTGGTGGCGCGGTGTCCAGCAAAAGAAGAAGCGCGACGAGCGCATCGCGGCGGATGACAAGCGGGCCCGCGCGGCAATGCCCAAGCCGCTGGGGCGCTGAACATGCCGGACAAAGCCAAGGGGCCGTCGCGGCCCGAGCCCCGGGACCACCGCCTGTTCGGAGGTGTTGATGCGACCGGCGCCTCGCCGTTCGTCATCCGTGCCGAGAGGGAGAAGGCGCAGGCCAAACGTAAGGCGGAGCGAGCGAAGAAACCTCTTCTCGAACGGGAGCGCCGAACCGTCGAAGCCGCCTTCAGAACCGAGAACACGGTCGGCAGTACGATCAACGCCCTGGCGTTTGCCGGCAGAAGGGCCGCCGCCCGCGAGAAGTACGGCTTCATCCGCGATTACTCGCCGATCGACCATGTCTCCAGGGATCCCCGGTTCGACAGCGATTGGGACAAGTTCGCGCTGAGCGGCTCGCCCCAGGAAACCGAGGAGATCAAGGCGCAGATTCTTGTCGAGCGCGCGGATCGGCAGGAGCTGCAGGACGCCGGGCTCAGCGGCCTCATCTACCAGGGCGCAGCGGCGATCTTTGATCCGGTAAACGTTGCTCCAGGCGGCCAGGTCGTCAGGGGCGGCAAGGCCGCACGCGTGTTGTTCGGCGGCGTCAAGGAGGCGTCGGTAGCGGCAGCGACGGAGGGCTATCTGACGCTCACCCAGCTCGAGCGCGATGACCAGGCCGAGAACATCGTGACGTCCGCTCTGATCGGCTCCGCCCTTCCCCCGCGCGCTGCTTCGCCGACCAAGGCGCGGCCGCCGACGGCCCGGGAGACGCTGTTCGGAGTGGAGTCGGCTCAGTCGATGGCGATCCGCGAAAGCGACCGGGGCGCCAGGCTGGCCGCCGGCGAGGCCAGTCCGGCCGCGCGGTCGGCTGTCGCGTCATTTGCCGGGGAGGATGGGCTCGGCGCGCTCAAGGCGGCCGTGCGGGCGGTGACGGTCGATCTGGCTGACGAAGCCGCGGCCGTGGACGCCGGAGACCTGGTCCCCAAACAGGCGGCGGCGGTGCTTCGGGTGCTGGGCGCCGACGCCCGCGGCGCCGTCGATGACAAGGCGATGGCCGACATCGTCAGCGATCTGAAGCGCCTCACGACGGCGCCGAATGCGCTGTCCATGGAAAGACGGGCGGCCATTCTGCGATTGCAGACCACGATCCGGGGCCTGAGGCGCGGCCTGGCGGCGCGCCTCAGGCCCCGGATCGTGGTCTGCAATCGCAGAA
>NZ_JAAALA010000062.1 GCF_009905535.1 Caulobacter sp. SLTY | reverse complement strand
GTTCAGGCTGGCGATCAGGGCTTCCTTGCCCTCGTCGGTGTTGGGCCAGTGCTGCTTGGGGTCGGCGTACATGGCGGCGAACCGCTCGCCGACCGTGCCCTTCGACATGCCGCCCTTCTTGAACAGCACGTCGGCCTTGGCGCCCAGGCTCTTGACCAGCTCGAGGCCCAGCTTGTGTACCTCTTCGGGGGTGATGTTGCTGGTCACATAGTTCTTCAGGCTGACCGCGTAGTACTCGTCGCCCTTGGGAAGGCGCTTGACCCCGGCGTCATGCACCGCCTTGGGCTGCCAGCTTTTCACCAGGGCCAGCTGGCGCTCCAACGCCGGACGGACCCGTTCATCGTACAGCTTGGTCGCCACCCGGGCGTAGTCGCCCTCCACCTTCTTCTCCCCGACCCGGCGGATCAGAGACGAAACCAGGGTGGTTTCCTCGGTCTTGGTGGCCAGGAAGGCCTCCATCTGCGTCACCGTCTTGGCCAGCACGAAGTCCGGCGGGATCACCCCCATGGCCGCATCGCGCCGAGCCGTCTCGGCCTCGTTGTCCAGCACGCGGCTGAAGCATTCCATCCGCGACAGGTAGGCGTCTGCATCGTCGGCATTGTCGATGGTGTGGGCATTGTCGAGGAAGTCGGGGGTCGACTGGTAGGCGCCGGTCAGTTGGCTGAGCGCATAGGGCGCGCCCGAACCGCCGTTGTTATAGGCGAACTTGCTGTTGCCCTCTTCCTGCACCGCCAGCACGAACTCGACAGTGTCATAGTTGACCGCGTCCATGCCGGTCAGCTGCTTGCGGTCGATCGAGCGAAGCTCGGCCAGATCCTTGGTGTTCTGCGCCCGGCCCTCGGCCAGGGATGTCGCCGAATTGTCGCTCAGCAGGCTCTTGCTCCAGGCCATCGCCCCCTTGTCGATGCCCAGGTAGGTCGGCAGCTCCGGCGAGCGGCGCATGGCTTGGTCCATCGATCGATCGAACATGGCGTACATCTTGGCCGCCTCGCCAGTCGGGGCAGCGCCCTGGGCCGATGCGGCGCGCGGCAGGGCGGCCAGGGCGGCCACGGCGGTGGCGGAGGCGAACAGTTCGCGGCGGTTCATCATGACGTGAGGCTCCCCAGCTGGCGCGCAACGCGCCGATCATGCGTGGGCGTAACGGGTAGGCCGCATCTCGTGAGGCGGCAACGGGGCGCGGGTTAAATCGCTGTAATCCGGCGGATCCCAAGAACATGCCGATTACATAGAGGTAATGAAATTACATCTGGGTTATTCTCTTAAATTCGGGTCATGACACGACCTTAACAAGCATTTTCAGACGACGGCGAGTATTCATCTGGACATCGGAACGCGGCGACGCGCTCCCCACCAAACCAGAGGGACCACTCAAATGACCGTTCGCATCTCCAACCTGGCCAGCCTTTTCCTCGCCAGCCTGCCGATCATCGCCATCCTGGGTATTGCCCAGATGGAAACCGCCGCCCGCGCCGTCGGCCTGTGAGCCGGCGGGCGCTGCTCCACCGGGTCTGACTCCTCCCCCCACGGATCCGGTGGAGCCCTGGCGTTCCCTTCAAGACCAGACGACAGAGGCGTCCCCTTGGGGCGCCTTTCGCGTCTTCAGGACAGCTCGTCGCCGAGCACCTTCCGGGCGGCCCAGGCCAGAGCCATCCAGTACATGGGCAGGAAGTCGCTGACATGCCGGATCAGGTTGTCCGACAGCAGGGTGAGACCGTCCTCGTCACGCAGCAGGAAGCCGGCTTTGGCGCCCTCCCGCAACACGGCCTGGACCTGCCCCCGCGAAGCGGCGCTGCGGCGGGCCAGGTCGCTAAGCACCAGCCGGACCGGGCCGCGGGGGGGGAAGGCTCCGCCGTCGTCGGCCGCCATCAGGATCTGGCCGAGGATGATCAGTCCGGCGCGGCGATGCGAGAAGACGTCGAGGCTGGGTTCTTCCTTGACGTCCGCCAGCTGCTGGCTGGCCAGCAGAATCGTGCTGTAGGCGGTGACCAGCCGTTCTAGCAGTCCCGGCTCGCCCCACCGCGCCAAGAGCGCTTCCGCCTCGGGAAAGATCGGCGCCGCGCCCTCCAACTCCCGCTGGAACCAGAGACCGAACTGGATGCGCAGGTGCGAGGTCGGCGTGTAGCGGGTGACCCGCCGATCGGACGAGGGCGCCAACTGGATCATGTTCCGGAAGCGCAGATAGGCCAGCATCGGCCCCACCCGCCCCCGGCTGGCCAGACCCCAGGTCGAGATCGCGGCCGCCAGGCTGGAGTGGGTCAGGCCAGCAGGGCTGGCGTCCAGTTGCATGCACCACAGGCCGGCGGCGAATAGTCCGACGTCCTGCAACGCCCGGCTCTTGCTCAGATCATCGCCCGGCCTGGGGGCCCAGCCATCGACCGTACGGCGGCCCGCCTCGGCAAAGCGCGGGTGGGCGCGGACAGCGTCGATCGCCTCGCGGGTCATCATCGCCCGGGCCAATCCGGCGATGTCGGTGTCAGGCGTCGGCGCGACAATCAATCGCGCCTTCCCCAAGGTCTCTTCGAGAGTTCTTAGCGAGCCCCGCCCCGTTTCATCGACCTCAGGTTGAACTGCTCGCCCACCGGGTACATCGATCACTGGATGAATCACTCACTACACTCAACGCACTACCGCAAACGCTCAGCCCTAAAGAACATTCCGGGCATCAGCCGCTCGCGTAAGCAACGATAAAGCCAGCAATTTTCCAATTGTGCCAGTTTTTTTCATGGCCACCTTCTGCTGCGCCAGTCGGTCGCGACGGCGCCAGCGCGCCGATCGGCTAAGGTGATTTCGGCCTTAGGCTTCTGGAGCGGCAGAGCCGGCGGTGCGCCCGCTCGCCTGCGCCCCGTCATCGATTTAGCGACGACGCTCCACGCCAACATCGATGGTGTAGCGGGTCGACTCGCCCCGACGGGCGGCGTTTCGCATCAGATAGACTTCGATCTTGTATCGGCCGTTCGCCATCACGCGGCCCCGGTAGCGATTTCCGCCCACTGAGCCGTTGAAGATCGCCTGATCGCCGCGCGGAGGGGTGATGTTGAAGTAGCCGGAGCGATTCGAGCTCTGCAGCGACACCGACATCATCTGGCCGGCACGAACGTCCAGCCAGTAGGTCATCGTTTCGTAGCCCCGGATGCTTCCACGCCGCGTGGCGGAGGTCGCGCCCCGATCAAAGCGGATTTCCTCGGACCGCCCGCTGGCGACCGGCCCGGCCACAGGCCCCGGCAGGGTCGTCGGGCGGGACCGGCAGTCCGGGGCGGGGCTGACCGTTATGGCGTTGAAGCGGCCGCCCATGGTTGAGACCGTCAGGCAGATGCGCCGCCGCTCATTCCACCAATAGGTCCATTTTCGGTCGTCGCCGATCTCCGTTCGGACGTTGATATAGCCCCGCGACTGCAGCGCCGTTTCGCCGCCCGCCGCACGGGCGCCGACCAGATCGCGTTCACCGCCGGGCGCTTGCGCCTGAGCCGCAGGGTAGGCGATCCCAACGGCGAGCAAGCCCGCCGCAAGAGTTGTCATCGCGCGTTTCATGGTCGTCTACCTCCCTGTTCAGGCCGACAGTCGGGGATGTTGATCCCGCAACGCGTGACGCGAATTCTGGTTCGGCTCAGAGCTGACCGGTCAGTTCCTCAGGGGCCTCGATCACCCGCATCCACTTCACCGACATCACTTTCCACTTCGGATCAGATCGCTTCAGCAGGTCGTACATCCCCCTGAAATGGTCGAATCCATAGTTGACGTAGATGCGCTTGCGCGGGTCGGCGACAATCCGGTCGACCAGCATCCGATTGCGGTAGTCGAGGATCAGCGGGTCCATGTCGCCGGGCTTCTTGTCCGGTCTGGGCGCCAGGATCATTCCCATCACCCCTCGGCAGACGATGCCACCCAGCGCCTTGTGGCGTCCGTCGCCGTCCTGGGTCCATTTGAGGAAGCCGCTCAGGACGTCGTCGTTGTCCGAGGAGTCCTTCTTGTCGTCCGCCGCCTTGGCGACCCGGGCCGCGAAGTCCGGGTCGGCGGCGATCAGCCGCTCATATTCCTGCTTAAGCTGCAGGGTCGACACATCCGCCACGACGTGGCGATCCGGATGCTCGCGAATATCCTGCGCCAGCAGCTGGAAGTACTGGCCCTGGAAGGACAGGCCGCAGACCTTGCCCAGCGTCTCGTACTCCGCCGACAGGTTGCCGCCATTGGCCAGGGTGGTGGAGAACCAGGCGTCGCCCGCCGGGTCTGGGGTCACGCCCTCGTAGTAGGCGACATAGCCGTCGGCCAGCGCCTGCTCCAGGTCGTAGACGACCGTCTTGTAGAACCGCTCGGACCCCACGTGGGCCATGCCCTGGAAGATGATGGTCTTGTCCCCGTTGGACAGAGTCACTTGCGGGGCGACCAACGGGCGCGCCGCGACCGTCGCCGAGAGGTAGTAGACCGGCGCCGCCGCCAGGATTCCCAGCACGAACAAGCTGGCCACGGAAACGACGACCCATCGGCGCGCGAAGGTTGTTCCCCCCCGCCGGTCCAGCGCAAACCTCCAGATTGCCGAGATTGGCAGGGCGATCGCCACCGCCAACCCCAGCAGGATCGGAAGCACCCACCCGCTGACGGAGAGCAGGACAGGGATGGCCAGCAGAAAGCCGGCGCCGAACAGGAACCAGACCACCGTGGCGACCCGGTCGCCGAGCGACAAAGTTCCCTTGCCCACGTCGCGCCCTCAAGGTTGTGATCAACGGCAAGGCTCCGTCAGGATATCAAGCCTGACAAGAGGGAAATAAGACCCGCGGCGCCGGCGCCTGACGGAGCCGGCGAGGATCGAGGCGAGGACCGCACAGCATGGACTTCATGAAGATCCTCCGGTCGCTCGAGGAGCTGCTGTATGAGGTCATGACCTGGCTGGTCTTCTATCCTCGCACCCTGTTCCAGACCCTGTTCCAGCCGATGAAGACGCTGGAATACTGCCGCGCCCAGCTGAGTCGTCCGGAGGAAGAACAGTTCGACGAGGCGCTGTCGCCGCCGCTGTTTCTCCTGATCACGCTCCTGCTTTCCCACGGGCTGGAACTGAGCCTGAATATTGATCCGACACATGGGACGAAGGGGCCGATCACCCAGCTGTCGGAACAGAACCTGATCCTGCTCCGCTCGCTGGTATTCGCCGTTTTCCCGCTGATGTTCGCGCTGCGCTACGTCAGCGCCTCAGGTCAGCCCCTGTCGCGCTCCACGCTTCGCGGCCCCTTCTTCATCGAATGCTATCCCGCCGCGGCCTTCACCCTGCTCCTCCAGGGCGGGCTGACCCTCTCAACGGCACTGCCGCAATACCCTCTGATCGGCAGCTTCATCGCGGCGGCGGCCACCCTCTGGTACCTGGGCCTGCAGACGGCCTGGATAAGCCGCATCGACAAACGCCGGTGGCGGGCCTTCGGTATGGCGCTCTGGCAGGGCGTGAAGGCCACGGCCTTGATCGCCCTGATTGCCTTCATCATCGGCTCCGCCGGCCTCGTGGTCACCTAGAACCGGCGGTCACCATCAAGCGGCGTGCAGGTCCCCCGGAACTGGGTCAGCCCGTCCAGGGTGATGTGTCCCGTCCGCCGGTCGATCATGATCTTCGGGCGGTTGGCGCCGTTGAACTTGAACTGGCCCCGGATCATGTCGCGCGATACCGAAAGGCTACTGATCTGGTACCAGCCACCATCGCTTTCGGAGTGCAGCGGCGGCACCATGTCCTTGGCCGGACGGATGCGGCCGGTGTCGCCATCGATCTGGATGGTTACGGAGGTGTCGTAGTCCTTGTGGGTCAGCTGCGTGCCCGAGCGCTGGACGTACTTCCGCCTGTCGGAATCCCACTCGTAGCTGGTGGTGTACTCACTGGTGAGCTTGTCCCCCTCGCCATAGCAGATCAGGGCGATGTGCTCGCGATAGTCGTCGTAGGCGGCCCGGTAGTCGGGGCCGGCGCTGTAGTCCCGCCCTCCGCCCCCACCGG
>NZ_JAAALA010000061.1 GCF_009905535.1 Caulobacter sp. SLTY | reverse complement strand
GGCGGGGGTGCGGCCGGAGCCGGAGCCGGGGTCGGCGCGGGCGGCGGAGCCGCTGCGGCCGCTGCGGCCTTGGCCTGGGCGGCGCGAGCGGCCTCGGCGGCGGCCGCCTGGCGGCGGGCCTCCTCGGCGCGGGCGGCGGCGGCTTGCGCGGCCTGGCGCTGGGCGCCTTCCAGGGCTGCCTGGCGGGCGCGCATCTCGTCGGCGCTCAGGCCGCCGGCGCCGCCTTGTGGGGCTTGTGGACGCGGGGCGCCGCCCGAGGGCGCGGGGCGCCGCTCGGCCTGCGAGGGACCGGCCAGGTTGGTGGCCGCCGGCGCATGGGTGCGCTGGCGCTTGGTTTCCACCACCACTGTCTTCGACCGCCCGTGGCTGAAGCTCTGCTTGACCACCCCGGCGCTGACCGACCCCGTGCGGGGTTTCAGCGTCATGGGCGGGCGGCCCGGGCGGTTGTCGTTCTCGTCGCTCATGCGTCTCGCTTAACTCACGGACCAGCCAACCCGGCCCGCACTACCTGATTTTCCAAACTCACAAAGGGCCTGGTCGCGGTTTCCCGCGGGCCCTTATCCTACCGCTCCTCGCGCCAGCTCTCGGGGAGAAGCGGACGAAATCCGGCCAGGCGTTCGACGTCCTGCGTCCAACTTCCAGCCGACCGACCGCCGAGGAAGGCGGTGTGTATCACATTCTCGCCCCCCAAGGCCAAACCCAATTCGGCCGAGGTGAAGATGCCGACGACCCGTGGCTGTGGGGTCATGTGGCGGGCGAGGTTGAGAATCTTCTGGCGGCCGTCGGCGGCGCCGTCGCTGGCCTCGATCAGCCAGGCCGCCTTGCCCGAACGGACGGCGGCCATGACCTTCTCGAATCCCGAAGTAAGGTCGCCGGCCCGCCGCGCAAGGCCCAGCCCATCGAGAACCCGCTTCACCAGCAGCTTTTCCACCAGCTCGGCCAGTTCGGCCGGCGCGGAAAGCTTGGCCTTTGCCGAGCGCGAGAAGAGGTTTTTTTTCGCCGCCGTCTCGACGCTGGCCCGGTCGGCGGCGACCCAGACGCCTCGGCCGGGCAGCTTGCGGGCCACATCGGGAACCACCACGCCGTCGGGGCCGGCGACGAAGCGGACGAGCTTCTCTTCCGCCATCACCTGTCCGGTGACCACGTCGCGACGTTCCCTGGCGGCCTGCGCCAGGGTCTTGTGGGCCGTAATGTCGGTCTCAGCCTGCATGGGCTGGTCGCGTTCCTTGTCGACGACCAGCCCAGGAGGGGCCGGTCAGTTCATAGTCGAAGACGTCAGTCCGAAGGTTTGGGCCGAGACGCTCACGCGTCCCGAGCCTCGCCTTCGGCCTCGGCCAGGGCCAGTTCCTCGCCGTCCTCGGGCTGCTCGCCCTCGGCGGCTTCGGCGTATTCGCCTTCCTCGCCCTCGTAATATTCCTCTTCGGCGTATTCCGGTTCCGGCGGAGCCTCGACCCAGCCCATCACCACCCGGGCGCGCATGATCAGCGTCTCGGCGTCTTCCGGCGACAGGTTGAAGCTCTCCAGGGCGCCGGCTTCGCGCACCCGCTCGCCGTCCTTGGTCTCGTACCAGCCGCGCAGGTCGTCGGGGATCAGCCCGGCCAGGTCCTCGACGGTCTTCACATCGGCCTCGCCCAGGGCGACGGCCATCGGCAGGGTGATGCCCTCGATCTCCAGCACCCCGTCCTCGACGCCCAGCTCGACGCGCTTGGCGTTGAATTCGGCGGCTTCCTTGTCGAGGAATTCGCGGGCGCGGGTCTGCAGTTCGTCGGCGGTGTCCTCGTCGAAGCCTTCGATGGCGGCGATCTCATGCGCCTCGACGAAGGCCACGTCCTCGACCGACACGAAGCCTTCGGTGGCCAGCAGCTGGGCGATGACCTCGTCGACGTCCAGAGCGTCCTGGAACAGCTGGGTGGTCTCGGCGAACTGCTTCTGGCGACGCTCCGACTCCTGGGACTCGGTGAGGATGTCGATCTGCCAGCCGGTCAGCTGGCTGGCCAGGCGCACGTTCTGGCCGCGACGGCCGATGGCCAGGCTCAGTTGCTCGTCCGGCACCACGACTTCGACGCGCTCGTCGTCCTCGTCCATCACCACCTTGGACACTTCCGCCGGGGCCAGGGCGTTGACGATGAAGGTCGCCTCGTCCGGGCTCCACTGGATGATGTCGATCTTTTCGCCCTGCAGCTCGGCGACCACCGCCTGCACGCGCGAACCGCGCATACCGACACAGGCGCCGACCGGGTCGATGCTGCTGTCGTTGGAGACGACGCCCATCTTGGCGCGGCTGCCGGGATCGCGGGCCACGGCGCGGATCTCGATGACGCCGTCGTAGACTTCCGGCACTTCCTGCGCGAACAGCTTGGCCATGAAGCCGCCGTGGGCGCGGCTCAGCATGATCTGCGGGCCCTTGGTCTCGCTGCGGACGTCGTAGATGTAGCAGCGGATGCGGTCGCCGAGGTTGAAGTTCTCGCGCGGGATCGACTGGTCGCGGCGCATCACGCCTTCGCCACGGCCGAGATCGACGATCACATTGCCGTACTCGACGCGCTTGACCACGCCGTTGACGATCTCGCCGACGCGATCCTTGTACTCTTCGAACTGGCGCTCGCGCTCGGCCTCGCGGACCTTCCCGAACACCACCTGGCGGGCCATCTGGGTCTGCACCCGGCCGAATTCGAACGGCGGCAGCTCCTCGTCGAACACCTGCCCGACCTCGGTGTCCTTGCCATAGAAGGCCTTCGCATCGGCCAGGCGCATCATCCCGACGCCTTCGCCTTCCTCGAACTCGGTCCCGTCCTCGACCACCGTGACGTAGCGCTTGATCGAGGTCTCGCCGGTCTTCGGATCGATGGAGACGCGGATATCGTGCTCGGCGCCATAGCGGGTGCGGGCGGCCTTCTGGATCGCTTCCTCGATGGAGGCGATCACGATCTCCTTGTCGATGCCCTTCTCACGGGCGACCGCGTCGGCGATCTGGAGCAGTTCGAGGCGGTTGGCGGAAATGCCGGTGGCCATGGGTCGTGTCCTCTAGGGTGTCAGTCTTCGTCGTTGCTGACGGCGTTGATATCGTCCTGGGCGATGCGGGCGGCGCGCTGGTCGGCGCCCACCTTCATCAGCTGGTCGTTGAGGACCAGCTTGGCTTCCTGGATCCAGTCGAAGGGGATGTAGAGGGTGGTCTCGGCGTCGCCCTCGACGTTGATCCCGACCTGCCCGTCCTCGATCCCGGCCAGCTCGCCCTTGAACCGCTTGCGCCCCTCGGCGATGCGGTCCAGCTCGATGCGGGCCTCGAACCCTTCCCAGGTCTCGAAGTCCTTCAGCCGGGTCAGCGGCCGGTCGATGCCGGGGCTGGAGACTTCCAGAGTGTATTCACCGGTGATCGGGTCGGCCGCGTCCATGATCTCGGAGATGGCGCGGCTGAGGCGGGCGCAGTCCTCGACCACCATCTCGCCGTCCGGCCGCTCGGCCATGATCTGCAACCGCCGCGTCGCACCGCCCATCAGCCGCAGCCGAACGATCTCATACCCGGCCGCCTCGGCGACAGGATCGAGCAGCTCGATCAGGCTACGGTCTTCGTTGGTGCGGGCCCGCACGGGTTACTCCAGCTCAAAACAAAAGCGGCGCCCCGCAGGACGCCGCTCGAATGCGCCATCCAGCGCGTTCAAACGATGTTGGGCGTCATATAGCCCCTCAAGCGGCGGTTGTCAGCCCCCCATCACCTCCACCGATCTCATCCTCCGGTCCGCTGCGCGGCCGAAGGATGACACCATTGAGGACATCAACCGAAGTTGACCGCCCGCACCACCCGCTTGCGCCCGCCGCCCAGCGCCCGCACCACCATGCCGCAGGCCTGGCCCCCGAGGCTGGCGCCGATCAGCACCGCCAGGGGAAGCAGGGTGTAGCGGCCGAGCAGGGCGGCCGGTGTGCCGCCGCTGAACCACATGGCCTTGAACTCGGTCCACATCTCCGACGAGGGGAACTGGCCGAACAGGGCCGCCTGTCCGGGAATGCCCACCCCTGAGAACCACAGGGCCCAGGCGACGAACAGGAACATCAGGCCCGAGACCGCCCCCATCTGGCCGTAGCGGTAACGGGATCCGGTCAACGACATCAGCAGCAGCGAGAGGCCGAAGAACACGGCCGCCGCGATCACCCATCCGGGCGTGGCGGTCACCCCGCCGACCACCGCCTGCACCAGCCCGTCGGTCCCATCGGCCGGCCGCCAGAGCGACAGCACACCGAGCACGGACGTCGCCAAGGCCCAGACCACCACCCCGACCACCAGGCCAAGCACGATCCCCAGAACGTTTTTCATTATTGTTGTCCTCCCAGACCCCGGCGCGGACGCTATCCGATCTGACGGGGGCGTCAAACCGGCTCGCCTGAGAGGTTGTCCGCTCATATCTCGCGGAGTTGATTGGAGCGCCGGCCGGGCGCGGCGTCAGACCGGGCCTTTCCCAGGAGACGAGCGATGGTCGGGCGGGCGGTGGTCCTGTGCGTGGCGCTACTGGCGGCCGTCGGCGCCGCGAGCCGGGCGGAGGCGGTCTGCATCTATCGCGGGGTGATGTACGCCCAGAGCACCATCACCGGCGAGTTCCGGGAGTCCTCGCTGGTGATCAAGGGGACGGTGATCGAGAACATCGAGGTCCGGACCGATTCCGAGGTGCGGGACTTCGACTATGTCATCGCCCGCATCCGCGTCGACGGCGTCTTCAAGGGCATCGCGGGCCGTGAGGTGCTGCTGATCTCGGAGCGAAACAGCGGGGGCTTCTACGTGAACGAAGGGGAGCAGTACCTGCTCTTCTTCGAGCCGCCAGCTCCCGCCAGCTGGTCCAGGGGCGTGCCTCGCGAGCGGATCGACCCGCTGCGGTCTCTGCCCCGCCCGCGCTACATCAACAACGGCTGCGGCCAGTCGGTCCGCTGGTCCGAGGTGTCGGCCGAGAAGCGCCGGGTGCTGGACTATGAGGTCGCCCGCCTAGCCAAGCAGTGAGGTCGGAACCCGGACCGGCATGTCCAATAGCTGCTGCGCCTTGCCTTTGGCCAGGGCGTCGAGGCGCAAGGAAGCGAACTGGCCGCCGCCCAGGGCCTGGATGCAGTGGAGGTTGATGGCGTCCATCCCCGGCAGGTCGTAGCGGATAACCTGCGGCGCGGTGGCCCCCTCGAACTCATGGGCGAACCAGGTCTTCACCGCCTCCTCGGTCAGGGCGGCGCGGATCCAGGGCAGGTATTCCGGACGCCGGGCGATGACCCCGACGTTGAAGGCGTCCCCCTTGTCGCCCGACCGGGCCCAGGCCAGGTCGATCAGCGGCCGTTCGACGAGTTCGCCCTCTGCCGAGGGTTCGGCCGGCGGATCGGGACGGACCACCATTTCGGCGGCGAAGGGCGTCGCCGGCGAGGCGGCGGCGACCTCGAACCGCTCGCCGTCGAGATCGACGAAGGCCGGGACCTGCTCGCGCGGAATGAGCACCGAGAACACCCGCGCCACGGGGCTGATGCTCGGCGCCCCGCCGAACCACCCCGTTGTGCCGACGCTCATCGAGGTGGTCGGCGACTGCCATTCGCGGGTCAGGATGCGCAGGGCCCGCTCGTCCTCATGCTCGGCCCCGACCCGGCTGACCACCTCGCGCACGGCCTGCGCCGCTTCGCTGGCGTTGGCGCCATAGCTGGCCTCGGCCCCGAGGATCTCGATCCGGTGGTCGCGGAAGGGGGCCAGGTTGCGGTCGCGCAGCATCTCGCCGGCCCGCTCCAGCACCGCTTCGGCCTGGCGCCGCGCCTTGGCCGCGGCCTCCCGCCCGACCACCGGCATGGCCCCGATGAACCGCCAGCCGTCGGCCCAGGTGACGCAGGTCTTGTAGAGCCCCGTCGCCGGATAGCCCTTGGCGCCGCTCACCTTCACCCGGTGCTCGCCGACCTGTTCGACTTTCACCCGGGTGAAATCACAGACCACGTCGGGCAGGGCGTACCCCTGCGGATCGCCGACCTCATAGAGGATCTGCTCGGCCACCGCGGCGGGGGAAACGAGGCCCCCGGTGCCCGGCGGCTTGGTGACCACGAACGTTCCGTCCGCATGGCACTCGACCACCGGGTAGCCGATGTGGGCCCAGTCCGGCACCTCGCGCCAGTCGGTGAACAGCCCGCCGGTCGCCTGGGCCCCGCACTCGATGACATGCCCGGCCAGCGACCCCGCCGACAGCTGGTCGACGTCCTCATCGGTCCAGCCGAACTCATGCATCAGCGGCCCCAGCGCCAGGGCGCTGTCGACCACCCGCCCGGTGATCACCATGTCCGCGCCCGCCGCCAGGGCGGCGGCGATCGGCCGGCCGCCGAAATAGGCGTTGGCGGTGAACACCTTGTCCCTCGGCGGGAAGGCGGCGCCGGTGTAGATCTCGTCCTCGCCGGACAGGTCGTCCAGCCGGTCCATCAGGTCATCGCCCTCGACCACCGCGATCCGGAACGACAGGCCGGCGGCCGCCGCCAGCTCCTCCATCCGCGCCCGGCAGGCATGGGGGTTCAGGCCCCCGGCGTTGCTGACCACCTTGACCCCCTGCGCCTTGAACTCCCGCAGATTGTCCTTCCAGACCCATTCGGTGAAATCCCGCGCGAACCCCTCGCCCGGCCGCTCCCGCTTGATCTGCCCCAGCACCGACATGGTCGCCTCGGCCAGGTAGTCGAGGATCATGTAGTCGAGCTCGCCGCCCTTCAGCAGCTGCGGCGCCGCCACCGAACTATCCCCCAGGAAC
>NZ_JAAALA010000060.1 GCF_009905535.1 Caulobacter sp. SLTY | reverse complement strand
GGTCTGTCTGTCGGTCACGACGATGAACGGCCGCTATGACGCCATCGTGGCTACTCCGGCGCGGCCCTGGCGGCAGTCCGGCGCCGGAGTAGCCACGATGGCGTCATAGCGGCCGTTCATCGTCGTGACCGACAGACAGACCCCGCGCCGTTCGTTCCACCAGTAGGTCCATTTGCGGTCATCGCCGGCCTGGCCGCCGGCGTTGACATAGCCGCGCGCCGCCAGCTCGGATTCACCCCCAGCGGCGCGGGCGCCGACCAAGTCACGGACATCCGACGGGGTAGCCTGAGCGTTGACGGCGCCCGCAACTAAGGAGAGGCCGGTCGCAACGGCGAAGATCGGAAGAGCGGAACGCATGAAGGCTCCGGGGTTCCTGGCTGAAGCAAGGTGCCCAGATGACAACGGGTTTTCGCGTCTGTCGAGAGAAACGCAGTACGCTCGCGGGACGGTGATATCGACGATCCGCTAGGCCGCGATCTGCTGCTTCACCCGCTCGGCCAGGGTCTTGATGTCGATGGGCTTGGGCAGGAAGGAGACCCCCTCCTCACCTTCCAGCAGGTCGCTGAACTCGGCCTCGGCATAGCCGCTGATGAACATCACCGGGGCGTCGCCCAGGTGGACGCGGGCCTTCTTCAACAGGGTGGGGCCGTCCATGCCCGGCATGATCACGTCGCTGATCAGCAGGTCGATCGTCCCGGCATGCTCGATCGCCAGTTCCAGCGCCTCTTCGCCGTCGCTGGCTTCGATCACCTCATAGCCGCGGGCGCGCAGCAGGCGGGCGGCGACGCCGCGCACCGCATCCTCATCCTCGACGAACAGAATGCGGCCGACGCCGGAGAGGTCGCGCGCCGCCGGGCGAGCGGGCTTGACCGCTTCCACCGGCGCCGGGGCGTTCAGCGGCGGCACGTGCACCGGCAGGAAGATGCGGAAGGTCGCCCCCTGCCCCGGCTCGCTCTCCACATGGATCCAGCCGTCCGACTGCTTGACGATGCCGTACACCGTGGCCAGGCCCAGCCCGGTTCCCTCACCCACCGGCTTGGTGGTGAAGAAGGGATCGAAGATCTTGCCGACCACCTCCGGCGGGATGCCGGGGCCATCGTCGCTGACCTCGATCAGGGCCATGTCGCCCATCGGCAGGCCAGCGTAGCCGAGGTTGGCGGCTTCGACATGGGTCACCCGCGCGGTGCGGATGCGCACCGTGCCGCCGCTGCCGGCGGCGCGGACGGCGTCGCGGGCGTTGACGGCCAGGTTCATGACCGCGGTTTCCAGCTGGCTCTTGTCGGCACGCACCAGGGGCAGGTTGCGGCCATAGTCGGTGACCAGCTTGACGTCCTCGCGCAGCAGCCGGCGCAGCAGGACCTCGAACTCGCTGATCAGCTCGCCCAGTTCCAGCACCTCGCGCTGCACCGTCTGCTTGCGGCTGAAGGCCAGCAGCTTGCGGACTAGGTCGGCGGCGCGGACACCGGTCTGGCGGATCTCGTTGAGGCCTTCGTAGGAGGGGTCACCCAGCGGATGGCGCTGCAACAGCTCGTCCAGCCGCAGCTGGATGGCGGTAAGCAGGTTGTTGAAGTCGTGGGCCACGCCGCCGGCCAGCTGGCCGATGGCTTGCATCTTCTGGGCCTGCGCCAGCTGCAGCTCGATCTGCTTCTGCTCGGAGACATCGACCAGGTAGGCGGTCAGCCGGCCGCCCTGGCGATTGAGATAAAGGTGGCCGACGCGAGTGGCGTCGTGGGCCAGCCGCACCTCGAACGGGCCTGCCTTGCCCTCGGCCGCGCCCAGGCCTGCGTCGAGGCGGGACGCCTCGGCGACCAATTCGCCGAAAACCAGGCCCGGAGTCGCCTTGCCGCCGGTGATGTCGCTCAAGGCCGTGTTGGCCTCGACGATGCGGGCGCTGAACACATCGGCGCCGTCCAGCAGAGCCGCGCCGAATGGCGAGGCGGACGCCAGCGCGTCCAGGCCGCCGTCGGCCACCGAGGGGATGGCCAGCGCCGTCGGCGCCTCGACCGGCGGTGAGAACTCGGCCGGGGCCGGGGCCAGCCGCAGCAGGAAGCGACCGGGCGACACACCGGTCACCGAAAGGTCGCGCTCGCCATTCTTCAGCTTCAAAGCCGTATTGGCCGCCAGACCGCGCCGGGCGCGGTTGAAGGCTCCGTAGAGCCCGGCGGCCTGGCCATTGCGCGGCAGCCGACCGGCCGAACCGACGTCGGCGGTCCAGCCGGCGTTGGCGGCCAGCACCCGGCCGTCCAGCCCGGCGATGGCGGCGGGCTCAGAGAGGGCGTCGATAACGGCGTTGAGCAACGGCATATCGTCCTCCGGATCGGAGGCGACCGAGGCGCGGAAGGCGAAGAGGCCCAGGCCTACGATGCCCGCCAGGCCGATCAACAGGAACAGGCTGACGCGCGTGCCGCCGTCCAGCGCCAGAGCCGGCAGGGCCAGAAAGCCCGCCGCCACGACGAACATCACCGCCGCCCACGCCACCAGCGGGTCGAACCGGAATTTCCTGCCGTTCATCTCGCCCTTGGGCATGGCGTCCTTGACTGCCGGAATGGTCGAATCACTCATTGAGATTACTCGTTATTTGAGCTGTGCCCGAATCGGGGGCCTGCCCCTCATCGCAGCGTCGTCGCCCGCTGCGCCTTCTGACCCATGACGAAGCCGATGATTTTGGCCACCGCCTCATAGTGGGCCTCGGGAATCTGGCGGTCGACCTCGGTGGTGGCGAACAAGGCGCGGGCCAGCGGCGGGTCCTCGATGATGGGCACTCCGGCCTCCTCGGCCACAGCGCGGATGCGCAGGGCCAGTTCGTCCAGTCCCTTGGCGACGCATTCGGGCGCGGCGGTTTCGCCGGCCACGTATTTCAGCGCCACGGCGTAGTGGGTCGGGTTCATCACCACGACGGTCGCTTCGGGCACCGCCTGCATCATCCGCCGGCGGGAGCGCTCGTGACGGATCTGGCGCTGCTTCGCCTTCACGTGGGGGTCGCCGTCCGTCTGCTTGAACTCGTCCTTCAGTTCCTCGCGGCTCATCTTCATGCGTTGCATGAAGCGGAAGCGCTGCCAGAACCAGTCGGCCAGGGCGGTCACCGAGAGGAAGGCGATCACCGCGAAGGCCAGCGCCCGCACCAGCGCCATGGTCGCCGGCAACATGGCGGCCGGATCGGCCGCGGCCAGGGCCTGCAACTCCTTGGCGTGGGGTTCCAGCACCAGCCACGCGACCAGGCCGGTGACCGTGATCTTCAGGGTGCTCTTGATGAACTGCACCCAACCGTCCGGCCCGAAGATCCGCTTGAACCCCTCCAGAGGGCTGACCTTCTTCAGGTCCGGCTTCATCTTTTCACCGGTGAAGATCAGGCCGTGCTGGATCAGGTTGCCGCCGATCCCCGCAAGGCAGGCGGCGATCATTACCGCCGCCAGGGCCGGCAGGCTGGCCATCATGGCCTCCTGGGCGACGAACACCCCGCCCGTGCCGGACAGGTCCATCTCCTCCGGCCGGGCGATGAAGGGCAGCAGCCGGCCGACCATGTCCTGCGCGAGCCAGCCACCGCCGATCAGGATCACCGCCATCACCCCAGCCAGGCTGGCCAGCTGAGGCAGGTCCTGGGTCTTGGCGACGTCACCCTTGCGCCGGGCCTCCTCGAGCTTCCTCGGTGTCGGCTCTTCTGTCTTCGAGGAGGCTTCGTTCTCTTCAGCCATCTAGCCGGCCCCCCCGGTGAACAGGTTGAGCATCTCGCGGTAGCGGTTGAGCCAGACCATGCCGACCAGGCCCAGGCTGAGCGCGAAGATCGACAGGCCGAAGATCACCGCCAGGGGCGAGGAGACGAAATAGATCTGGAACTGGGGCATGACCCGGCCGATCAGCCCCGCCGCCAGGTTGAAGATGATCGAGAACACGATCACCGGCGCCGCCAGCTGGATGCCGAGCGCGAAGCTTCCGGCCACGGTTCGCACCGCCAGCGTTCCGGCATCACCGACCGGCACGGTCGAGCGGCTGAGCGGGAAGAGATCATAGCTGTTGACCATGGCCCCGAGGAACAGGTGGTGCAGGTCGGTGGTCATGATCAGCACCACGCCGATCAGGCTGAGGAAGGTCGACAGGGTGGCGTTGGGCTGGCCCAGCATCGGGTTGGCCGTCTGGGCGAAGCCAAGTGTGGTCTGGATCGACACCACCTCACCCGCCGTCGCCAGGGCCGAAAGGAACAGGCGCAGGATCATCCCGATGGTCAGGCCGATCAGCACCTCGCGGATCACCTGAGCCCCCACGTCGCCCATGGTCGCTGGCACGAAGACATTCTTTGCCGCCAGCGGGCTGAGCAGCAGGCACATCAACAGGGCAAACGACAGCCGGATGCGCGGCGGCACGCTCTGTTCCCCGATGCCGGGCAGCAGCATGACCAGCGCCCCCACCCGGGCGAAGATCAGCCCGGCGGCGTAGACCTGAGCAGCGGTGGCGTAGGACTCCACCTACATGCCCGCGATGCGGGCCGCGATATTGCGCATGAACCCACCCATCAGGGCGCCCATCAGCGGCAGGAACAGCAGCAGCGAGACGAAGATCGCGACGATCTTCGGGGCATAGACCAGGGTCGCCTCCTGGATCTGGGTCAGCGCCTGCATCAGGCCGATCGCCACCCCGACCACCAGGCCCACGATCAGCACAGGGGCCGACAGCTGGATGGTCAGCCAGATGGCGTCACGGCCGACGTCGAGCACCTCTGCGCCGTTCATGGGGAAAGCCTCACGCGTGGAATCGGAAAAGAGGCTCAGCAGTGCCGGAACATGGTTAACGGGTGTTTACGGACCGACCTCCACGCCGCATCTCGCGTTACAAGCGATCCGGCCCTATGCTTGTCGACGTGGGGCATGTCGCGCCCCGTCGCCTGACCAGAGACGATGCTTCTCATTGCCATTGCCGTCGTGCTGCTCCTCGTGGTGCTCAACGGCATCTTCGCCATGTCCGAACTGGCCGTGGTCTCCTCCCGCAAAGCCAAGCTTCAGTCCCGCGCCGAGAAGGGCGACCAAGGCGCCGCCGAGGCGCTGAAGCTATCCGAGGACCCCACCCGGTTCCTGTCGGCCGTTCAGGTCGGCATCACGCTGATCGGCATCCTGGCCGGCGCCTACGGCCAGGCAACCATCGCCGGAGAGCTGCAGAAGTCGATCGCCGACGTTCAGGGCCTGGCCTTCATCCACGACCATGCGGACATCATCTCGACCGGGATTGTCGTCGTGGCCCTGACCTACTTCTCGCTGGTGCTGGGCGAGCTGGCGCCCAAGCGGTTCGCGATGATCTATCCGGAGACCATAGCTGGCATCGTCTCGCGCCCCTTGTCTTTGATGGCCAGGGCGATGCATCCCTTCGTCAGCCTGCTCACCTTCTCGACCGCCGGGTTGCTCAAGCTGCTCGGCGTCAAGGACGACAGCGGCGAGGCGATCACGCAGGAGGAGGTCGAGACCGTGCTGGCCGAAGGCGCCAACGCAGGTCTGATCGAACCGGGCGAACAGGCGATCATCGGCGAAGTCATGCGCCTGGGCGACCGGCCGATCCGGGTGGCCATGACGCCGCGCAAGGACGTCTACTGGGTGTCCCTGGCCGACGACGAACAGACCCAGCGCAACGAGATTCGCGCCTGTCCCTACAGCCGCATCGTGGTCGCGGACGGGATGGACATCGATGAGCCGGCCGGCATCGTGCACAAGAAGGCGGTGCTCGACCGGGTGCTGGACGACGGGCCGCTGGACCTGGCCTCACTGGTCGTGGTTCCGCTCTATATCCCCGAGACCACCACCGTGCTGAAGGCGCTCGAGCTGTTCAAGCAGACGCCGCACCACATGGCCCTGGTGGTCAACGAGTTCGGCGCGCTGGAGGGGGTGGTCACCGCCATCGACATCCTGGAGATGATCGCCGGCGACTTCCCCGAGAGCCACGATGAGGACTCGGCCCAGTCGATCGTCAGGCGCGAGGACGGCAGCTTCCTGGTCGATGGCCGAGCGGATCTGGACGACCTCAACAAGGAGCTGGGCCTCAACCTGGATGACGATGGGGGCTTCCACACTGCCGCCGGCCTGGTGCTGCAGCGCCTGGGTCACCTGCCGGCGGAGGGGGAGACCCTGACCTACGGCGGCTATCGGATCGAGATCATCGACATGGACGAGCGGCGCATCGACAAGCTGCTGTTCAGCAAACTGCCCAAGCCCAAACCCAAGGAAGAATGACGACCGCTGGCCGAGGCTGCGCGGCGACAGGACGTTGGGATGGCCAGAGGAATCCGGCTAGCCTCGCATCATGAGCGATCTGGCGCGCGTGCTTCTGACCCTGGCCCTGGCCGGCACGGTGGTGACCTTCCTAGGCAGCTTCGTGCTGTGGCTCACCAATGAGGACCGCCGGATCGGCGCGGCGCTCCGGCGGGTCATGAACGCGCCGTCCGAAGCCACCATCATCGCTCGCGGCCGGGGTCGCGGCGCCGGGCTGTCTCTGGAGAGCGGCCTGTTCGCCACCGCCTGGGACAAGGGTGACTGGTGCATGGTCTACCGGCTGGAGGAGGTTGTCGGCGGCGAACTGCTGATCGATGGCGAAGTCGTCGCCCGCGTGTTTCGCGGCGAGAACCGCAAGCCGCTCGACCGGGTGCCGGCCAGCGCGCGGCAGGTGGTGCTGAGGCTGGTCTTCGATGACCCCCGCTACCCCGACTTCGAGCTGGAGCTGTGGGCGAGCGGCGATGAGACCCGCCGCGAGGCGCCGACCGCCGCGCAGTGCGCCCAGGCCGCCAACCAGTGGATGGCCCGCATCGAGGCCATCGTCCGCCGCCCCCGCGCCGTGGTC